>NZ_JAAFZA010000267.1 GCF_015356865.1 Catenulispora pinisilvae
CCGTCGCCGCCAAACTCAACCGGCGACCCCGCAAAGTCCTCGACTGGGATACCCCAGCCGAACGCCTCACCAAGCTACTGTCAGACCACACAACCACAACGCGTTGCGACGACCGGTAGAACTCGCCCAGGGGTTTTCATATCCACTACTTCGACATTTAGATGATTATCTGACCTGTGGAAACGCAGTCGGACAAATATGCAGCACCTCGTATCGCCCCAGGCCGGCACGCCGCCGACCTGGGGCGATACGTCTATATAGATACACGAGGATCCCTCATCTTCTTCTGAGTTGGGCCCAAAGTGGGCCGCGGCGTACTGACCGCAAGCTCCGGACAGACCGAGCCCTGAGCGCGGCCTGGGTTGATCAGGCAGCGCAAAACCCGACACGCACGGTTGTAATGTTAACCCCCTACACACTTGCCATGGCGGCGTTTAGGGGGTTAACCTGTCCACATGGAGACTCGCCGATCCGACAGCCCGACGCTGCTTAACATGACCGATATGGCGCGTCTGGCTGGCGTGAGTCGGCCGGCAGTTACCAACTGGCGCAAGAGGCACGATGACTTCCCGGCTCCAGTCGAGGAGAACGACACTGTCGCACTCTTCCGCGCTGCGGATGTCTTCGCGTGGATGGACAAGCACGGCAAGAAGCGAGCTAAGCGATCCCCCGAACAGGGAGTCTGGACGGCAGTTAGCGCAGGCCGCGGCTTCCTTCAAGTGGAGGAGGCTGCACTTATCGGCATGGAGGTGCTGGGATCCACCTCAATCGCTTACGACCCCCAGCCAGCCGCTGAGTTCCTGCGCAGGATCACCGCCGGTTCCTCCGACGACGTCTACGACGTCCTCAAGGACCTTACCAGCCGGATCTCTCGCGAAGTGAGCTCCGACCGACTCCGCGTATCAGGGCTGATCGACGCCCCGGAGTGGGCGAAGCTCGCGCCGCTGGTGCAGAACGTCGCGTCCGTTGCCCTCGAGTTCGGCATCCCCGAGACCTTCGAGGCGCTTCTTTCCAGCATGGCGCGCGGACCACGGAGCGGAAGCGAGCATTCCAGCCCGGATGGGATCGCGCAGCTCCTTACCAGGCTGCTTCCCGTCCATGGCACCGTCGCAGACTTCGCGTGCGGCCAAGGGACATTTCTGTTGGCGGCTGCGCGCGCGGCCAAGTCTGACCATCTACAGCTGATCGCTCAGGACCTCCAGGTATCGGCGAGCACCTTGACAAGGCTTCGCATGGCAGCACATGGAATAGCCGCCCAAGTCAGCTACGGAGACAGCCTGACCGCCGCTACATTGCCGGACTTGCGTGCCGATCTCGTCCTGCTTGACCCGCCTTTTGCCAGCCGGTGGCGCCCAGAGAACGACACCGACCCCGCCAGGTGGCGTTTCGTACAGCCTCCCAAAAACGCCGGCGACGTGGCGTGGATACAGCACGCCATCAGTCGGCTCAATCCCGGCGGCCGCGCCGCCATCGTTACCTCGAACGGGCCGCTGTTCCGCAGTGGCGTCGACGCCGAGTTGCGTCGACGCCTTCTCGAAGCCGGTTGTATCGAGGCGGTTATCGCCTTGCCCGGCGGCTTGTATGCCTTGACGAGCATCCCGGTGGCCATTTGGATTCTGCGCCGTCCCGATGAGGCCAGTTCTTCAGATGTACTGCTCGTCGACGCCTCCAAGATCGCCGAAGGCAGCCGAGGGCGGACCCTGCTCGAGGACCAGCACATCGAACGCATCGAACTTGCCATAGCGCGACTCCGCTCAGGCGACCGCACCGTCGACGAGTTCGGCGTCGCAGCAGCCAGGGTTCCGATTAGTCGTCTGCTGACCGAAGGGAGCACCTTGGTCCCTGCCCGTTGGATGGAACGCCACAACGACCCCGCAGCAATCGTCGACCGAATCCGTGGTGGGCAGCGACGCCTAGAGGATCTTAAGGCGTCTCTGCTGACTACACCCACACGCCGAGCATTCGCGGTCGAGGTTGCACAACCCATGGGTCAGCAGACCAAGCGAACCGTAAAGATCACCGATGTAGCGGACCTTGTGCGATCCCCCGTGATCAAGTCTGACGTTGCCGGTACCGGCACGACGCCTCTGATCAGGCCTGGGGACATCGCGACCGACCTCTCGGTCTCTCCCAGCGACAGTGTTGATTTGGATCTCTTGCCGGACGTCATGCTGACCCAGCCCGGCGATGTGGTCGTCGCCACTGAAGGGCGCATTCGCGCAGGCGTGGACACTGCCGGCGGAGCTGTCGGGAGGGGCCCTATGGTTCAAATTCTGCGTCCGAGGCCTGGCACAATGGCCCCACTGACACTGGCCGCGCTCATCTCCCACTTCGGGCAACAGCAGGGCATGGGCACGACCATTAAACGCGTTGATATCGGGAACCTGCAGATCCCTGCGATCGACTCGGGGGCCGCAGACGATCTCCAGGAAACACTGAATGGCCTCTTCCAGCAGCGCCGAATCCTGACGACGGCGATCGAGACCATTGGCGACCTGGCCGAGGCATTTGTCATCGGCCTCGGCGATGAATTGGTTCAGTTCGACGTCGCTGCTGATCATCAGGAGCAACCGTGATGGCCCCCTGGATATCGCCGTGGCCCTACGTTGTGTCGATTGTCGTGGGCGTCGCCGGGTGGGTCCTCGTCCGTTTCCGTGAACTGAAGTCCAAGGAACAGACGATGAAGCAGCTGCTAGACGGTTCGACGTCGGAACAGCGCGTCGCAATCTTGAAGTCATCGCCGGCCATCTTGCGAGAGCTCAGCTCGGACCGCGGCCAGCCTGGTCTCGGACTCCCGCTAACCCTAGGATCGCGCGATACCGATCGGGACACGGACCGGAACAAGCCCTAGCGACATCGCTTGGAACCCGCATATGGACCACGCCGCGAATCGTCGCGACCGCGGTCACCCGCGCCCAACTGATCGACCACGACTGTCCACGTCTATGCGAGGGTGACGCCACCTCGCGAACCCGACCGCCCTAGAAGACGACCTCTCGAACGCCGAGGGCCCACTACCAACCCTACTTTTTGACGCTCAGAATACCGAACGACCACCGCCACTTGACCAAGAACGTGATTCGCTAGCCCACTCCACATCAGGCATTTATTAGGCATACAGACAGCAGCGACAGCCCGTAGAGCATAATTGCGAAATGTAGAGCCACCCACAGACTGTGGAGCCGAATGCGGTGCAGTCGAGGAAAGGCGCTGTAGTGATCGGCTCGCGCCTTTACTAGGGTCTCGTCGGTGCCCAAGACTCCGAGTGCCACGAGATCCCTGGTCAGAGCACGCGCCTGAGACAGATGGTAAGTGGCCCGCTCGTAGTATTTCGACACAGCGACTGCACCAAACAGGCCGGCCAGCATGATAAATATGCACAGGGGGATGACGTACAACGAGAAGTGCTGCTGCACAATCAGAGCACTCAAGGCAGCCGTGAGTACGATCAATAGGTTGGTCAAGGTCGAGCGCTGAGTCTCACACTGGCGCAGTTGCTCCCGATGTTCCTTCCAGTAGGCACGTATCGCCTCATCCGAGATCCCGGCCATCAACTCTGCCCCCATCCGCATTCGGATAGAATATGCGTGAGCCACTGTGGTTCCCAGGCGAACCCCTACCACTGGAGACAGCGTAGCGTGAAAGTCTTCATCAGCAGCGCACGAAAGGGCTTGGAAGAAGAGCGCGACTCCCTCCCCGGCTTGATCATGGCGCTGGGGCATACGCCTGTGCGCTTCGAGGACTTCTCAGCTCAGCCCACGCCCAGTAGGCAGGCTTGCCTGCAGGCTCTGGACTCAGCAGACGTCTGCCTGCTCCTGTTAGGTCCAAACTACGGTCACGTATTCCCGGAGACCGGGCAATCCGCCACTCACGACGAATGGGTTCACGCACAGCAGAAGGGCATGCCCCGGCTTGTCTATCGCAAGACGGGGGTGAACCTCGAGGCTAGGCAGCACGAGTTCGCTCGAACCGTGGAGGCGTACGGCAAGGGCGTGTTCCGCGGCTCCTTCGACAACACAGCAGACCTTCTGATCAAGGTTACCCAAGGACTACGTGAGCTGAATTCAGCTCCGTCCCCTCTGGAGTTCAAGAGGTTGACAAAACTTCCTGACGTGAGCTGGATCGGGGACGCCAACGGAGCGAATTCCTCCAGTGGCAGCCACGGACCTCTGCTTGAAGTCCACGTGTTGGCCGTGGATCACCCTGGATACTCCGCTCGCGAAATGGAGCAGCTTACTGAATCAATGGTAGGGCGCGTGCGCCGAACCCATTGCGTCCAGGATGACGTTGCCCTCAGGCTAGCAAGATCCAAGGATCATGTGGCCGTCAACGTCGAGCACCGCCGTCGGCCGGCGTGGGACAAACCCCAGGCCTGGACACTTCTGGAAGTTCGGCTCTACAGGTCTAGCCAGATTTCGATCAGGGCCACGCTTCCAAAGGACCGGATGGGCTCAATTTTGGATCCCGAGGCGCTGCCGCACCAGATCGCCGAAATGCTCCGGCTGGTGGGGGGGACTGGACATCATCGAGCAGGGGCACGTCGTCGTGACGGTTGGTATGTCGTCGGACGCAACCGTAAGTATCGGCACCTTTGATCCGAATCACTCGCGGTCTAGTGCCCAGCCACTGGGTTTTGGCCGTTCAACTGGCATGCTACGCACCGAGCCGGACGAGTCGGTCAGCCTGGCCGCGTTGGGAAACGGCGCCGACGAAGTCGCTGGCGGCCTCTCTCGAACGCTGCTAGCCCGACTCGCCTGATCGAGCGCCCAGGGACGGCCTCCCTGGCGGCGAGTGCGGCCGTGGGCAAAGTGGGCCCAAAGTGGGCCCACCGAGCCTACAGACGCCGCTCCCGCAGGTCAGAGGTTTTCATGTCTAGTACTTCGACATCTAGAACGTGGCTTGACCTGCGGAAACGCAGTTTGGAAAATGTGCACCACCTCGTATCGCCCCAGGTCGGCAAGCCGCTGACCTGGGGCGATACGTCTACATAGACGTCCGAGGATCTCTCACGTTCTCGTGATTTGGGCTGGAAATGGGCCCGCCACCAAGACTCGAACTTGCGCGCCCGCCGCTCGGGCTGCCGGCCGTCCAGGTGCAGGACGGCCGCCGGTGCCAAATTTCCGTCAGCTCAGCGCAGTCCGGCGAACAAGTCGTTCTCGAGCACGTCCGCGCCGGTTGCGGTGCCGTCCTGGACTCGGACGAAGGTCTCCACGCCCATCAGATCCGTGAACCGCTCCTGGCCCATCTTCAGGAAGAAGATGTTCTCGCCTTGGCTGGCGTGCGCTGCCAGCGCGCCGAACTTCTGACCTCCGAACTCGGAGACGTCCACCCACGTAGTGATCTCCTCGTCGGGAAGCCCGATCTCAGGCACCGTCGCGACCTCTGCCGGATCCGGCTCGGTCCACTCCGGGTCGAACTCGCGCATCGCCTCCATGAACTTCCGCATTGCGGACCGCGGCGCCGTCGTCCAGTACACCTTCGGCGTCAGTTCAGTCAGCGCCAACGCCGCCACCGTGACACGGTTCGCCTGAATGTGGTCGGGGTGACCGTAGAAACCGTTCTCGTCGTAGGTCACGACCACATCGGGTTCGTAGCGCCGCATGAGATCGGCCAGGCGCGCGGCGCTCTGCTCGACGGGTGTCCGCCAGAAGGATTCGGGCGCGTCATTGGTCGCCCAGCCCATCATTCCGGAGTCTGCGTAATCCAACGTCTCCAGATGGGTGATATCCAAGACGTCGCAGCTGGCTTTGAGTTCCTGACGCCGGAGAGCAGCCACTGCGACCGGGTCGTGGCCGGGGTCGCCTGGTTTCGCGCCTCCCGGTCCGTCCCCGCAGCCGCCATCAGTACAGGTGACCAGGACCGTGCGGATGCCCTCGGCCGCGTACCGCGCCAAAACCCCTCCGGTACCTGTCGCCTCGTCGTCGGGGTGGGCGTGGACCGCCATCAACGTCAAAGGCCGATTGTCCATAAAGACACCCTCCGATATGGAATGTGTTCGGTTCGAATCTGTGGTGCGCCAATACGATCGCCGTGCGTGACGTCGGCACAAGAGACACAGCGGCATTGAAGGCACACGTTGTTCCTGGAATCGGAGAACAGTTTCCCCCTGTGCCGACTCGCCAGGGGAGAATCAGCTGCCTGCACGGGCCGTGGGTCACCACCTCGACAGCGGCGAACCCCAGCGCGAACCCGAGCGGGACCTTGATTCAGAACGCCTTCGAGCTGAAACGCCCCGCGAGAGCTTCGCATCAAGTACGGCACTCGCTGCGTCGAGGTACTAGCGGTCGATGTCGGCGACATCGACGAGACCGGCCGGGCGCTCGGGACACAGCGGTCCGCTCTCGGCCGCGGCGGCTTGAAGCGCCACGGCGAGGCTGCCTGAGGCTACGACATCGGGGTAATAGCCGTCAGGGTTGTCCGCCTCATCATCGATCCCGACGGGGCCACGACCGCCCTGGAATACAACGATCTCCACCAGATCACCAAAGTCACCGGCCCGGACGGCGCGGAGTGGCACCGCGAATACGACGACGCCGGGAACCTGATCTCGGTGACCGACCCCGCCGGAGCCCGGAAGCGCTTCGAAGTCGGTCCTCAGGGCGCGCTGACGGCCGAGACCGATCCGACAGGTGCCACTACTCGCTACACGGTCAACGCCGCGGGACTGCCGGCCTCCGTGGTCGATCCGGCTGGTTCGGCAACCCGGGTCGAACGGGATTCCGCCGGACGACCGATCCGCCTGATCGACCCGTTGGGCGCGGTCACGGCCCTGGAGTGGAACGCCGAGGGGTGGCTGGTCTCCCAGACCGGTCCGGACGACGCGACCACACGCTGGGAGAACGACCCGGAGGGTCGTCTGCTGCGCACCGTCAATCCGATCGGTGCCGCCACGGTATTCGAGCCGGGCCCGTTCGACACGCTGATCGCGCGTACCGGCATGGACGGCGTCCGCCACACATTCGAGTACGACACCGAACAACGTCTGCTGCGGGTCTCCAACCCCGCTGGCGCAAACTGGGACTACACATACGACCCCACCGGCCGGATGACCAGCGAGACCGACTTCAACGGTCGGCGCCTCGACTACGGTTACGACGCAGCCGGGCGCCTCACCGCTCGAACCACCGGTACAGGCGACAGCGTCTTCATCGCCTACGACGCGGCGGGCCGGATGACCGGGCGGGCGACCGCCGAGGGCGACTACTCCTACGCCTACGACCACGCGGGCCGGCTGGCCACGGCTACAGGCCCCGGCAGCACGTTGACCTTCGAACACGACGTGTGCGGCCGGGTCGTGGCCGAGACCGTCCACGGCCGCAGCATGCGGTACGCCTATGACGCGGCCGGCCGACGCGCCAGCCGTACCACAGCGACCGGCATGGAATCCGTCTGGAAGTTCGACACCGCAGGCAACCCGTCCGCGCTCGAAGCCGGCGCCGACCGACTGGACTTCTCGTTCGACGCAACAGGTCAGGAGACCGAACGGCGGCTCGGCCCCGGCACACGCCTGTCCAAGGCATTCGACGCGGCAGGGCGACTCACTGCCCAAAATCTCGTCGCCGGCGCCGGCCCCGACGGCGGATCCGCTGCCGCGGACTCGGTGGTCATGTCACGTTCGTGGACCTGGCGTGCCGACGGCATCCCGGAGGAGATCCGCGACAGCCTGCGGGGCACCCGTCGTCTCACGTCCGATGCGGCAGGCCGGGTAACGTCCGTCAGCGCCCACGACTGGCGCGAGACCTACGCCTACGATTCCTTCGGCAATGTAGCCATCGCCGACTCTGGAACAACGGGCGACGACGCCGAACCCACGCTCGCCCGACGAACACTGCTTCAGCAGGCCGCCCGCACCCAGCAAGAGTTCGACGACGCAGGTCGGGTCATTCGTACAACGCGCCGCACCCTCGACGGCCGACGGAAGACCTGGCGCTACGTCTGGAACAGCCAAGATCAACTGATCGAGGCCGAAACCCCCGACCACGGCACCTGGCGCTACGCCTACGACCCCATCGGCCGCCGGGTCGAGAAACATCGCGTAGACGCCGCCGGGGCCGTCACGGACCAGTTCCTGTTCACCTGGGACGGCGTACGCCTGGCCGAACAGACCACCACGCATGACGACGGTACTTTCACCACCCTTACGTGGGACTATGACCCCGGCACCTTCCGTCCGGCCGCCCAACGCAGGCGAACCTGGGCGGACGAGGCCGACCAAGGCCGCATCGACGAGGCCTTCCACGCCATCGTCACCGACCTCGTGGGAACACCCACCGAACTCGTCACCCCCGACGGCCACATCGCCTGGAAGACCACCACAACCCTGTGGGGGCACTCCACAACCAGCTCCGCAGACCCTGATCTCGACTGCCCACTGCGCTTTCCCGGCCAGTACCACGACGACGAGACCGGCCTGAACTACAACCTGCACCGCTACTACGACCCGGACACCGCGGCGTACCTCACGCCCGACCCGCTGGGCCTGACCGCTGCACCCAACGACCACGCATACGTTCCCAATCCCCTCACCTGGATCGACCCGTTCGGCCTCGCCTGCGAAGTCGGAACGCAGATCGACTACAACAAACAGGACGACCTGATCGACGCGACCAAGGCCCGGCGCCTGGCAGACGGGAAGACCATCGGAAAGCAGGCGAACTACGGTGCGGCGCGTTTGAAGACCGGTGAAATCGTCACCGGCCGGTCCGGTGGCGGCCTCCACACTGAGGAAGACCTCATCCAGCAAGCCGGCGGCCTGCACAACATCGCCGAAATATACTCAGAGCGCGCCCCTTGCGCGGCCCGCTGCAAGCCCCTGCTCGATGGCGCGGTGAACAACGGGAACCTGACCGTCAAGTGGTCGTGGCGCTGGAACGGGCCGACGAGCGATGTCACGAAGACCATCCGAGCGGCCACCAACCCGGCGGTGAAGGCGGCGGTCAACGCGCTGCCCTGGCCGTGAGCACAAGGAGGTCGTCGTGGAACCGTCGTACCGCATCATCACGATCCCGATCGCGCGGAACGCACCCGCTTGGGTGCGCGACGAGGTCGGCCCTACTTTGGCCGTTCCGGCTGGACTGATCGGCCGCGAGTATGTGGCCTCGGACGAGGCGGAGTTGATCCGCGACGCCCCTGCGGTACTGGCTTTCGGCCAGGTCGGCCTGGAAGGACGGATCGGTGTCAACGTGGCCACGGGCGAGATCGTCCACGCGCCGGCAACTGACAGCGCCGACCTCAATCCGGTGAACTCCACGCTCAAGCAGTTCTGTGAATGCGTGGAGTCGGTCATCCAGCGGTACCCCTTCGACGGCGCCCCTTCGGCTGACATGGACGAGGTCGCTGAGGAACTCCGGGAGGAGCTGTCGCGGATCGATGTGGTCGCAGCGGCTCACAATGGTTTTTGGGAGACCTTCGCGGATGATGTGGCGATGGGCGACTACCTCAGTGAGACCTGACGCCGTCGAGCAGGATGGGCCCGAAGTGGGCCGGCCAAGCCTGCAGGGCTTGTTTCCGCAGGTCACAGGTTTTCATATCGATTACTTCGACATTTAGAGCGTGGCTTGACCTGCGGAAACGCAGTTTGAAGAATGTGCACCACCTCGTATCGCCCCAGGTCGACAAGTCGCTGACCTGGGGCGATACGTCTACATAGACGTCCGAGGATTCCTCACGCCTTCGGCATTTGGGCTCAAAATGGGCCGAGCCCCGCAGATCGAACTCAATTCTGCGGTGCCTTGGACGAGGCGCCCGAACTCCAACCGCCGCACGTTTCGCGCATTGCGAGCTGCTGCTGGGGGTGAGCTTGGCCTGAAGCCGCGGCTGGGCCCGAGTCGCAGACCAGTGCGCCGCGTCCGACGTCCGGTTCTCCCTCTAGTAGTGGGGCGAGCACCTGCCGGTGCCGGTCGAGGACGATCCGGCGTTCGCCGGTGGCCGTTCGTTCGCCAATCCTCGTACCGGTGGCCGCTTGCCTGCCGCGATCCGGTCATGGCGGCGAAACCCACGGTCACCGCACTGTGCGCGGCCGCCACGTTCCTGCTCGCCGCCGATGAGCAGGTGTGCCGGCACTACCCGGCGACATGCCGGGCGATTCGCCCCGGCGGGCCGTCGAGCTGAGTGTGGCCGGGTCAGGAGACGACGGCGCAGCTCGGGGTGTTGGTCGTGCCGTCGGTCTGGGCGGAGGCCATGGTAGGCGAGGCGGCGCTGCCGAGGGCCGGGGTGGCTGTCAGCGTCAGGTTGTTCGTCTCGCCGGTGTAGCCCTCCTGGACGCAGCTGGGTGCTGTGCTGCTGGTGGACGTCAGCGCCGTCCGCGCCTCCAGCGCGTTGTTGCTGCCGAAGTTGGCGGAGCTGCCGCCGCCGTCGCCGTAGACGCCCCACTCGGTCGTGTTCCAGGCGGCGGCGAGATTGACCTTGGTGTCCTTGCCGGTGACCGTGACCGCCTGCCCCGAGCCGACGGACAGCGACACCGAGTCATTGCCGCCGGAGACCGCGGTGCCCGTCAGCTTGACCGTGGCGAGCTGCTTGGCGGTGACCGTGCTCACCCGGCTGGCGGCGCTGTTGGTGTAGCAGTCCGCCTGGTACGAGTACCAGCCCGAGGGGCAGGTGGCGTTGTAGTTGATCAGCCAGTACTGCATGAAGATCTCGCCGCTGCTGGCGCTGTCGTAGGTATAGACGAACTGCTGCCACGCCTGGCAACTCGACGGATTGCTGCTGCGCGCGCACGCCGGGCTGCCGGCGAAGAACTGGCTGTTGATCTGCAGCGAGAAGGAGTTCGCGACCTGCGAGCCCGAGCCGCCGGTCGCGCCCTTCTCAGAGATGGCCGAGCTCACGTTCGTGAACGTGCCCGTCGCCCTGGATATGAGCCCTGACACCACGGCCGAGTAGTCGGTGCCGTCACCGACGGTCGCCGGTCCGGCGTGGGCGGCCGACGTCCGCGTTCCCTTCGGCACCAACGGGATGTTCGGCGCGGTCACGCACTCGGCGGCCTTCCACCGCAACGAGGGATACGAGGCCTGATAGCAGCCGGCGCCTTGGTCCGCGATCTGCGGCAGGGCCGTCTGCCACTGCGCGGTCGTGGTGACCCTCGGCTGCGCGACGGCCTGGGCGGAGGCGGTCGGGAACAGCGTGAGGCCGACCAGCGCCCCCGCCGCGACCAGGGCCAGGACCGTTCTCCTGAGATCGATTGAGTGCACGTGCGTTCCTCCACATCGTCCACGTGCCGGACAATGGCGCCCGGTCGAGTTCGTATGCTGATGGAGGGTGGGACTTTCCGATAGAGCCGCCTCGCGGCGGAATCCGGTTATGGCGGGATCCCGTCAGCGGCACCCGGTCACGCCGTCCGGACCGCTACTCCCCGCGGAGTAGCCGACATGGCGGGAGCCGTCTACCGCAGTTACACGTTCACGCGCGCACGCTTCTCCTCAGTTCAGGTCTCGCCTGCGGAACTTCGTGAGGCACTTTTCACGCGGTCAGCGCGCCGCGTGAAGCATGTCACCAGCGAGTTCGAGGACATTGCGCGCTGGTATTCCGAGCCGCAAGGAACCATCGGCTAACGACGGCTACCGGCTGTGCGCAATCCCACCGGTTACCAGGCAACACGATTGATCCACGGCGACTCCTCGCCGTCGCCACACATCCGCTACGCGCGACGCGGGCAGCGGCCACCCCTCGCACGCAAGTAAGAGCCCTAATTCCCCATGTTGTCGCGGGCGACTCGCAGCACCGATCCTGCAACATGGGTAAAAGGCGCGACGCGAAGGCCGCCGCCCAGGCCGAGGTCGACTTCCGCGACGGCGTCCTGCGCATCGCCATCGCCGACCCCATCGCGTCCTCGGCCTCCCATGCAGCGACGATTGAGCCACTGACGTTGAAAGGCTGACGTGCCGCACGGGTTCGCCACAGCCGTCGAGTCCCCCACATCATCTGGGGAGCACTCGAGGACGCCGTCAGCCCCTGTCGATCGCAGCCGACGGTGGACAAGACCGCGCCGGACGTACGCTGACGTCAGAAGTGAACGCCGATTCGTTCTCGACGGCGTTCACTGTCCGTCCTACATCCCGTCCTTCATCATGTGCTGGGCGGAGTTGTCCCAGATCATGATCATCGGACCGGGCAGCCGCTCACGCGCCAGATCGAGCAGCTGGGCGAGGTCCTTCTCTCGGAATCCCTTCGGATCGCCAGTTGGGCCCAAATTGGGCCCAACAGCCATCTAGAACGTGGCTTGACCTGCGGAAACGCAGTTCGGAAAATATGTACCGCGTCGTATCGCCCCAGGTAGGCAAGCTGCTGACCTGGGGTGATACGCATATCTAAAGGCCCGAGGACCCCTCATGTTCTCCTGAGTCGGGCCCGAAGTGGGCCCGCCGCGACAGCCGAAATCGCCCGATTGGGGCGCCGGCCAACGTCGGCTCACGGTTCAGCCCTGCGGGCGTCTCGTACATGATGTACATTGGAGGCCAATGTCATGTACATATGGCCGGATCGGAGGCGGAACCATGTCGCTCACCCAAATCGATCTAGATGAGGACGCCCTGGCTGAGGCCATGAGGCTGCTGGGGACCACGACCAAGAAGGACACTGTCAACAAGGCCCTGCGGGAGACAGCAGCCAGGCTGAGGCGCCTTGAGGCGATGCGGAAGTTGACCGACATGGGCACACGAGGCGACTTCGACAAGGGCATCGCCGCGTACGAAGCACGAAAAGAGGCGTGGCGGGAGTGAGGTTCGGGTTCCTCCTCGACACCTCAGCCTTCTGGCATCTGACGCGTGACCCGGGGACTATGAAGGCCTGGGAGCACTACGGCGCAGAAGGCATGTTTCACGTCAGCGAGCCGACGCGCGCCGAGATCCTCTACTCGGCGGAGAACGCCGCGCACCGCGACGAGATGGCTGGTGTCCTCGACATCTTGTGTGAGCTCGCGCCCGTGCCGAAGGATGCGTGGCGCTGGGTCGATGCCGCCCAGTACAAACTCACGCTCAAGTCGCAGCACCGCGGCCCTGGCCCCATCGACCTCCTGGTTGCCGCGACGGCTGTTCACCATGGATTGACCGTTCTCCATGTCGACAACGACTTTGTGACCATCGCCTCGGTGCTGTCAGAGCTTCGGCAACAGGACATCCGCAGCTAGCCCCATATTCCGCGCCGTGAGGATCGTCAGGTTTCTTCGGTGTGGCAGGTTGGCCGGGCGGTTGGTCTGCGGCAGGGTTCTGGTGCGTGAGACAACATGCGCAGTTCGGGACGCCGTCGGTC
>NZ_JAAFZA010000268.1 GCF_015356865.1 Catenulispora pinisilvae
ATAAGAGACAGTCCCCGACCCCTTCGCCGCCCTGGTCGCCGAACTGACGGACTTCCAACGCGGCGTCTCCCGACCAGGCCGCCTATCCCTGGTAGGCACAATGCTCCAGGAGAACACCGACCCCCAGGTTCAACAGCGCTACCAAGCCCGCGTGATCCACCCCCGCCGCCACCGCATCACAACCATCCTCGAAGCAGCACAAGCCCTAGGCCAGATCAACCACGACGCCGACCTCACCATCGCCGTCCCCATGTGCACCGGCAACTGGTACGGCCGCGCCCTCGCCGGCGACCCCGCCCCCACCGACTGGCCGACCCGCACCGCCACCCTGGTCTGGCGGGCACTCGGCGGCGAGGTGCGGGAGCCGGAATCCTGACCAGAATTCGTCTGCTCAGCGGCTATTCACGGCGCCCAGTGGGGGACGACTCCCAGCAAGTAACTTGCGGCCATGATGAGCGCCTCAGCGATGGAGAACGGCCGACCGGCGTCATGAGGAGCGGCCGGGACAGAGCGCAACCGAATCATGCTCAGGGGTTACCGAGATCGTGACCGCTTTGTAGAATCGTTTCTCGTTGTGTAGGGGGCTGGAGCCGGTTTTGCAGGCCCCAGGGGCTGCTGATACGGGGATAGAGCAGCGCATTCGGGGGAGGGTTCGACTGATGGTGCGTCCGTCTGGCTGGGACATTCTGGGTCTGGATGGGGATCCGACACCTGGTGTAGTGGAGTCGGTACAGGCGCTGGCCAAGGAGTTCGGCGACTTCGCACACGACGTGGAGTCGGCATGCCGGAGCCTGAACTCGTTCGGTTCGGACACGGCGGCGTTGCAGTGGGTTGGTCAGACCGCTGATGCATTTAGGTCGACCTATGGTCCGCTGCCGGGTCGGCTACAGAAGCTGTACACCTCCTACAGCGAGGCCTCCGATGCCCTGTCCGCCTATGCACCGAAGCTGCAGGCAGCGCAGGCCAAGGCTGATTCGGCGTTGCGGCAGGCCCAGGACGCCCAGGTCGATCTCCAACGCGCCACCACTAGCGCCAATACCGCCGCGGACGATCTGAAGACTACGCAGCAGAACCACGCCGTCAGCCCCAATCCCCAGGCCGTCACCGACGCCCAAACCGCGCACGACACCGCGCAGACCAAGCTGAACGACGCCAAGGCCCACATGGCCGCGCTGACAGGGCAGGCGAACCAGGCCCGCGACTCCCGCATCTCGGCAGCGAAGGACTGTGCCAAGGCGCTGCACCACGCGCAGTCGGACGGCATCCACAACAAGCACTGGTGGGAGCACATCGGCGCGGACCTGGCTGAATGGGGCGGCAAGATCGCCGAGATAGCCAACGACCTTTCTCCGTTTCTGGACGTGCTCGCGCTCGCGACGTCCTGGATTCCGGGTGTGGACGTCGTCACGGCTGGCTTGGCCGAAGCCGACAACCTCATAGCCCTGGCCGGAACCGGGTTGGAGATCACCGGTGACGCCATGCAGGGGCACTTCAAGGACGCGCTGTTCGGCGCCGGCATGTTGGGGCTCCAATTCGCGGGCGGCCGCGTACTGGGCAAGCTCGGCAAAGAAGGTGAGGGCGCTGAAGCTGACGCCCTTACCGGTGCTGAGAAAGATGCCGAAGGATCCGCTGGACGGTCGCTGGACAAGAAAGGCGGCATCTGGCAGGTATCCAAAGGCGGCCGGAACAAAGACTTCTTGACTGACGGGCAGCAAGACGAGGCGAGGCAAACGGCGCTGGAGCTTGGGATGCCGGAAGACAAAATCATCATCAGCGACAACATGAATACCGCGTATTCGAGTCTCTTCGGGCAAGACGTCTTGTACGTGGGGCTGGACGCCTATCCCAGCACCGTCGCCGAATCCGCTAATTCGCTGGTCTCGATGCGCGGAGGGCTCGGCCATGAAATCATCGGCCATCGTGAGGCGGCGCTTGCCGGGAAGCAGCAGGACGTCCTATTCTTCGAGGAGGCTCAGGCCAGTCTCCGAGCTGCGGAGTTCACACCCGGCTTGGCCGATGCCGACCGGGCGATGCTGCGGGCGGACGCCCAGAGCCGACTGGACGACGCCGCAGCCGAGGGCATCGATATTTCGGAATTCGTTCCCTGGATGGGCAGGCATATATGACCGGGCAAACAACCGCCGAGCGCGATCGGCAGGTCTTGGAAGCGATACTCCTCGGCATGAAAAACGACGAACTGCCCGTCGTCACATGTTCCGTGTGTGAGGGCACGATCGAGTACACTCAGGTGCTGCGTGAGCAAGGACGAGTCGTAAGCCTGACAACAAAGTGTCCGTGTGGCCATTCGAGCGGATCAGTCCTCGGTATCTGATTCGCTCGCAGCGTCGCTACCTAAAGAAAACAGATTCTCGAAGGCGCCGACGGTTCGATAACATCAAAGCGTTCACGCGACTGGACACAAAACAGCCCCTGACCAAAGTTCACCTGGTCAGGAGCTGTTTTACCTGTGTGGCGGGTGAAGGATTCGAACCTTCGAAGCTTTCGCGACGGATTTACAGGGGGTTGATGTACCGCCCCTGACCTGCGGCTGAACGTAGGCGATGCGGTTTTCGACATGGAGTGAGACTCCGGCTGGTTCGAGTCCTGGCGCCGCCCGTCCCTTCCCATAGCTTATCGAACAGATGATCTAAAGAGGCGACCGGGTGCCGGCCCTGGTCTTGCTAGGCGTCGCGGTGGAGGCAGGTCGATACGACGCGCGCTGCCAAGGCAATATGGGCTTGATCGGGTGGTTCAAATGGCGAGAACTTCGGCAGCCGTGCCTTGCGGGTCCGACGGACCCGCCGCGCGGGTGGCGTCATCAACGAGTATCGAACAGCCCGCCTGACCAGCACGGGCGAACTTTTCGGCAAGCACAAGCCGCCTGACCGGATTAGTGAATCAGCTGGGCAGGGCACGTATTCGCCAGCTTTGGCACGGTACAAGATCACTGCCGGACTTAAGGAGCTCTCGGGCATCGCCGTAGTCCTCGAACGCTCCTGCACCATCCGACCGCGACGGGAACGCAGCTGATCGTCTGGCCTGCATAGACCGATGTCTCGGCATGCTCGGGGTACAACTCCGTAGCAAGGTGTGCCCTAGGTCACATTCGAACAGTCTAGCGAAGTTGATCAACATTCTGCCAATCTTGCGCAGCGCGGTCATGAGAAGCCCTCGTGTCGCGTTGGCGGGTGGCGTCGGGCGCTGCTCGTCCCTTCACATCGATGGGGAGCGGTGGAAGCGTGCCTTCATGGGCGGGGCTTCGTCGTGTTGCGACGAAGCGTGTCAGGCGTGGGGTTCCGGTTGTCGTGACCGGTGCGTTGGTGGCTGCCATGGCGGCCGGGCCGTCGTCGGCGGCGATGGTGGCGGATCAGACACCGGCGCCGGTGGCGGATGGATACGATGCCAACCGGTGGAGCACGGTCACCAATTCGGGATGGGTCGACTCCTCCGATTGGGGTGTGCAGGGTCGGCACGACCTGTGTCACTTCGGCAACTACCTGTTCGTTCTGCAGCCGATTCAGCAGGCTGCGCTTAAGCCGCTGCTGGCCGGGTCCGATGCCGATCGCGCGGCCAACATCGGCCCGTATCGCCCCCGGGATGACGGTCCGGAGCTGGGCACCGCGTCCCAGCAGGACTCGGATGCCTTCAAGGCCTGGGTTGCCAAGACGCAGAACAGCTGGAATGCGCACCGGTCGGTCCTCACGAGCGTCGATTACCAGCCGACTGACCAGGACATCGATCCGGCAGTGGGCGCGCTCGGCTGGTTGCTGATACCGGACTTCTCCAGCGACGCGTGGAAGTACAGGTTCAACAGCCAGTCGGGCTACCCCGATGACGGGACGCCGCCCCAGGCGGATCAGGCGGCGCTGGACCGGGCCAAGGCCATTCAGACCGCCGATCCCACGATCCAGTTCTCACCGGGCACCGATGCCTTCGACGTCGCGGACTTCATCACCGGCAAGGGCCCGGTGACGGCCGCGAATGTCCCGGCGCCCGGCACGATCGAGTTCCGCACCGACGTGGAGAACCTCAAGACGCGTTGGGGCGCGTGTGACGCCTCCAACCCGTTCGACGTCTACGACGTCTTGGGGCCGGAGGTCGAGGCCGCCTCCGCCGAATGGCAGGCAGAACTGGCTTCGCAGGCCAGCCAGCGCGATGACATCGTCGGCGCCTACCTCGCCGCCGGTGCCGATTTGAACAAGGCTTCGGACGCGATGATCGAGGCGATGTGGGAGTCCTGGACCGGGCAGCGCCTGGCCGAGGCACAGCGTGCCGAGGCCCGCTGGGACCAGAGCGACCTGTCGGCGGATCAGGTCGCGGATATCGCCCGGGTCAAGCAGGACATGGCCGATGTGAAGACCCACATCCAAGCCCAGCTCGACATCGCGAACGCAGCCGCCGCGGACGCCCACACGCAGGTTGCGAAGATCAACGCGGATCAGGGCGCGGCGGCCGGCATTGCCAAGGCCGAGGGTGCGCCCTATGGCCGTGGCCTGCTTTATGCGCAGCAGGCGGCGCAGGTCGCCAAGGCGTCCTCGGCAGCGGTGGACGCCGCGGTGCTGACGGTCCAGACCGCGCAGGCGGCGGTCGGGGCCTCCGCTGCGGACGCCGCCGGCGAGTGGGCCAAGTTGCAGGCCAAGTCCGCGGCGCTGGACGCGCAGTTCCGCAAGGCCGCCGCCGCCGAGGCTGCCGATCAGGCGCACAAGGCCGCTGCCGACGCCGCCGATCGGGCGATGCAGGCCCAGGACAAGGTCGCTGACGCGCACGCCGCGCGCGGTGTCGCCGAGAAGGCACAGGCAGATGCCGCTGCGCAGGCCACGCTGGCCAAGACGAAGCGGGCCGCGGCTGAGGATGCCCGTTCGCGGGCCGATGCCGCCGCGGCGACGGCCCAGACCCAGCGCGCCGCCGCGGCCAAGGCGCAGGGCGATGCGAGTACTCAGCAGCAGGCGACCGCCGCGGCGGACAAGACCTCGGCCGATGCCGTCGCGACACTGAAGACGAAGGCGAGTGCTGCGGCTGATGCGGAGACGCGGGCGGCCCGGGCCCGGGCCGATTCGGTGACCGCGCAGTCGTTGAAGGACGTCACGGCGGCGCGAGCCAAGTCCGCAGACGCCGCTGCGGCCGCCGCCGTGGGCACGGCAGCAGCCGCCGATGCGAAGAAGGCCGCTGATGCGGCCGACGCCGCCGCAGCGAGCGCGGCCACGGCGGCCGACACCGCCGGCAAGGCCGCAGACCAGGCCAGCGCCGCAGCCGTCATGGCCCGGGCCGCCGCCACAACCGCCGCCGCGGAAGCGGCAAAGGCCCAGGCGGCCACCGCTGACGCGCACGCGGCCGCGGCGAAATCGCAGGCCGCTGCCTGGGACGCACACGCCGCCGCCGCTGACGCCGACGCCACCGCTGTGGCCGCAGCCCGCGACGCGGTCCAGGCCCAGACCGACGCCGACGCGGCCGCAGTCGCCGCCGCCCAGGCCAAGGGCTCCGCGGATGCCGCGAAGAAGGATGCTGACACCGCTGTCGCATCGGCCGCCATAGCTGCCGGCCAGGCTGAGGCCGCCGCATCCTCGGCCCTGGCCGCACGCGATGCCGCCTCCGGCGCCAACACCGCCGCCGCACAATCACTGGCCCTGGGCGCGCCCTATCGGCAGACCGACACCACCGCCGGCCTCGCCGGCGTCGTCGCCGACAACTCACAAACCCTGAGCCAGGCACAGTCGGCGACCGCCCAGGCCGCCTCGGACGCGGCAGCCAAGGCGGCAGCCGATGCCAAGGCGCTGGCCGGCCAGGCCAGCGGGGATGCGAAGGACTCGGCCAAATCCGCGTCCGCAGCCGCTGCCGATTCCGCGTCCGCGACGGCGTCGTCGGTCGCGGCCCGCAAGTCTGCCGCCGATGTGGCCACCGAGGCCGCAGCAGCGAAAACCGCCGATGACGCCGCGGCCGTCTCGGCGGCTCAGGCCCTGACCGACGCCCAGGCCGCCGATGCCGCGTCGGCCGCCGCGACGGCCAGCTCGAACAGCGCCAACCAGGCCGCCACGGATGCGGAGAAGGACGCAACCCTCGCACACACCAACGCCGTCGGCGCCCACAACGACGCCGACGCGTTGAAGAAGGCCGCCGACCAGGCGCGCGCCGCCTCGGATGCCGCGGCGAACTCGGCGGCCACCGCCGTCGCCGATGCGCAGAAGGCGGCCGATGCCTCCGACGCCGCGCTCGCCCAGGCGATCAAGGACGAGAAGGACCGGGAGACGGCAGCCGCGAACGCGGCGTCTACGGACGCGAACAACTGGACCGTCTCCTCGCCGGTCGGGGTCCAGGCCCGCGAGGACTGGTGCGACCTGGCCGGGAACCTGCACGCCGGCGGCACCAATGTGCAGAACGCCATCGCGACGGCGTTCGCCGGCACCGAGGCCGACCGGCGGGCGGTGTCCAACGTCGGCTGGTACGACCACGACAACAGCAATTTCACCAACGCCGTCCAGACCGACCGGGCGGCGTTCGACACCTGGGCCACGGCGCACACCGACACGGCGGTGGCCCAGCCGCTGCGCGACATGATGGACCCGTTCTTCTTCGGGATGCCCAGCGACTACTACAACGTCCCGAACTACAGCGACGACCAGCGGATGCTGCGCGCCAACGAAGCCGACTCCGCCGTCCACTTCCAGGCCTTGACCGCGGCCGGCCAACCCACGCAGGCCGAGATCGACCGGGCCGTCGCCATCGGGACCGCGAGCAGCGACCCGGCCGACAAGTCCCCGGTGACGAGCGTCGGCGGCGTGATCTCGCGTGACCAGCTGGGCAAGCGGGACATCAGCTATGACGTGGCGTCCTACCTGACCCACGGCGGCTACATCCAGACCGCCCCGGCTTCCGGCACCATGGAGTTCCGCACCGAGGTCGAGGACCTCAAAGCCCGCTGGTCCGGCTGTGTGGCCACCAACCCCTGGGATCCACACCACGTCCTGACCGGCGTCGAGGCCCAGGCCACCGCCGAGTGGCAGACCGAACTCGACGCCGTCGCCCCGCAGCGCAACGACATCACCACCGCCTCGATCGCCGCCTCGGCGGACCTGCACAAGGCCGCCGACGCGATGGACCAGGCGATGACTCTGGCGTGGGCCGGCCAGCGCTTCCTGGACTGGCAGCGTTACTGGTCCGCGCGTCCGGCCGACTACCAGTTCTACGGCCTGGACCCGGCCTTGAAGGACAAGGCCGCCGCCAACCTGGTCGATCTACAAAACCGGATCAAGGCCCAGCTCGACATCGCCAACGCCGCCTCCGCCGACGCCAAGGCCCAGGCTGACAAGGTCACCACCGACGAGGCCGCCGCAGGCGATATCGCCAAGACCAACGGCACCCCCTACGGCCGCGGCCTGTCCTACGCCCAGCAGTCCGGCCAGGTCACCAAGGCCTCCGCCGCCGCTTCTCAGGCTGCTGCTTTGGCCACCGAGACCGCGCTGCACGCCACCCAGGCCGGCGTCTCCGATGCCGCCGCGCTGTGGTCGCTGGCCGACACCCAGGCCCACGCGCTCCAGGCACAGTTCGCCCGGACCGCCGCCCAAGACGCCGCCGACCAGGCGCACAAGGCGGCATTGGCCGCGGCCGACCAGGCGACGCAAGCCGCTGCGCAGGCGACCCGCGCGCACAACGATCGGTCGACTGCTGAGAAGGCGCAGGCTGTTGCCGCGTCTCAAGGCGCGATCGCAGCGGGGAAGCGGAAGGACGCTCAGGCTCAACAGGCCGTTGCCGACCAGGCTAAGGCCGACGCCACCAAGCAGCAGGGCATCGCTGCTCAGAACGAAGGCGAGGCGGAGACTCAAAAGACCAATGCGGCGAACGCACACGGTGTCGCCGACCAGGCCGCCGCCCAGGCGAAGTCGAAGGCTGACGCCGCCGTCGCCGCCGAGTCCCAGGCAGCCACCGCCCGCGACGCCGCGGTCAACGCCGCCAATGCGAAGGACGCGGCGGACGCGCACGCTCAAGCCGCGAACGCAACCGCCGCCGCGGCGGTCGGCACCAAGGCCGCGGGTCTGGCGCAGGATCAGGCGAACAAGGCGAACGCGGCGGCCACCCAGGCCGCCAACGCCGCCGCGGCGGCTCAGACCGCGTCGGACAACGCCGCACAGGCCGCGGTGACCGCGCGTGCCGATGCCACTCGTGCCTCGTCGGCGGCGGCCAAGGCCAACTCCGACGCCGCGGGCGCCGATGCGGCACGAGATGCCGCCGCGGCCGCCGCGCTTACCGCGCACGCCGCAGCCGCGGACGCCATCAACGCCGCGAGCCAGGCGGCGCAGAACGCCACCAACGCGCAGAACGACGCGAACAACGCCTCATCTGCGGCCGCCAAGTCCCAGGCCGACGCGGACAACGCGCGGTCCGAGGCGAACCAGGCCGCCGCCTCCGCGATCAAGACCGCTGGTTTCGCGCAGGCCTCAGCCGCCGCGGCTCTCGCCGCACGCGACTCCGCGTCCAAGACAGTGGATGCGGGCAACAAGGCGGTCCAGTTCGGCGCCCCCTATCAGGAAACCGATGCCGCTGCCGGACTCGCGGTACTGATCGGACAAGACTCCAAGACCCTGAGCCAGCAACAGGACACTGCCGCGCAGGCAGCGTCCGACGAGGCTGCCAAGGCCGCCGCCGCCGCGAAGGCACTGGCGGACCAAGCGAACGGCGACGCCAAGGCCGCGGCCACCGCCGCCGCACAAGCCGCCCAGGACGCGGTGACCGCGCAACAGTCCGCCAACAGTGCACGGCAGTCTGCCCTGGCCGCCGCCACCGACTCAGCGGCGACGCAGTCCGCGGACGCCGCCGCGACCCAGGCGGCCAGCCAGGCGGCGGCCGACGCGGCCAGCGCCCACACGGCCGCGGACACGGCCTCGGCAGATGCCTCCGCCGCCAGCGGCTCCGCGACCGCCGCCGAAAAAGACGCCGCCGCCGCCCACACCGCGGCGAACGACGCCGCCACCGAAGCCGCCGGGGCCAAGGACTCGGCGGCCGCCGCCCAGAAATCGGCCGACACCGCCGCGGCAGCCGCGACCACCGCCAATTCGGACGCAGCCGCCGCACAGCAAGCCGCAACCGACGCGGACGCGAAGGCACGCGCGGACGCCGATGCGGCGGCCAAGGCGGCCGCCGACCAAGCGGCTAAGAACACGGCGACGCAGGACGACACCTACACCCAGTCGAACGCGACCCTGCACGAGGCGATCCTTGAGCAGCTCAAGGCTCGTCGCCTGGTGCTGTCCTGGCCCGGCGCCCAGGGGATGTACCTCGACGACCCGCAGATCATCCAGATGGCCAACGACCCCGAGACGTTCTGCCAGGCGAACTCGGGCACCCCGGACTGCAAGGCCTTCAACAAGGCCGTGAACCACGCCAAGTGGACCCTGTTCGGCATGGTGGTGGCCACGGCTGGCACCGTCTATGGTGGCGTGGTCTTGTGCGAGGTCCCCGCGGTGGGCGGGTTGTGTGCCGCGGCGGCGGACTACATGCTGACCGGCACCACAGACACCCTCTTCGCGATGATGGCTGCGGAGTCCGCCGCGATCATGGCGGGGCCGATCGCTGGCGAGGCCACGGGGGACATTCTCGGTGGCGACGCCGCCTTGGCGGAGACCGATGACCAGCTCGCGGCCAAGATCGAGGCGAAGGTCGCCGAGGAGGTCCAGCAGCAGTTCGCGGCGTGCGGCCACAGCTTCGCCGCGGGCACGGACGTGCTCATGGCCGACGGCTCGAACAAGCCGATCCAGGACGTGCGGGTCGACGACCTGGTCGCAAACTCCGCCGCCGGTGTCGCGGATCGCCAGCAACACCGGGTCGGCCTGGTCCACAGGACCACGGCGGACACCGACTACACCGATCTCACGATTAACACGTCGGCCGGCACACAGGTCATCACCGGTACCCAGAACCATCCCTACTACGACTACACCGCCGGCGGTTTCGTTCCCGCTGGAAAGCTCAGGGCCGGAGATCGGCTTCAGTCCGCCGACGGCTCTACAGCGACCGTGCAGTCCGTTTCCGACTACACCGGATCGATGGTCACGTACGACCTGACCATCGACGGCTTGCACACCTACTACGTGAGCCACGGCGGTTCGCCGGTCCTGGTCCACAACACCGACACCACCAGCTGCATGGTCGTGCTCGGGATGGGGGCGCAGGGCGATGCCCTGGCCGCGCAGAAGAACGCCATGGGCGAGCCGGCGATGACCTACAACAACAGGAAGCCCTGGGGAGACCCGGTGGATCCCAACAACCTGGGGAGCATGCCGAAATGGATGGACGCGGTTCTCAAGGTGACCAAGGATCCCAATGTGCCGCTCGCCGTCGAACTGGGTGGCCTCAGAGGTCTCGACTCGGCGACGGCAGGCCCGACCCGCGACTACCTCAAGGGCCTGGTCGACGCGCGAAGGGATTTGACCGCCGACCGGAAGACCGCGTTGAAGGCCCATATCGACGGCCTCAGCAACTTCTCGCTCGCGTACTACAATGCGTACGTGCGAGGCGTGGCGGTCACCAAGCAATATGGGACCGATTTTCAGGGGATCGCCAATTCGGGCGAAGGCACGAACTGGGAGATTAGCGTGTTGGGTTTCAACACCCGCAGGGAAGAACGCGAATGGAACGAAATCCATTGGTATGCCAACGGCCAGGAGATCGGCGGCCTCGGCGGCGGCGATAGCCCCCAGTTCATCCCTCCGCCGGACTGGGACAGCCTGATGACGATTGCGGGCCAGAAATGACGGGCGCGGAACCTGTGGAGGCTTTCCGGTCGGAGCGCCACTTCCGGCTGAAGAGCGTCGAGGGGCTCACCCATCGGTCGATGCGGTTCACGAGCGAACAGGACGGCGGGCTGGCGACTCGGGTCGAGATCTACTTCGGTAATGTCGGCCTGATGCTCGTCTACCCAGAGATGGAAGGGCTGGTGATCCGGCCCGCCTGCGGCAACGAGCTCCGCGAGGTGATCGCCAAGCACGGGCTGCCCGACGATACGATCGATGTGTACCTCCTGGAGAGCGGCGGTCGCCAAGGCTTCGTGCAGTCCGGCCAACCGCATTGGCGGGAGGCGGCGGTCGCTTACTACGAGCCCTCGCTCTTCTTCAGCGGCGGCCCCTGGTCAACCGAGGATCTGGTGGCCTCCGGAATGGTAGCGGAGGCGGACTGAAGACAGCGGCCCGCTCGTCTCCCTCCCTTGGATACTGGCTCCTCCAAGAGCGGCACCTTATCCGGTCAAGTGGGGATTTGCCCGTGGCTGGTGTTTACCCCGCTCGCGCGGGGCCGACTCTTCCTGAACAGCGACTCTACTGTGGGAAGCATCGTTTTGGAGTTGGTCTCTCCTCATCAGTAGTCGATGTCTTTCAGAAGACTGCTTCAATCATTCCAAGCAGCACGCTTGAGTGCACTGATTGGTCGTGCTGGAGGCCATCGAGGGACGGCCAAGACAGCTTCGTCGAGGTCGATGCCGTGTTAGTGGTTCGTCAACGGATGAAGGCAGATTGAGCCTGGATCCACGGATGAGATTCCTTTGAGTGCAGGGTTCTGATGGTCTTGCTGGTTCGGTCGATCTCGGGGGGTCCGGGCATGCCGAAGGTCCGGCTGTCCGGCCGTGGCGGGGGTTCCGAGGGTCCTGATTCGTGGTTTGACGTGGGGTTTCGCTCTAGTCAGCTGGTTAGTCGGTGGCCGGTGCGGGTCATGAGGCGTTCGAACTCCCAGGCTCAGGGCGGGTGTTCGGGTAGGTGCAGGCGGATTCGTCGGGCGCTGGTGGTGATGCGGGCCGGGACGTTGACCGGGGTCCGGCGGAGCGTGGCACCGGTGGCCTTGGCGTGGAACGGCGAGGCGATGCGTCCGGCGGCGCGCATCAGGTTGAACGCGGCCGCTGCGAGGACCAGCCATGCGGCGTTGGCGTTGAAGCGCTCGGACGGCAGATGGGCCAACGGCCCGTTCTCCAGGTCGGAGAACACCTGCTCCACGACGGCGTGGTGACGGTGGCGCGGCTCGGCCTGCTCGATGACCAGGGTGTCGTCGGTGAGGAAGGCATGGTGGCGCCAGATGGAGAACAGCTCGCCTTGGCCTTCGGGAACCGCCTTCGGGTTCAGCCGTTTGACCCTGAGGGTGCCGATAATTGCTGTGAGCTGGGATGATGCTGTGTCGTGGGGTTGAAGCTGATCTATCTGGTCATGACCCGGGTCTTTGCGTGGTTGTGGCCGGCCGGGCGGGATTCGGTGGCGAAGGACGTCGAGACCTTGATGTCGCGTCATCAGCTCGCTGTCGCACAGCGCCGTGATCCACATGTCGCGCGCAGTTGACCTGGGCCGATCGGGCGTGGCCGGCGCTGCTGGCGGGGTTGTTGCCGACAGATCGCCTGCCGCGACCTGGGGTTGATCGTCACGCCCGGAACGCTGCTGCGCTGGCACCGGGACCTGCTGCGCCGCGGCTGGGCAAGGCGCTCGCGGCGCCGTCCGGGGCGGCCGCCGACCCACCGGAACATCAAGGCCCTGGTGCTGCGGCTGGCCCGTGGGAATCCCGGTTGGGGCTGCCGCAGGATCCATGGCGAGTTGGCCGGCCTCGGTATCAGGATCGCCGCCTCCACAGTGAAGATCCACCATCCTGAAGTGGCTGGTCAGTGTGCTGGCATGGCATGGTTTGTGGGCGCTTGTGCTGGTCGTGCGGGGCTGTCTGTGGTCTCGATCGTTTGACGTTCCGCCGTTTCGTGGTCGTGGGGCGTGGTTCTGTTTCTACGCTCGGTCGTTATGACAGATTCTGCGATGTTGGACCGGATCGCCGCTCGGCGTGCTGAGCTGGATCTCCTGGAGGAGGAGCTGGTCAAGCGTCTGGCCGATGTG
The DNA here is from genome assembly GCF_015356865.1 of Catenulispora pinisilvae. Taxonomy (GTDB): domain Bacteria; phylum Actinomycetota; class Actinomycetes; order Streptomycetales; family Catenulisporaceae; genus Catenulispora; species Catenulispora pinisilvae. The sequence goes on from NZ_JAAFZA010000268.1 coordinate 12,843, forward strand.
CGCGTCGAGCGGGACGAGCTCGTGGTCGCCGAGCGGGTCGTGCAGCGGATCAGCGAGCAGGGCTTCGGTGAGTACCTGTCACTCGCGCCCGCGCCGCCGGAAGCCCAGGTGGGCGGCCGGTCTGTGTGGCTGATCCCGACCCGTGCCGCCGGCGTCGGCCCCGACGCGCTTCCGGACGACTACCAGCGCATCATGGCGATCGCACGCGAGGCGGCCGGACCGGTGAAGGTCAAGGAAGTCGGAACGGTGCTGGGCCTGCCGGTGGAGGTGCGGGGCAAGCTGGAGCCGCTGCGCGGGAAGATGAACAAGCTCGCCGATCGCGGCTGGCTGCGCAAACTCGGCGACGGCCGGTTCGTGATCGCGTTCTGAGGCGCTCTGG
>NZ_JAAFZA010000269.1 GCF_015356865.1 Catenulispora pinisilvae
GGGTCGGTCGGATCAGTCAGGTCGGTCGGGTCAGCTGATCCGCCACGGCCGCTCTTGGGATGGGTGGACACGCCGACACTTCTCCTTTTATCTTTGGGGTCAAAGATATTTTGTCTTGCAGGGCTTTCATCTCATGCTACCCAAAGGGGTCCAGCCATGACCGTCCTCGTCACCGGCGCGCGCGGCAACATCGGCAGCCGCGTCGTCACCCGCCTGCAAGCCGTCGGCCAGCAAATACGCGCCACGGCCCGCGACCTCGCCACACTGTCCGTCCCCGAAGGCGTCGAGACCGCGCGCCTCGATCTCACCGGTGAAGACCCCACCGCCTTCACCGAAGCGCTGAAGGACGTCGACACCGTCTTCCTCTACGCGACCCGCGCCAGCGCGGCGCCGTTCCTGAAAGCGGCCCACGCGGCCGGCGTGCGCCACGTCGTCTTCCTGTCGTCCCCGGCGTCCTACGAAGCCGCCGAGTTCCGGGGCCCGATCGGCCGGATCCACCGCGCGGCCGAACAGGATCTCGCCGCATCAGGCCTCGATCACACGATCCTGTATCCCAGCTGGCTGGCGACCAACGCCCGCCGCGACTGGGGCGCGGCGATCCGCGCGCGCCAGCCGGTGGAACTCCCCTATCCGGCCGCGCAGTGCGTCCCGATCCACCCGGATGACGTCGCCGAAGTGGCCGTCGACTTGCTCCTCCCGGACAACGCCACCCACCGCGGCCGCATGCAGGTCCTCACCGGGCCGGCATCGATGCGGCTGGACGAGGCGGTCGCGGCCATCGGCGCCGAGTTGGGACGCCCGATCCCGGTACGCGAGATCAGCCGCGAAGCCGCGCTCGCCCGACGCGAGCCCTGGATGGCCGCGGAGATCCTGGAATCACTGCTGGACAGCGCGGCGGCGGCCGTGGGCCGTCCCGCGCCGATCACGAACACCGTCGAGCGGATCACCGGCCGTCCGGCGCGGCCGCTGCGGACGTGGGCCGCGGAGAACCGCGCCGATTTCTAGAAAGCCGTTTTCTAAAGAGCAGGAATCAGCGCGTATCTAGTGGGAATCCAACGCATCTACTCGAACGAGTAATACAGCGTGTCGTCATAGAACGAGTTGAAGTTCTCCCGCCAACGTCCCCGCGCGATGGCCAGCCACTCCGCGTTCTCCCCGGCGATGGCGGCCTCGGCCTGGGCGGCGAGGAACGGGATGTGGTGCCCGACGAGCCGGTCGAGGGCCTCCGCGTGCGGCTCGTCGTCCATGTCCAGGATCTCGCCAGCTTCGAGCAGGAAGTACTTGGCGCGCTGTCTCGCCAACTGGGCCTTCGTTTTCTCGACCACCTTCCGGAAGTCCTGCTCGTCCTCGACTTCCTCCCCCACCAACCGCAGCAAGTCCACTAACAACGCGGCGCCGCGGTCGTAGTCCCCGGCCACGCCCATCCGCTGGTCCCAGATCATCGAGGGGACGGCGCGGGTGTCGAAGCTGACGAGGATCAGGTGCGCCAGCGGGATGCTCCAGTTGTGTTCGGAGATGCCCACGACCGGGTCCGGTCGGCCCTCGGCGCTGGGCAGCGTGTTCGCTGCGTAGAGGTGGGAACGGTTTGCCATGCCCGGGACCGTAACAGTGCGTGGCCATGCCGGGAAGGGCGCTTTGGCCGACATGTCACCGTCCGGCCCGCCACGGTTGGCCCGGTGGCCACATCCCGGCCGCGCACGGCGGGCGGGGCTCCGGTACGGTTGGTCTATACCAATACAGTGGCGCCGATGCAGTAGATCGCAGTGAATCGTTGTAGACCGCAGTAGACCGTTGTCCGATACCGCCGAGTGCCAGCCCCAGGGGTCGCCATGGAAGTCGTCATCGTCGCGGACGCCGCAGCTCAGGGCGAACTCGTCGCCTCGGCTGTGGCCGAGTTGATCGCCCGCAAGCCCGACGCGCTGTTCGGCGTCGCCACCGGCTCCTCACCGCTGCCGGTGTACCAGGCGCTGGCCACGAAGGTCGGCGCCGGGCAGGTGGACGTGAGCCGGCTGAAGGTGTGCCAGCTCGACGAGTACGTGGGCCTGCCGGCCGGGCACCCGGAGTCCTACCGCGAAGTCCTCAAGCGCGAGGTGCTGGCCCCGCTGGGGATCGGCGACGAGGCGTTCCTCGGCCCGGACGGCGGCGCCGAGGACCTGCCGGCCGCCTGCGCCGCCTACGAGCAGCGGCTCGCCGACGCCGGCGGGGTGGACCTGCAACTGCTGGGCATCGGCACCGACGGGCACATCGGCTTCAACGAGCCGGTCTCCTCGCTGGCCTCCCGCACCCGCATCAAGACCCTGACGGAGCGGACCCGGGTCGACAACGCCCGGTTCTTCAACGGCCTGGACGAGGTGCCGCGGCACGTCATCACCCAGGGCATCGGCACCATCTTGCAGGCCCGGCACCTGGTGCTGCTGGCCACCGGCGCGGGCAAGGCCGAGGCGGTCGCGGCGACCGTCGAGGGCCCGGTGTCCAGCCTGGTCCCGGCCTCCGCGCTCCAGATGCACCCGCACGCCACGGTGGTCGTGGACGAGGCCGCGGCCCAGCAACTGAAGCTGGCGGACTATTACAAGGCGACCTACGCTTCGAAGCCTGCGTGGCAGGGGATCTGAACCCGAGACGGATCCGGACCGGCTCGACCGGCTGAACCCGGCTGAACCCGGCGCCCGGCGGCGGAAAGGGACAGCGATGCAGCGGCTACCGAATGCGGCGCACGCCGCTCAGCCCTGGCTGATCCACGAGATCGCCGCCGACTTCCAGCTTGAGGACGTCTGGGCGCTGCCGAGCCCCGGCGGCGGCCCGGACGACTTCCCGCTGCTGCTGTCAACGATCGACGTGAGCTTGCAACCACAGGCTTCCGCGCCGACCCGGTTCCTGTTCTGGCTGCGCTTGAAGCTGGGTGCGCTGCTGCGCCTGGATCGGGGATCGAGCGGGCTCGGCGGCCGCGTTCCGTCGTTGCGGGAACGGCTGCCGGAGGAGCTGAAAGACGCCGCGCCTCCTTCTCAAGGCTCTGAGTTCTCGTTGCTCTACCAGCGCGACAACGAGCGCGCCACGGAGATCGCCAACCGCACCGTGCACGGAGTCCTGCACATCGGCTGGGTCCCCGACGGCCGGGGCGGCTGGCGCGGACAGCTGGCGGTCCTGGTGAAGCCGAACGGCCGGCTCGGCGCGCTCTACATGGCCGGTATCAGGCCTTTTCGTCACCTGATCGTCTATCCGGCGATCGGCCGGGCCTGGGAACGCCGGTGGCGGGAATTAAACGAGACGACCCGTCTCGACAAGAGGTAGGCTGGGACCCGCACCCTTTCAACCTGTCTGTTGAGGAGTCTGTGCCATGACTCATACCCGTATAACCCTCATCACCGGCGCCACCGACGGCCTCGGCCGCGCACTGGCGCACCGTCTGGCGGCCGACGGCGACACCGTCCTGCTCCACGGCCGCGACCAGGCCCGCCTGGACGCCACCGCCGACGCGATCCGCGACGAACACGGCGTCGCACGGCCCGCGACCTTCCGCGCCGATCTGGCCGAGCTGGCGCAGGTCCGCGAACTCGCGGCGGCCGTGCGCGGAGCCACCGACCGGCTGGACGTGTTGGTGAGCAACGCCGGCATCGGCGGCGGCGAGCCGGACGGCCAGGACCGGCGCGAGAGCAAGGACGGCTACGAGCTGCGCTTCGCGGTGAACTACCTGGCCGGGTTCCTGCTGACGCAGGAGTTGCTGCCGCTGTTGCGCGCGTCCGCACCGGCGCGGGTGGTGAACGTCGCCTCGCTCGGACAGCAGGACATCGACTTCGACGATGTGATGCTGGAGCACGGCTACGACGGGGCGCGCGCCTATTGCCAGAGCAAGCTGGCGCAGATCTCGTCGACGGTGGAGTTGGCGCAGCGGGTGCCCGCGTCCGAGGTGACGTTCAACAGCCTGCACCCGGCGACGTTCATGCCGACGAAGATGGTGCTCGAATCGCGCGGATACAGCCTCGACAGCCTGGAGACCGGGCTCGATGCGACGTGGCGGCTGGTGACGGATCCGAAGCTGGCCGGGGTCAGCGGGCGGTTCTATGACCGGCAGCGGGAGGCGAAGGCTCTGGGACAGGCCTATGACCAGAAGGCTCGGGCCGAGTTGTATCGGCTGAGCCTGAAGCTGGTCGGGCTGCCGGAAGAGTAGCAGCGAACAACAGCCAGCAAGCAGCCGAAGCTAGCGCGCGGCCTTGTGGAAAGCGGAGACCGCGCGCCGCATCGCGTCCAGGTCGGCGTTCGAAGCGATTCCCGAGTGATAGATACGGATTCCGCTCGCGCCGGCCTCGCGCATCGCAACGGCCTGCGAAACGAGCGCTTCGTGGTCCGCTCCCATCCCGCGGACTCCGAGCAGGCCCGCGTTGACCGAAGCGTCGTGCCCCAGCGAGCGCGTGACGCTGTCCGTCGACCCGTTCCAGCAGTTCACCACGACACCGGTGTCCTTGGGCAGCGTCGCCACATCGACCCCGGTGAAAGCGGTCGAGCGCCGCGGGTCGGGGTTCGCGTGGAACAGGATCGGGAAGTCGGGTTCGCGCTGGGTACGCACTTCCCGCACCATCGCCCCGCGCAGCCGGTTCGCCACCCGCGTCCGCATCCCCAGCACCGCGGCGGCCAGGTCGGCCTCCGGCAGTCCCAGGGCGGCCGGTTCGGCGGCGGCGAACCGGGAATCCAGCCGCGCGCTGACCGCGGCGCGCAGTCGCGCCGGGTCGATGCCAGAGGCCTGATACTCGTCGAGGCAGGCGTCGCAGAAACAGAGCGAGAGCAGGAACAACTCGTCCTCGGACAGCGGGATGCCCGCCACCTTGTCGTGCTCGTGCAGGTGGTCGAAGCCGTACCAGCCGGCCGCCTCGAACTCGACACCCGCGATGTCCGACCGGGCCGCGACCACGGCCGCGAGCCCGACGGCGTATTCGAGGGCTGCTTCGTGCGAGGGACACAGGGCCCACGGATACACGTCGCCGTAGGCGTTCATGACGTGCGGCGCGTCGAAGCCGTCGACGTGATCGACCACGACCCACGCGTGGGTCGGCACCCCGGCCGCGGCCAGTGCCGAGGCCGTGGCCCCGAACGCGTCGTCGGCGTCCACCCAGGTCTGCGCCGGCGGCAGCACCTGTTCCCAGGCGTCGCCGACCGGCAGGTAGGAGGCGCTGGTCTCGGCGACTACCACCCGGTGCCAGGGATGCCGTGGCGTGAAGGCCCGGGTCGCGTGGTAGAACGCTGCGACAACGGCGTGGTCCACCCCGAGTCCGGCGATCGTCTCGGCCGCCGAATCGTCCCCCACCACGTCCCACGGATACACATACGTCGCCGCGTTCATCGTGCCCCTCCGGCTGTCGCCCTGGCGTCTCATCAGAACCGCGGCGTCATCAGAACCGCGGCCGCTTCCCGGTCCACTCCGGCCGCACCCGCTGCATCCAGCCCACATCGTCGCGCCGCCGGACCCCGCAGGTGAGGTACTGCTCGTGCAGCCGCGCGACCGCGTCCCGGTCCAGCTCCACCCCGAGCCCGGGGCCCTGGGGCAGCCTCAGCGCGCCGTCGGTGAACCTCAGCCCGCCGCCCAGCACCACGTCCTCGTCCTCCGCCTTCCACGGCGTGTGGGTGTCGAGGGCGTAGGTCAGGTTCGGGGTCGCGGCGGCGATGTGCGCCATGGCCGCGAGGCTGACGCCGAGGTGGGTGTTGGAGTGCATCGACAGCCCGAGACCGAAGGTGTCGCACAGCGCCGCGAGGTTCTGCGTCGCGCGCAAGCCGCCCCAGAAGTGGTGGTCGGACAGGATCACCTGGACCGCGTCCAGGCGGATCGACTCCGGGATGTCGGCGAAGCTGGTGACGCACATGTTGGTGGCCAGCGGCAGGTCGGTCTTCGCCGCGACCTCGGCCATCCCGGGGATGCCCGGGGTCGGGTCCTCCAGGTACTCCAACTCGCCTTCCAGCGCCGCGGCCACGCGGTGGCTGGTCTCCACGGTCCAGTTGGCGTTCGGATCCAGGCGCACCGGGCGGTCGGGGAAGGCCCGGCGCAGCGCCTTGACCGCCTCGATCTCTTCCTCGGGCGCGAAGACTCCGCCCTTGAGCTTGAGCGAGCCGAAGCCGTACTTGTCGACCATCCGGCGGGCCTGCGCCACGATGCCGTCCGGGTCGAGCGCCTCGCCCCACGGGTCCACGTCGAAGTCGCCGGGGTGCTCGGCCCACTTGTAGAAGAGGTAGGCGCTGAAGTCGATTCGTTCCCGGACCGCGCCGCCGAGCAGGTCGACGACCCGGCGGCCGGTCGCCTTGCCCTGGGCGTCGAAGCAGGCCACCTCGAAGGCCGCGAATGCCTGCGCGACGGTCTTGTCGTGGCTGGCGGCGCCGATCAACTCGGTCGGCGAGGACGCCTCGGCGCCGCCGACCGCGGTCGCGACCCGGCGGCCGATCCCGTTGAGGTCGAAGACGTCGGCGCCGATCACCGCGTCCGCGGACTGGCGCAGCAGGGCCAAGGTGGCGTCGTCGCCGTAGGCCTCGTTGATGCCGACGATGCCGGCGTCGGTGCGCACCTCGATGATGGAGCGCAGGGCGTAGGGCTCGTGGACGCCGGAGGAGTTGAGCAGCGGCGGATCCTTCAGCGCGACCGGGGTGATATCGACAGCCACGATCTTCAAGTCGGTCACGCCAGACCTCCACCTTTGCTTTCACATCCATGAACAAAGACCATGAATATGAATCTGCTCGACCTCGTGAAACGTAGTAGCCGGTACGGGACCGCGTCAAGGCGCCACGACCCGCGACAATGACGACCATGACACAGCTGCCGTCGCTCATAGCGTGCGACCTCGACGGGACCCTGGTGCGCCACGATGGGACCGTCTCCCCGCGCACCGTCGCCGCTTTCGTGGCCCTGGAGGACAAAGGCGTTCCTTTCGTCTTCGTCACCGGACGCCCGCCGCGCCTGATGGGCCAGATCGCCGACGCCTTCGGCGGCCACGGCCTCGCGGTCTGCTCCAACGGGGCGTTCGACTACGACCTGCGCGCCCGCGCGGTCGTCGCCGAGTACGGCATCGACCCCTGGACCCTGGAGAAGGTGGTGCGCGGGCTGCGCGAGGCGATCCCGGGCATCGGGCTGGCCGTGGAGTACGCCGACTGGCTCGCGGCCGATCCCGACTACGAACCCGGCGACTGGGATCGCGACCTCGTCGTGCAGCGCCTCGCCGAAGCCGATCTGTGGCGCCGGCCGGCGCCGAAGCTGGTCGGCCGGCACCCGACGCTGTCCGCCGACGAGTTGCTGGCGCTGGCCCAACCCGCGGTCGGGGACCTGGTCACGGTCTTCCACTCCAACGGCGTGCGCCTGGTCGAGGCGGTGGCGCCGGGCATCAGTAAGGCCGACGGCCTGGCCCGGCACGCCTCGCGCCTCGGGGTGGCCGCCGAGGACGTGATCGCGTTCGGGGACATGCCGAACGATCTGTCCATGTTCGGCTGGGCCGGGCGCGCCTACGCGGTCGCCAACGCGCATCCGAGCCTGATCGCGGTCGCCGACGATGTGATCGGGTCGGTACAAGAGGACGGGGTCGCGAGGTTCCTGGAGTCCTTGCTCCGGACCTGAAACGCCGCGCCCCGGACATGATCGATCAGCAGCCTGTGACCACCCGATGACGGCCCTGCTCCCCAGGTAGTAGGCCCGGGCTCCGCGTACTGCGACCGCAGCAGCACAAGTGTCTGCGGCTGCCAGACGCCCCGCACCACCCCTTCCCGGCACCGTATAACCGCACGCTACATGTCGAAGAAGGCCGGGAGCCCTGATGTCCGCCATTGCCCGTTGGTGCCACCGGCACCGTCTGCTCACCGTCGTCGTCTGGCTGGCGCTGATCGTCGGCCTCGGGGCCCTGACCGGCTCGGCCGGCACCAAGTACAACGACACGATGTCGATCCCGGCCTCGGAGTCCAGCCAGGCGATGGACCTGCTGAAGCAGACGATGCCGGCCTCGGCCGGGGACAGCGACCAAGTGGTGTGGCACACCACCGGCGGCGCCAAGGTCACCGATCCGGACGTGCAGCAGAGCATGACCGGCGCGCTGAACCAGATCGCCACCTCGCCCGGGGTCGCCGGGGTCACCAGCCCCTACACCGGGCCGCGCGGTGCGACACAGATCAGCAAGGACGGGACCACCGCCTACGCGAGCGTCAACTTCGCGCAGGAGGCGCACGACATCCCGAACGCCGAGATCGTGCACGTCATCGACGTCGCGCAGGGCGCCCGGAACAGTCATCTGCAGGTGGAACTCGGCGGGCAGGCGATCAGCCAGGCCGACCGCACGATGGGCGGCGCCGCGGACCTGATCGGCGTGATCGCCGCGCTGATCGTGCTGGGCCTGGTGTTCCGGGCCGTCGGCGCGGCCGTCATGCCGATCCTCACCGGCGTGACCGGCGTCGTGACCGGGATCCTGGGCACCGGCCAGCTCTCGCATCTGTTCTCCATCAGCTCCACCGCGCCCACCCTGGCCACGTTGGTAGGCCTGGGCGTCGGCATCGACTACGCACTGTTCATCGTCAACCGGCATCGCAAGGGCCTGATGTCCGGACTGTCGGTGGAGGACTCGGTCGCCAAGGCGCTGAACACCTCCGGGCGTGCGGTGTTGTTCGCCGGCGGGACCGTGGTCATCGCCCTGCTGGGGATGTTCGCCCTCGGCCTGAGCTTCCTCAACGGCATGGCGATCGGCGCGGCGGTGACCGTGTCCATGACTGTGCTCGCGGCCATCACGCTGCTGCCGGCGATGCTGAGCTTCCTGAAGCTGCGCGTGCTGAGCAAGAAGCAGCGGCGGGAACTGGCCGCGCGACAGGCCGGGGTCGGCGTGCTGGTCCCCTACGCCCGCGCCCCGCGGCGCCGCTCGGCCGGTCCGGACGGGGAGCGCGGGACCGTGTTCACCCGCTGGGCGGCCAAGGTCCAGGCCCGGCCGCTGGGCAAGGCGCTGCTGGCGATCGCGGTCATGGCGATGGTCGCGGTGCCGTTCTTCTCCATCCGGCTGGGTAACTCCGACGCCGGCAACGACCCCAAGTCCACGACTACGCGCCAGGCCTACGACCTGCTCGCCAACGGCTTCGGCAAGGGCTTCAACGGCCCGCTGATGCTGGTCGCGCAGACCCCGGCGGCCGGGGACCAGCAGGCGCTGACCAAGCTGGTCCAGGAGATCAAGACGGTGCCCGAGGTGGCGGCCGTCCAGGCCCGGCCCGAACAGCCCGGCCAGGCCATCGGCGTGGTGCAGGTCATCCCGACCACCTCGCCGCAGGACCAGGGCACCACGGATCTGATCAACAACCTGCGGCACGACGTGATCCCCAAGGCCGAGGCCGGGACCACGCTGCACGTCATGGTCTCCGGGTCGACCGCGATCAGCAACGACTTCAGCGACACCCTGACCAGCAAGCTGCCGTTGTTCGTGGCGATCATCGTGGGGCTGGGCTGCGTGCTGATGATGCTGGCCTTCCGCAGCCTGCTGGTCCCGCTGATCGGCGTGGCGATGAACCTGCTGACCATGGGCGTGGCGTTCGGGGCGCTGGTCGCGGTGTTCCAGTGGGGCTGGGGCTCGGAGGCGCTGGGCGCCGGTGGTGCCGGGCCGGTCGAGGCGTTCGTCCCGGTGATCGTGATCAGCATCTTGTTCGGGCTGTCGATGGACTACCAGGTGTTCCTGATCAGCCGGATGCACGAGGAGTGGTCGCACAGCAAGGACAACAGCCGCTCGGTCCGGGTCGGACACGGCGAGACCGGCCAGGTGATCGTGGCCGCCGGCATCATCATGGCCTGCGTGTTCGGCGCCTTCCTGTTCAACGGCCAGCGGGTGATCGCGGAGTTCGGCCTGGCGCTGGCCGTGGCGATCCTGCTGGACGTGCTGATGCTGCGGCTGATCCTGGTGCCGGCGCTGATGCACCGGTTCGGGCGGGCCAACTGGTGGCTGCCGAAGTGGCTGGACAAGGTGCTGCCGCACATGTCGGTGGAGGGCGAGCCGGAGCCGGTCCCCGGCGCCGCCCCGCCTTCCGGGCCCCATGACGAGCCCGAGCTGGCCTACTCGAATCACCGCATACCCTGAGACGGTGACTCTCGTGGACCGGCTCAGACAGTGGACCTGTCCCGGCACAGCTAGCCGGGACGTGGTGACGACGACCGCGTACCTGGTCATGCTGTCCCCGGTCCTGTGCGTCGGCGCGCTGCACCGGCAGGTCAGCGCGCCGATGGTGGCCGGCCTGCTGATCGTCGGGGCGCTGCCGCTGCTGGTGCGGCACCGATCGCCGATCGGCGCGGTGGTCGGCACCGGGGCCGTGACGGTCTTCGCGATGGCGCTGCTCGGCATGCCGGACAACCTGCCGCCGACCGCCTGCGCGATCGCGCTGTTCTCCTTCGCCAAGCGCTCGGACCGGCGGACCACGGTGCGGGTCGGCATCGCCGTGGCGGTGACGCTCACCACACTGGCCTTGATCCTGCGGCCCGGCATGGACGCCCTGGCCGAGAACCTGGGCCTGGTGGCGTGGACCGGGCTGGCGGTGGCGATCGGCGACGCGACGCGCAGCCGCCGGGAGCTGATCGACTCGGCGATCGAGCGGGCCGAGCGCGCCGAGCACACCAAGGAGGACGAGGCGCGCCGCCGGGTCACCGAGGAGCGGATGCGGATCGCCCGCGAGTTGCACGACGTGGTCGCGCACCACATCACGCTGGTCAACGCGCAGGCCGGGGTCGCGCACCACTTGATGAAGACCGATCCCTCGCACGCCTACGAGGCGCTGGAGCGGATCCGGGACACCTCGCGGTCGGCGTTGGACGAGCTGCGCGCGACGGTCGGGCTGCTGCGGGCCGGCGATGAGACCTCCACGCCGCGCGAGCCCGCGCCGGGGCTGGGAGATCTGGCGGCGTTGGTCGAGGCGTTCGAGCACGCGGGGTTGAACGTGGAGATGACCGGTGCGGGCACCGCCGCCGAGCTGTCGTTGCCGGCGCTGACCGGGCTGACGGCGTACCGGATCGTGCAGGAGGCGTTGACGAACACGCACAAGCACGCCGGGCAGCTGGCGGTGGCGCGGGTGTCGGTGGCGGTGGCCGTGGACGCGGTGCGGATCCGGGTGGACGACGACGGCGGACGCGGGCCGGCGCGGTCCGGGATGGGGACCGGGCACGGGATGATCGGAATGCAGGAGCGGGTGAAGGCGGTGGGCGGGACGTTCGCGGCGGGGCCGCGGGCCGGCGGCGGGTTCCGGGTCGAGGCGGAGTTGCCGCTGCTGGCTCGGACGGGCGCGGGTCCGGTGCGGCGGGTTGAGCGGGGCGCCGGCGCTGGTGCTTCGGGTGCGGGAACTGGTGCTTCGGCCGCGGGGGCTTCGGGCGCTGGTGCCGCGGCTGCTGGTGCCGCGGGTGCGGCTGCCGGTGCCGCGGGTCTCGCGGCGGAGGCCATCGCATGAGCACGCCGCCGATCCGCGTCCTGCTGGCCGACGACCAGGCGCTGCTGCGCGGCACGTTCCGGCTGCTGATCGATTCGATCCCGGACCTGGAGGTGGTCGGGGAGGCGGGCAACGGCCGTGAGGCGGTGAAACTCGCCGAGGAGCTGCGTCCGGACCTGGTGCTGATGGACATCCGGATGCCCGTGCTCGACGGGCTGCAGGCCACTGAGCTGATCGCGGCCGACCCGGAGCTGGCCGGTGTCAAAGTCCTGATTCTCACGACGTTCGAGCAGGACGAGTACGTCGCCGAGGCGCTGCGCGCCGGGGCCGGCGGGTTCCTCGGCAAGGGCGTGGATCCCGAGGAGCTGCTTCGGGCGATCCGCACGGTCGCCGGCGGCGAGTCGCTGCTCTCCCCGGCCGCGACCCGGGCGCTGATCGCCCGGTTCCTGGCTCAGCCCGCTGACACGCCGATCGTCAGCGCCCGGCTGGGCGCGCTCACCGCGCGCGAGTTGGAGGTGGTGACGCTGGTCGCCGCCGGACTGTCGAACGAGGACATCGCCGGCCGGTTGTTCGTCACGCCGCTGACCGCCAAGACGCACGTCAATCGGGCGATGACCAAGCTCGGGGCGCGCGATCGCGCGCAGGTCGTGGTGATCGCCTACGAATCCGGGCTGGTACGGCCCGGCTTCGGGCACTGATCCGCCGCTACAACGCCCCGCGCTTTTGCAACGCGGTGAACGCGAACCAGCCCGGGATCACCGGCAGCCACCAGGTCAGCAGCCGGAAGACGATGACCGACGTCGCGGCGACCGCCGAGGGCACCCCGGCCGCGGTCAGACCGGCGGTGAGCACGGCCTCGACGCCGCCGATGCCGCCGGGCGTCGGGACCAGCGAGCCGACGGCCTTGGCCACCAGGTAGGCCACGCCCATCGCGGCCAGGTTCACATCACTGCCGCTGACCGCGTTCACCGAGGCCCACAGACACAGGCTGGCCGCCATCGGCAGCCCCACCGCGCCGCCGAAGGCCTGGACCAGCTTGCGCGGGGAGCGGGCGACCTGGAGCAGCTCCGGGCCGATGTCGGTGACCAGCGGCTTGACCCGGCTCAGCACGAGCGCCCGCAGCCGCGGGATCGCGGCGATCAGCAGGCCGATCACGGCCAGCGCGATGACCACGCCGGTGACCGTCGCCGAGGGCGTGATCGCCGACAGCCCGCCGGACTCCTTCTGGTGGCTCCCGGCGAAGGCGCTGAACAGCAGCAACAGGACCAGGTAGCAGGCGAAGCCGATGACCTGCGAGACCCCGACGGCGGTCACGGCGCGCGCCACCGGGATGCCGGCGCGTTGCAGATAGCGGGTGTTGACGGCCAGGCCGCCGACCGCCGCGGGCGCGACCAGGCCGGCGAAGGCGGCGGCGACCTGCGCGGTGATGGTCCGGCCGACCGGGACGCGCTCCTTCACGCAGCCGAGGAGGTTGAAGGCGGCGGCGACGTAGGTCAGGCCGGAGGCGACGACGGCGCCGACCACCCAGCCCCAGGCCTGCCAGGTGTTGAGTTTAGGCATCTGGAAGCCGGTGAGCTGGGTGGCGAGCAGGTAGAAGGCGACGGCGCCGCCGACCACGCTCAGGACGGTGCGGGGGCGGACCCGTTCCAGGCTGACCGGTTGGACGTCGTCGGCCTCGGGGTGCAGGGCGACGATGCGGTCGCGGATGGCGCTGACGACGTCGGCCCGGCCGGCGGTGGGGCGGGCTTCGGCGGGGTGATCCGCGGTGGATTGGGCAGCGTGGTCGGCGGTGGGG
>NZ_JAAFZA010000027.1 GCF_015356865.1 Catenulispora pinisilvae
GGGCGGAGGCGGCGGTGACATCGCCGACGTCCCGGGGTCTTTCGGCGGCGCAGGAGGCGCCGGCGGATCGGGCGGCTACGTGCACGGCGTCGTGACTGCCGCGTCGGCCAACGGCACCTTGACCGTCGTGGTCGGGTCGGGCGGCACCGGCGGCGCCGGAGCGCCGTCCGCCTCCGTGACCCACGGGGTTGCCGGTGCTTCCGGGCAGTCGGGTGCCGCCGGCGCAGACAGCACGGTCAGTACCGGCGGCTCCGTCGTCCTGGCCGCGCACGGGGGAGCCCCCGGAACCGGCGGGGGCGGGGGCGCCACGACCGGAGCCTACGGCGCCAACGGACAGGGCGGCGCCGGAGGCACGGGCACCTGCCCGGCCGGCGCCGGACTCACCCGCACCGGCGGCAACGGAGGAAACGCCGGCCATGACAGCACCAGCGTCCCCGTGGCCGGCGGCCCCGGCGGCTCCATCACCAACGGCTTGCTCCCGCCCACCTCCAACACCGGCGGCCCCGGCGGCCTCAACACCCAGGGCACCTCACCGGCGGGAACCGGCGGCGCCGGGCACACCGGCTATGTCGTGCTGACCCTGCTCGACAGCCCCACGGCCGCCCCCGCGGGCGGGTCCACCTACACCGGCCAACAGATCGTGCCGTACTCCGGCAACGCCTTCGGCCAGACCCTCAACAGCCAGAACAGCTACGCCACCGCGGCCTGCGCCGGCGGCACCCTCACCGTCCAGATCGTCCTGAACCAGACCAACCACCCCGGCGCCACCTTCCAGCCGGTCTACCTTCTGGACAGCGGCAGCTTCGTCTGGACCGGCGTGATGCTGACCACCGACGCCAACGGCAGCGGCGCCGCCGCCTTCACCGTGACCGGTATCGCGCCCGGATCGCACACCATGGCCATCGACATCAACAACACCCCCAACCCCGGAGACACCTACTACGTGCCGACCGCACGCATCCCCTTCACCTGCTGACACCCGGCGATCACGCGGCCCCAGCCCCCGGCCGCGAACGCGGCACGAAGAGGAAGTGATGAAGCGATGCGGACCGTACGCACCGCCATCTCAAACCCACACAGATACCGGTCCCATAAGCACCCTGCGCGCCAGAAGGCTGAAGCAGCAGGAACCACTCATAGCCTGACCAGGATCGGAGACTACGACGCGGTTCGCATACACGACCTCCACCAGCTCAACGGCCCTTGCCCGGCCGGCTTGGACATCGACGGCCAGGACCCACCGTCCTGCAACGAGCCGCTGAGCACTGCGGGCCGCCGCAGACGTCGAGCACGAATGGCATCAAGTCCGCGTCCCCGGTAGTTCTCGGGGATGGTTCGATGACGTCACAGCGAGACCATCGCCGTGAAACTATCGAGATCTCCGAGAAGACGTGCAGAACAACAACTCAAAAGGCAGCGTGTATGCACGCTGCGGCTGCCGACGCCCGATCGATTCCCGACCGCAAGGGGGTTGTGCTCGAGCGGGACGGCCTGGGCATGGCTCCTGGTACTACGCCCTCGACCTGCCACGGGAGGTGGAGGGTCGTCGGTTGCGGATACGTCGGGGCGGGTTTCGGACCCGCAACGAGGCAAGATCCGCGCTGAACCGGCTGCGGCTACCAGATTCGTCCGGACGCCGGGTGGCGACCGTGGGACAGTGGCTGACGGTCTGGTCGGAGACCAGACTGCGGCTGCGGCACTCCACCAGCCGTAGCTACCGCAGCATCATCGAGCACTACCTCATCCCGCACCTGGGGAAGGTGCCGTTGGTCGAGCTGGACCACAAGACAGTCGCCGCCATGTTCCGGGCGATCATCAAGGGCGGGGGAGTGTCGGGGAGGTCGCTGACGGCTGCGACCCTGCACCGGATCCACGCCACTCTCTCGGCGGCTCTGAACCGCGCCCGCCGCGAGGGGCTGATCGTCGGTAATCCGGCCCGGCTGGTGCGTCTGCCGCGCTCGCGTCGGCCGCAGGCGGTGGTGTGGTTGCCGGATGTGGTGGCGGCGTGGGAGGCGTTCGGGATTCGGCCGGCGGTGGCGGTGTGGACCCCGACGCAGCTGGCCGAGTTCCTCACGCGGATCCGCGGGCATCGGCTGTACGCGGCCTTCCATCTCACCGCGCTGCGTGGCTTGCGCCGTGGCGAGGTCGCTGGACTGCGCTGGTGCGACGTCGACCTGGACAGCGGCGTCATCCACGTCGCCTGGCAGTTGCAGAGACGGGACGGCGACCTGGTGATCGGACCGCCGAAGACCGCCTCCGGCCAGCGGTGGGTCGCGCTGGACTCGCTCACTGTCGAAGTGCTGCGCGCTCACCGCGAACGCCAGCTGGTGGAGCTGCGTGAGGCTGGAGCGGTCGACACCGGCTACGTGTTCACTGATGCTGTTGGGCTGCCGCTGGCACCTGCCCGTTTGTCGGATACCTTCCGGCGCCTGGTCAAGGCCACTCGGCTGCCACCGGTGCGGCTCCATGACCTGCGTCACGGCGCGGCGTCGCTGGAACTCGCCGTCGGGGCTGATCTGAAGTTGGTCTCAGATCAGCGTGGGCATTCCTCAATCGTGCTTACCGCCGATACCTATATCAGTATCCTGCCGCACCTGGTCCGCGACGTCGTCGAAGACGTCGCCGGGCTGCTCCTGCAACACGGCCTGCGCGTTCCGGGCCAGCCACGGTCGCGACGGCCGTTCGAGACCCGCTCCACGGTGCGGATGAGCGCGACTGTCTGACGTGTTGGTAGCCCGTCCGTAGTCCACAACGCCGGGATCTTCCGGGCGAATCGATCATGTCATGTCCGCAGATGCCCGAGCGCGGAATCAAAGCACAGGGATGGGTTTCCGCCTGCGGTTGAGTCCGAGCTGAACAACGCGATCACCCAGACTGCGTGGCGCACGGCGCCATGCGGTCATGTCGTGCTATCCAAGAACAGGGTCTGACCTGGGCGAATGACCATGGCCCCACATCGGACCCACGCCGGACCCACAAAACAAAACTGCTGGAACAGCAATACGCTGTTCCAGCAGGTCAATACGGGTGCGCCGCCAGGGACTTGAACCCCGAACCCGCGGATTAAGAGCGCGAATTTCCGCATCGCGGTGAGGGAGGGGTTCGTGGTCGAGCTGGGGCCGCGGGACGGATTCGGCCGTTCGAGGTACCGGCAACGAAGCCTGCAGCGGCCCAGGTCGGCATCGGTGTTCCGGTGGTTTCCCGGATCAGCGCCTCGACGGACCTGGACAATCTCCCTGGACCACCCTGGACCATCGAAATCCCGCGGACTTCGACCGCCGGACTCGCCGAGACTGTGGTCCAGGGATGGTTCAGGGTGAGTTCCTGGTACTGCTGTACCGCGCCGGTTCTATGGCGCAACTGGATGCCGTGCGCCCGGCGTGAACCGCACTGTCAGAGCGGAAATCCCGTACACGGGAGTCAAGTCCGGAAACCACCGGATAGACTCGTCGGCCACGCTGTAGTCGGGCATGCGATCGAAGACTTCTTCGAGCATCGCTGTGAACATCTCGCGGACCATCGGCGCTCCGAGGCAATAGTGTGGTCCGCCACCGAACGCCATGTGGCGATCGGAGTCCCTGTCGAGGTCGACCACATCGGGGTCGGTGAAGGTCCCCTCGTCTCGGTTGGCCGCTGCCCACGCCAGCAGAACGCGATCGCCCTTGCGCAGCGTCCGGCCAGCCATTTCGACGTCTTCCGAGAGGATTCGGCTCGTGCCCTGAACTGGCGAGACCCATCGTAGGAATTCGTCTGCGGCCTTCGGGATCAGCGTACGGTCGGCCATCAGTCGGGCTTTGAGTTCCGGCCGATGGTCAAGTGTCCGGAGCGCGATGGCGGTGAGACTGGATGTGGGGTCGATTCCCAGCAGCAGAAAGTACATCATCGAGACGATGGCGTCGTCCGATACCGGCTCGCCGTCAACCTCGCAGGTGATCAGGTGGGCCAGCAGGCCGCCGGGCGCTCCTTCGCGACGAGACTCCAGCGCCTCGACGATATCCAGGCAGATTATCTGTGCGGCTTCCCGTGCGGCCGGCGGGTCGTGGGGGGCGCTGAACAGGGCGCGATGGAGCATTGCGTCGATCTCGGACCATCGTTCCTCCGGGATTCCGATGTCGCGCATCGTCAGTATGCTCGGCAGCTTCTCTGTCAGCGCTTGCACGATGTCGCATGAGCCGGATTCGATCACTTCATCGATACATTCCCTGGCGAGCTTGCGGAACTCTCCGGCGCGGGCCGCGGTTCGCCTAGGTGAGTAGAAGGCGGCCATCAGCTTGCGGTATTTGAGGCACTCGGGGGAGTCAAGTTCGAGGGGGACCATCCTGCCTGTCTGCCCGAGCGGCGGAATTGTCACCCCCTGTACTGTGCCATCAGTCAAGTCCTGGGATGTTTTGAAGACTTTTGCGTTTCGGGCCGCGAGTGAGACTTCGCGGTGTCCGGTGGCGACCCAATAGCCATCCCAAGCCCGGCTCCATTGCACGGGGCAGGATTGACGCAGCCGAGCGTAAACCGGGTACGGGTCTTCGGCGATGGCCGGGTCGTGGCTGTCGTAGTCGACGTCGATATCCAGCAAGGAGGGCTTCTCGGGTGACGAGTAGACGTAATCAGTCATTCTCATCTCATGTCCTGTCTTGAGTCGGAGGGCGTCTTCCCTCGGCGGTGGCTCCATTGCCCGCGCTGATCAATCCGGCGACAGCCGCGATCGAGGAGTTCGCGAAGAAGTCGCCGATCGGGACGTCCACTCCGAACTCGCGCTGGATCCGCGAGACCAGGCGCAGGGCGGTCAGTGAGTGGAATCCGAGCCCGAAGATCTCCGCGTCCGGATCGATGTCGGGCAGGCCCAGCACCGTGCGATAGACGCCGTCAAGCCGCAGCTCCATTTCCGTCCCGCGCCGCTCGCGCCGTTCGATGGGGAGAGGCTGGATCGATAGCAGGGCTTCTTGATCGACTTTCCCGTGAGCCGTCATCGGGAAGCGATCGACCACGACGACCCGAGCCGGAACCATGTAAGTCGGCATCCGTGCGCGCAGGAAACGATCCACCGCTGCGGCCTCGGCACCTTCACCGACGATAAACGCCACAAGGTGGACGTCACCCGCACCCTGCCGTGACCGCTCGGGTGTGACCACAGCCTGCATGACATTCGGATGACCGGTGACGACGGCCTCGATCTCGGCGGGTTCCACCCGGTGGCCCCGTATTTTCACCTGTCTGTCGCTGCGGCCGAGGAACTCCAGGTTCCCGTCGGCGGTCCAGCGGCCGTAGTCGCCTGTGCGGTACATGCGAGCGCCTGCCCGCGGTGAGAACGGATCAGGAAGGAACCGCTCTGAGGTCATTTCGGGGCGGTTCAGATATCCCAAGCCGACCCCGGGCCCGGCGACGTAGATCTCACCCGGAATCCCGGGCCCGACCGCCGAGAGAGCCTCATCGAGCACATGGACGGCCGCGTGCGGCATGGGGGTGCCGATCAACAGGGCGTCTCGCCCGAAGTCCTTCGATGGCTGGAAAGTGGTACTGGTCACCGACGTCTCGGTCAGGCCGTAGACGTTGATCAACGGGACGCCGGTGTCACGCCATTGCTGATACGCCGAAGTGGGCGCCCGCTCGCCGCCGACCAGCAGCACCCGCATGTGCTCGAGCCGGCCCACCGACCCGAAAGCATCGCAGTTCACCAACTCGGCCCAGTAGGAAGTCGGCAGCTCGCAGATGGTGATCGTCCGGGACTGAAGGACTTCCAGGTACTCGTCGGCGATGGTTCTGGAAAGGTCGCCATCGAAGTAGACCAAGCATCCGCCGGCCGCCCACGTGGGAAAGAACTCCTCGACGTGCACGTCGAACGTCATCGCGGCGTTCTGCAGCATGCGATCGGCCGGTCCGAGGCCGAACGTGGTCACGGCCGAGCTGGTGAACGACACGAGGTTGGCGTGGGTGACCAGTGTCCCCTTCGGCGTGCCGGTCGATCCCGATGTGAAGGGGATGTACGCGACCTGGGTATCGCTGACATCGATCTCGTCGAGGTCCTCGCCGGGCTCCGCTGCCAGGGCCGACACGATGCCCTCATCGTCGAGCCGGAGAATCACCGCTCCGTCCGCGACGTCGGCTGCGAAGTCGCCGCGTGACAGAACGAAACGCGGCGTGCTTTCGGCCAGGATGTGGCTGATCCGCTCCACCGGGGCGAAGGGGTCGACCGGTACGTAAGCGCCACCGGCCTTGAGCACCGCCAGAACTGCCATCGGCCAGGACGAGTCTTGAGCCAAGGCGATCGCCACCGAGTCGCCGGTGGCGAGCCCTCTGGAGCGCAGCAGCCGGGCAAGCCGGTTCGCCTGCCCGTTCAGCTCTGCGTAGCTGACCTGGCTTCCGTCTTCGCGCTCCAGGGCGCCTGCTGCCGGAGTCATGCGGACGCGCTTCTCGAACAGGCCATGCAAGGTGCCGCTGTTCTCATTGTGCGGCGATTCGTCCGAGACGATTCCGAAGGGCTCGTTCCCAGCGGCCGTGGTGCGGAGCCGACCGATCTGCCGACCCGGGTGCGCCGAAGCGTCACCGAGTAATGCGAGATAGGACTTCGCCAGGTTCTCGATGGTCCCGGTGTCGAACAACCGGCTGTCATAGGCGAACTGCAGGCTCAAGGAGCCCAGTGCCTCCACGACACCGAGGTTCAGGTCGAATCGCGCCGCGCCATTGGAGAGCTCGTAGAGTTCTGTAATCTCGCATCCGGGCAACGAGGTCTCGAACTGGCTGGACTGCTCGAAGGAGAAGGCAGTCTGGAACAGCGGCGCCTGCCCGGCTGATCGGGAGCCCCCGACCGCGGTGACCAGTTCGGTGAACGGCACATCCTGACGCATGAGCGCTTCCAAGGTGCTGAGCTGCACCTCCTTGGCCAGGTCCGCGAACGGTTTGGCCATACTCGGACGCATCCGCAGCGGCATGGTGTTGACGAACAAGCCGATGAGGCTCTCCCACTCCGGACGACTCCGGCCGGCCAGCGGGCTGCCGATCAGAAGGTCCTCATGCCGGGTGAACCGGGCCAGGACGGCGCCCCAGGCCGCTGCCATCATCGATGCGGGCGTGATTCTGAGGGAACGTGCGCAGCGCAGCACCGCGTCGCAAAGTGCGCCGGGCGCTGTCAGTTGCAAATCTGTGCCCTGATATACGTTCGTCTCCCCGCGCGGGCGGTCGGTCGGCAGGTCCAGGAATGTCGGAGCGTCCGCCAGCTCCCGCACCCAAAGATCCAGGGCCTCCTGGTGCCCACCACTGTCGACCCAATGGCGTTGTTCCATCGCGAAGTCGCAATACCGTGTCGCGAGCTCCGGCAGCTTCGTATCAGCGCCGTCGACACCGGCGGCGTACAACTGGGCGAGCTCCGACCAGAACAGGCGCAGGGACCAACCGTCGGCAACGATATGGTGCATATTGAGAAAGAGAACGTTCTCGGTCTGGCTCAACCGCAGCAGACGTACTCTGATCAGCGGTCCGGTGACCAAGTCGAACGGCTCGGCAGCGGCTTGTCCCAGTAGGTCGCGCCACTGGCCCGAATAAGTCCGCAGATCGAGTTCCGGTACTTCGACCGGGTCGGCGGCGTCGGTGACCAGTAGTAGGTCGTCACCGTCGGGAACGAATCTTGATCGCAGCACTTCGTGCCTTCGAACGATCTCGGTCACGCAACGCGCGATCAGAGCGGCGTCTACGTCGCCGCGCAGACGGATCACCATCGGCATCCCGTACACGCTCCGGTCCGGCGCGAGCTGTTCGGCGATCCAGATCTGTTGCTGAGCATGAGTGGCTCTGACCCGGACTGAGTCGGCGATCGCGCGGGCGTCCCTGGTGTCCCCGGTCTCAGACGTCGTCGTCCCGGTGATGACATTGCTCATCGCAGCGCCAACCTCCTAGTAGCCGAGCAGGGGATCGATGAGGCCGATGGGTTCGCGGCCTTGAGCGACCAGTCGGATGTTGTCCGTCATCAGGTCGGCGAACGCCGGCAGCGAGTTCTCCAGGTCTCCACCGCAGTGCGCGGTGATCACACAATTGGGCATCGCCCACAGCGGGTGTCCTGCCGGGAGCGGCTCGGGATCCGTGACGTCGAGTCCCGCACCGCTGATCCGCTGCTCGGCCAGTGCCTGAACGAGGTCGTCCATGACGATCAGGCCGCCGCGCGCGACGTTGACCAGGCAGGCATCTGAGCGCATGACCTCGAGCCGTGCTCGATGGATCAATCCTTCGGTCTCAGAGGTCAACGGAAGCGCCAGGAAGACGACCCGGGCTTTCGCGAGCAACTCGTCCAACCGATCCAGCCCGTTCACCGTGACGGCCGCGCCGGGAACAGGCCCGCCGGAGCGCCGGACCACCGTCGTGTGGACCTGGAACGGTCGCAGGAGATCAAGCAGAGCACGAGCGATGGAGCCACCGCCGACGATCAGGACGTCGTTGTGCGCCAGCGAAACAGCGGGTCTCGGCTGCCATGTTCCGGATCGGATGGAAGCCGTCCCCTCGCGCAGCACCGTCAGCGCCAGCATCAGGGCATGCTCGGCTACCAGGTCGGCCTGGACCCCCATGGCCCGGCTCCACAGGACACCGCCGCGCATAAGCGGGAGGTAGTTCTCGATGCCCACACTGGCCAGCTGAACCCACCGTACTTTTGGAGCCACCTCCAGTATCTCCGCGAGTTCATCGGGTCCGTCTCCGATCCAGACCAAAGCCTCAGCCTCGGGTGCCGCACACAGCGCCGCGCCCGCGGCGTGTACCGCCGCGGACAGCTGCGGGTGCGGGGGTGCAGGCAGCACCGCGATCGACAAGCCTGGACTTGTAGTGGTCGATGCGGAAGTCATCGGTCACCGTCCAAGGCGTCGGCGGCAGCTGCTGCGAGCCTTGCTATGCCGCGGATGTGATAGTCGGCGAACACTTCGCGCAAACCAAGACTCACGCCGAGGTTCTTCCGGATCCAGCTGATCAGCCGAAGCATGAACAGCGAGTCTCCGCCGAGTTCGAGCAGATCGTCGACCACGCCCACCTCGTCCAGGCCGAGCAGCTCGGCCGCCGCCGAGGCCAGGCGCAGCTCCCGGTCATCGGCCGGAGGGACGAACTCGGTGGCCTGGTCGGGCCGGCGCCGCGGCGGCGCGGGCAGCGCGGCCACATCGATCTTCCGGTGCACGGTCATCGGCAACTCGTCGAGCCTGACCAGTACCGAGGGCACAAGGTGCGCCGGTAGTTCGGAGATCAGATGAGCCCGCAGCTCGACGAGGGTGACCGCAGCGGCGTCGGCGGCGACATACGCAGCGAGCCGCCGGTCGCCGGAGTCGTCGGTCTGGACGGTCACGGTGGCCTGACGCACGGCGGGGTGCCGGCCGAGAGCCGTCTCGATCTCGCCCGGCTCCACTCGGTATCCGCGGACTTTGACCTGATAGTCGCCGCGCCCCAGGAACTGCAGTCGGCCGTCCGGGAGGCGCCGGACGCGGTCACCGGTGCGGTAAAGCCTGGCCCCGGGCACGTCGGAGTACCGGTCGGCGACGAATCGTTCGGCGGTCGCGTCGGGCCGGCCCAGGTAGCCTCGCGCCAGGGACAGCCCTCCGACCAGTAGCTCGCCCTCGTCTCCCGCGGCCACCGGGTCGAGCCGTTCATCCACGATGTGGATGGTGGTGTTGATGATGGCGTCGCCGATGGGGAGGATGCCGTCTTCAGGCATCTGTTTGTCCGCGGGTTGCCAGTACGTCGCGGTCGCGGTCGTCTCCGTCGGACCATAGACGTGGACCAAGCCGACCCTGAACCGGTCCCAGTTCCTCACCATCTCGGGCAGGGGCCGGTCGCCGCCCATGATGATGAGTTTGAGCGAAGACGGAAGCGCCTCGCCGGTATCTGTCAGGTGACGGACCAGCAGATGCCAGTGTGCGGTCTGCATTTCCACGAGGGTCACGTGCCGCGATTCGATGTAATCCAGCAGGGCGTGAATCGGCGACAACGCCGCGCGATCGGCAGGAAAGACACACGTCGCTCCCTTGACCAGCGGTGGAAAAAGCTCTTCGAGCGATGCGGAGAAGGCCGCAGCCGCCAGCATCAGATACCGGTCACCCTGATCCATGGCGAATTCGTCGCTCGCCGCGGCGGCCAGGTTCGCCAGGCCCAGATGCGTGAGCATGACGCCCTTGGGCTGTCCGGTCGAACCCGACGTGTAGATCACGCATGCCACGTCATCCGGCCCGGGGGTCTGGACGTTCGGCGCTTTGTCCGATCGCCCTCGGTCCGGGGACAGCGTGGGAACGTCGACAGCGGGAATCGGGCCGGGGGACGTATCGGTGATCAGCAGCCTGATTTCCGAATTCTCGGCCAGGAATTCTTGCCGGCGCCGGGGATACTCCACGTCGATCGGCACGTACGCCGCGCCCGCTATGAGCACCCCCAGGACCGCCACCAGCAGGTCTGTCGAGTGCCGCATCATCACGCCGACCCGGTCCTCAGGGCGCACACCGGATTCGACCAGTCGCCCGGCCAGATGCCAGGCCTCGGCACGCAATTCCTGGTATGTCAGGGTGCGCTGTGGATCCTCAGCCGCCCGCGACCCAGGCGTGTTGAGTGCCGCGTCGTCGAGCAGCTCAGGCACCAGCGTCACAGTGGTCTGTGATCCCGTCGCGAAGCCGGTCGTCATGCCGAAACCTCCTGCGCGACCGCCAGTGTTGCGCCCTCTTGCAGGTCAACGATCGGCCGGAGGTCGGATCGCAGCACTTCGAGGGCGGGCACGACGCCGCTGCCGGACGCGGCTGCAACTCCGAAGGCGGGCAGGACCGCCTCGATCGCGGCCAAGGCCGCGACAATATCCAGCGGGTCCATATGCCCACAGTGGCCGAGCCTGATGACCTGATCGGTCAGATCACCGTTGCCCGCTGTCAGCTGCACCCCAGTGTTGTCGGCAACGGCTTGGACGACGTGCCCGGCCGACACATCGGCCGGGCAGTACGCCGCCGTCACGATGGCGTTGCGGTCCGATTCGGGCGTCAGCAGCGAGAGCCCCATCCCTTGCAACCCGGCCCGCGCCATGCGGCCCAGCAGCACGTGCCGTCGTACGCGCGCCGCCATACCTTCGTCGAGCAACAGGTCCAAAGCCGCGGCGAGCTGTAGCAAGGTCCCGATCGCCGGAGTCCACGGGGTTCGCGGTACAGGCTGTCGGAGCGCGTCGCGGGTCGTCGTCCAGTCGAAGTAGTACCTCGGCATCCTGGCGGTGGTGTGGCGCCGCCAAGCCCGCTCGCTGACTGAGGCGAACGAGATCCCCGGCGGCGCCATCAACGCCTTCTGCGACCCGCCGATGACGACGTCCAGCCCCCACTCGTCTGCTCGCAGTTCACACCCCCCGACGCCGGAGGCCGAGTCCACGATGGTCAGCACATTCGCGGCGGCCCGGCCCAGCTCGCGTAGATCGGTGACAACTCCGGTCGAGGTCTCGCAGTGCACCACGATGACCGCGACGATCGCGGGGTCCGCCACCAGGCGAGCGGTCACGTCGGCGGCGTCGGCCGATCGCCCCCATCCGACGGCCAGCTCGACGACCTCGAGTCCGAACGCCCGGCACATCTGGACCCAGCGCTCGCCGAACGCGCCGTTGTTGACGACCAGGACTTTGTCACCGGGCGAGAACAGGTTCTGCACTGCGCCTTCGAAGGCGCCGGTCGTACTCGAGGTGAACACGAGTACGTCCGACGCGGTGCCGAGGACCTGCCGGAGTCCGTCGACGACATGCGCGAAGGTGAGCGCGAACCCCGGGGTGCGCTCGTCCACCATCGGATGGGCTCCCGCTGCTGAGACCTGCGGCGGTAGCGGGGTGGGGCCGGGTACCATCAAGCGTTCTCGATAGAGCACGTTTCTTCCCTCGTGAATCCGTTGCGCCGGCTCAGCCGGCGGAAGCGTCGCCAAGCGGTGTGACAGGGTGCGCGGCGGGAACCGTGGTTGACTGTGGTTGTGATTCGCCGTCTTCGCCTTC
This sequence comes from Catenulispora pinisilvae, assembly GCF_015356865.1. Classification (GTDB taxonomy): domain Bacteria; phylum Actinomycetota; class Actinomycetes; order Streptomycetales; family Catenulisporaceae; genus Catenulispora; species Catenulispora pinisilvae. Next base: position 11,957 of record NZ_JAAFZA010000027.1, read on the forward strand.
CTCGTCCAGATCGGGTTGACGTGCGGTGGAAATGAATCCTGCGAACAATGCAGACCCGGTAGCCGCGACAACCGCGCACGCGATCAGCAATCCGCGTACGCCGAACGCCAGGCCGAGCGGGCCGGCCAAGGCATACCCGACGGGCTGGCCGACTTCGGAGGCGACCAGATCGAAGGCGGCGACGCGGCCCAGGACCTCACCGGGTACCGCCTTTTGCATCGTGGTCTGGAACACCACACCTTGAAGGCCCATCGCGCAACCACTGAACACCGCAGCGATCGCCACGGCGGCCAAAGGCGCCTTCAACCCCAGTGTCAGAGCCTCGGCGACCATCAGTGGTGGCAACCATGCGATGAAGACCACCGGCCGGCGCACGTTCAGCCGCCCGGCCAGGAACTGAGACCCGACGATCCCTACGGTCAGACAGGTGCTGATCAACCCCCAGGCCTTCGCTCCGCCCAGGTGTTGTTTCGCCACTGTCGGTCCGAGGACAGCCAATGGCGCCAACAGAACCAGGGAGAACAACGTCCACTGCACGGTCAGCAGCCACAGCCAGCGCCGCAGGCGGAACTCCTGCCAGCCCTGGCGCAGTTGGGCGCCGATTCCCCCGGGCATCTCCGGCTCGTCTTCGGCGGAGGCAGCGGGGATGCGGGCCAGGACCAGGCACACCGTGGTGCCGACCATGAGCGCGGCGTCAGCCAGGAACGCCGTGCCGGGGCCGAAAGCCGAGACGAGCACACCGGCCAGCGCCGGGGCGACCGTCCAGGTCATGGATGAGAAGCTGCCGATCAGACCATTGGCCTCACCTAGGTCGTCGGGGGCCACGACGTCGGGCACGATTGCCGTGCTCGTCGGGCTGAACAGGGCGTCGGCACCGCCGTAGACGACGGCCACGACGAAGAACCAGGGCAGCGAGGCGACTCCCGTCAACAGGGCGGCCGCCAACGCGCCGGCGGCCGCCAGCCTGGTCAGGGCCGAAGCCATCAGGACCCGGGTCCTCGGCAACCGATCGGCGGCTACCCCGGCGAACAGCGACAGGGACAGCGAAGTCGCCGCTTGGACTGCCAGCACCGCGCCGAGATCATCCGGTGAGCCGGTGACCTTCAATACTCCGAAGCTTTCCGCCACTGGTAGAAAGCCATTCGCCATGCCCGAGCCCAGCAGCGCGCCGAAGACGTATCGGAACTGCCTTTCAGCTAGCAGTCTGCGGCGTACTCCGCGGCGCCGCGACGAGGAGGATTCGGATTCCTGGAGAGCATCCACTGCCGACTCCCTGGTAGTCGAGAACTGTCAACGAAACCTAATTCTCAAGCCTGTTTCTTGATCACATCTCCCTTTGCCTGAATCAATGACAGCGGACGCATGTCCGTCCAGTTGTCGCGGACGTAGTCGAGGCACGCGGCCCGGTCGGCAGCGCCGAAGGCCCTGTCCCAGCCGACGGGCACGGTGATCGACGCCGGCCACAGCGAATGCTGTCCCTCGACGTTCACCAGCACTATGAACTCGGCGTCCTGATCCTCGAACGGATTCACCATCGACTTGCTCCTCTTCGGTGTGGGGGACGGCGCTCAGGCTGAATCACGCGACCGGACGCCGATCGAGATCCCGCAGCACTGCGCGCAGATAGGTCAGTAGGGCCTGATCGGTCACATGAGCGCCTTCGACGGACCGGCCGAACAAAGCCGGATCGGCATACGGGACCGGCTCTGCTCCGCCGTTCTCAACGCCTGGATCCTCGACGTCGACGGCGGTGAGAATCACCTCGTTCTCCGCGGAGCCGCTCTGGCGTACCAGCTCAGCCCATTGCGCTGGGGGGACTATCTGGGTCCCCAGCTTGGCGGCACACATGCCGATGACGCTCTTCCAAGAGCTGTACTCATCGGTCAGGACGGTGTGCGGACCGCAATCCGGGTCGCTCAGTGTCGTTTCCACCACCAGGCGCGCAGCGGTGTCGACGGGGATCCACATCTCCTGGAATTCGGTGTCCGGCGCGGAACCCATCGCCATCGCCAGGCGCATCAGCCGGAGCACGGCGTCGCGGGGGTTGCCGAGACCTGTGCTGGTGTCGAGGAACAGGCGCGGCATTCGGAAGATCGATCCTTGATAGCCTCTGTCCCGAACCGCGAGGACGACCCGCTCGGCCATTTCCTTGCTGAGCACGTAGCCGTTGCCGTCTACGTTGCGAGGTACGGCGTCAGTCGAGATCAGATGCAGCGGCTTGGCCCGGCCGCGCGCTGCCAATCGGACGAGTTCCCTGGTGCTGCCCAGGTTCGTGGCTGAGAGGCTGCCGTAAGGCAGCACGAGGTTCACCGCGGCGCCGTTGTGGTAGATGCTGGTGACGGCCGCGCCGAGCTCGGCGAAGTCCGCTTCGCTCAGTCCCATCATCGGCTTGGACAAGTCGCCGGCGACAACGTCAACCCGTTGTTCGAAGTCGGGCGTCATACGGTTGAAGTGCTTCATCCGCTCCCTGAGACGCTCCAGGCCTTGCCCTGCGTCTGCCGCCCGTACCAGGCAGCGAATCCGGCCGTCGGTCTTCTGCAGCAGTTCGTAGAGGAGGAACACGCCGAGATACCCTGTCGCGCCGGTGAGCAGGATGTCGGAGGTCTGGTCGCCGGCCGAGGGCGCGGGCGGTTCACCGATCTCCCCGAGAAGCGCGGACAGGGCATCCTCGGCTGCGTCGACCTGTTCCGAGACGCTCGCCGAGGATGGCAGCCGGGCCTTCTCGCCGCCGGCTTCCAACGCGGCCGCGAGTTGCGCCACTGATGGGTTCCCGAAGACCATGTCGACCGCGACCCAGTCTCCGAACATCTTCCGCAGCCGGAAGACCAGCCGGGCGGCGAGCAGCGAGTGTCCGCCGAGATCGAAGAAGTCCGCCTCGACGCCTACCTCCGGCAGTCCGAGCAATTCAGCGAACACCGCGCAGATCTTCTCTTCGTAGGGGGTGCGTGGCGGTGTTCCGTCCGCGACGGCGACGCGGCTCAGGTCGGGCTCCGGCAGCGCGGAGCGGTCGAGCTTGCCGTTGGGTGTCGTCGGAAGCCGGGTGAGAACCACGAACGCGGACGGGATCATGTAACGCGGTAGCAGGCCGCTGACATATGAGCGCAGATCGGCGATGAAGATGTCGCCGGTGTGCGAGGGCACCACGTAGGCGACCAACAAGCGGTCTCCGTTGTGATCCGTGTGCGCTGTGACCGCGACCTGGCCCACGTCGGGATGGCGGGCCAGGACGGCTTCGACTTCCGCGGGCTCGACCCGATGACCGCGTATCTTCATCTGGTCGTCGGCGCGGCTCAGGAACTCCAGTTGCCCGCCGCGCAGTCGGCGAACGAGATCTCCGGTGCGGTACATCCGCGTGCCGGCGCTTCCGTACGGGTTGGCCACGAAGCGCTGCGCCGTAAGTGCGCCGTCACCGCGATAGCCTCGCGCCACACCCGCGCCGGCGATGTACAGCTCGCCGGGCACGCCGAGCGGCACCGGTCGCAGCCGGCCATCGAGCACGTAGACCTGGGTGTTCCAGATCGGCGTGCCGATGGGGACGGGACCGCTGTCCAGTTCCGGCCCCGACGGCAGCCGGTGGAACAGTGACTCGACGGTGGTCTCAGTCGGTCCGTAGCCGTTGAAGATCTGCACGTCGGGGTGCTGCCGCTTCCACGGCGCCAGTGCCGCGCCGATCAGCTGCTCCCCGCACAGCAGTAGCTGCCTGCGCGGCAGGAAGTCCGGGCCGAGCTCCGAGACCAGGGGCAGGTGGCTCGGCGTGACCTTGAGGAACGTGGGGGGACCCGCCATCGCGGCGGTATCCGGATCGGCGTCGATGTCCAGCGCTTTCAGACGCACCTCCCCACCCGCGACCAGCGGGGTGAACAATGTCGTCAGTGTGAAGTCGAAGGAGATGGAGGAGTGAGTGATCACCGATCCGGTCACCGCGGAGAACGTGTCGGCCGACCACAGTAGGTAGTTGGTCAGGTTGCGGTGTTCCACGGCCACCGCTTTCGCGTCGCCGGTGGAGCCGGAGGTGAACATGATGTAAGCGGTGTCGCCGGGGCGGATCGTCGCGCGTTCCGCCGCGGAGAGGTCTGCGCAAGCAAGCCGGCCGACAGCGTCGGCGACGCCCGGGTCGTCCATGAGGATGCGGGGGACTCCCGATCCTTCGGCCGCCGGGCACACGGCGTCGGTGATCAGCACCAGCGGTCGGGCCGCGTCGAGCATGAAGTCGATCCGCTCGACGGGATAGGTCGGGTCGATCGGCAGATATGCCGCCCCGGCCTTCAAGGCGGCGAGCAGGGCGACGACGAGATGCTCGGAGTTGCCCAGCGCCACCGCGATCACGCTGTCCGGGGCAGCCCCACAGGCCAGGAGATACCGGGCGAGTTCGTTGGCCCGGGCATTGAGCTCGCGATAGGTGAGTTCTGTGGTGCCACATCTGACCGCGACCGCGTCCGGTACCGTTGTCGCCTGTGCTTCGAAGAGTTCGGGCAGTGTGGTATCGGGAACTGCGACCTCAGTACGGTTGCAGCCGTCCAGCAGCTCGCTCCGCTCTTCGTCGCCGAGCACGTCCATTGTGCCGATCACCGCGTCCGGATCGGCGGCGACGGCGGCCAGGACTCGTTCGAACCCGCGCGCGATGCTCTGCGCCGTCTCGCGATCAAACAGATCGAACTGGTACTCCAGGAGCCCTTCGACGCCGGCCGGTTCGCCGTCCGGGCCGAAATGTTCCGTGAGACTGAGATAGAGATCGAAGCGGGTGCTGCCGGTCTCGATCTCCACCGGGGTCTGCTCCAAGCCGTCCATGGCCAGGTCGAAATCAGCGCTGTTCTGCAGCGCGAGCATGACTTGGAACAGTGGATGGCGAGAGCGGGAGCGAGTCGGGTTCAACGCCTCGACCAACAGATCGAAAGGGGTGTCCTGGTTGTCGAACGCTTCGAAGTCCGCGGCCTGGACCCGCTTGACCAGCTCCAGGAAGCCGGGGTCGCCGGAGATGTCGGTGCGCAGCACCACCGGGTTGACGAAGAAGCCGACCAAGTCAGTCAAGGCCTCGTCCGTCCGACCCGCCACCGGTGTCCCGATGGGGATGTCCGTTCCTGCCCCGAACCCGCCCAGAACTATCGCGAAGGCTGCTTGCAGCACCGCGAACATGGTCGCCTTTTGCTTACGGACCAGTGCTGTCAGCCGCGCATGCACAGCGGTGTCGACGGCGAAGGAGATGGTTCCACACGCGAAGTCGGATACCGGCTTGCGCGGCCGGTCGGCCGGAAGCTTGATCTCCTCGGGCATTCCGTCCAGGGCCGCACGCCAGTAATCCAACTGCCGCGTACCCAGGCCGTTCGGGTCGCCGTCGCCCAACAGGCTGCGCTGCCAGAGCACGTAGTCGGTGTACTGCACCGGCAGGGGCGGGAAATCAGGTGCCACACCTCGTCGGCGGGCGTTGTAGGCCTCAGCAACTTCCCGGGTGAGCGGGCCCATCGACCACCCGTCGCCGGCGATGTGGTGCATGGTGAGCAGAAGAACGCTTTCTTTCGCCTCGAGTTCCAGCAGCCAAGCGCGCAACGGCAGGTCCAGGGACAGGTCGAACGGGTTGGCGCTCATCCGCTCCATGACCGCCTGCAGATTGGTCTCCGTGACGGACCGGTGTTCCAAGATCGACGGGACCTCGGCCGGATCAAGGATGACCTGGCAGGGCCCTTTCTCGGTGTCGTGGTAGACCGTACGCAGCGTGTCGTGCCGCAGGACGACATCGCGAAGTGCTGCGTCAAGGGCTGTGCGGTCCAGGTCGCCGACCAGTCGTGAGGCGAACTGGATGAGGTAGAGGGAGCTGTCCGGGCTCATCTGCTGGATGAACCACATGCCTCGTTGCGCGTAAGAGAGAGGGAACATGAAAGTCCTTTCTTATGGCCGGCTGGACATGGGCACCAGCGGTGGGCGGGTGGTGGCGGTCACCCCACCGGTGGCGATCCGCTCGGCCAGCCCTGCGGCCGTGGCCGTATCGAGCAGGTCCTGGAGGCCGAACTCGACGCCGAATGTGGTCCGGACCCGGCTCAGCAGTCGAACGGCTAGCAGCGAGTGGCCGCCGATGTCGAAGAAGTCGTCATTGACGCCGACCGTCTCGACTTCGAGGATCTCGCTGAAGATTTGGCACAGCTGCTGCTCATGCCCGGTCGTGGGGGTGCTGCGCGGGCGCACCGTCGAGCGGTCGGGTGTCGGCAGCGCACCGAGGTCCACCTTCCCGTCAGCGGTCAGCGGCAGCGTGTCCAGGTGGACGATGATGGTGGGCCGCAGGTATCGGGGCAGTCGCTCGGCGGCGTATGCCAGGATTGCCTCATCGGGCACGTCGGACACGACGTAGGCGACGACCTGCCCGCCGCCGGGGCCGTCAGATTTGATCGTGGCCGCTACCGGTCCCGCACCCGGATGGCCGGAGAGCACGGTCTCGATCTCACTGAGATCGACACGGTAGCCGTTCAGCTCCACCATCTGGTCACGCCGGCCGACGAGCTCCAGTTCGCCGGTCGTTCGTCGACGGGCACGATCACCCGTGCGGTACATCTGTTCACCGGGTCCGCCGAACGGACAGGCCACGAACGACTCGGCGCGCAGACCGGTGGCCCCGGCCGGCGTCGCGCCGGGAAACGGGCCGGCGAGGTAGATCTCGCCGATCGCTCCGACAGGAGTCGGTCGTAGCCCTTGGTCCAGGACGAAGACCCTGGTCCCGTCGCCGGCTTGGTCGACGGGAGGCGGCGTGTCAACGGACAGCCGTGCGGCGAGAGTCGCATGAAGCAGGCGCGCGTGCTCGCCGCTCGCGTGCCGCAAGGCCTCCTCGTGTTCGGCTTGCGACAGGAGGGGAATCTCGCCGACGCTGCGTTCCGCGTCCTCCAGCGCGCCACGGAGAAACGTTCCGAAGTGAGTGGCGATCCGTGAGATGGTCTCGGCATCGAACAGCGCCGTCGAATATTCGATCTCGGCATCGAAGCCGTTCGTGTGCTCCACTATCTCGATGCTCAAGTCGAGCCTGGAAGTGGTGCGGGGCGGGGGCGGGACCGTCTCAATCACCAAACCTCCGGCGTGGTGCGGACGGTCCTGGTGTTCTGCCAGGGTGAACAGCGTCTGGAACACGGGGCTACGGCTGTCATCCCGGGGCGGGCGCAGGCGCTCGACGACCTTCTCAATCGGTGCCTCCTGGTGGGCGAGGCCACTGAAGACCACTTGCCGAACGTGATCCACCATGTGCGGGAAGGCCTTGTCGCGCTCGAACCGCAGACGCAGGACGAGCGTGTTCACGAACATGCCGATGAGATCGTCCGTCTCCGGGTCCAACCGACCCGCTGCAGGTGTTCCAACAAGCACCTCGTTCTGATCGCAGTACTGGGACAGCACAGCGACCCACGCGGTGAGCATCACGACGAATGGCGTCGCCTTCCACCCGCGCGCCGCGGCGATCACCCGGTCGCGCAGGCCCGCGTCGAAGGTGAAGGTGTGGCTGGCGCCCGAGAAGTCGATCCTGGCCGGCCGGGGCCGGTCCGTGGGAAGGCTCAGGGCGAAAGGCGCACCGCTCAGTTCGTGGCACCAGTAGTCGATCTGATCGTCCAGCAGGCCCTGCGCCAGTGCTCGTCGCTGGGCCAGTGCGTAGTCGCGGTACTGGGCCACGAGAGCGGGAAGCGCGGGCTCGCGGCCCTTGGACTTCGCATCGTAGAGTTCTGTCAGCTCGCCGACGAGCACGTCGAATGACAGCGCGTCGAACACCATGTGGTGGACATCGATCAACAGACGGTGGTCGGCTTCGCCCAGCCGGTAGAGCCCAAGCCTTACCAATGGCCCCGCCTCGAGGTCCCAGGGGGCCAGAACCTCCCGGGAAACCAGATCCTCGAACCCGTCCGTCCCCTGTGTCTCCACCGGAGACAGCCGTACCGGTGTGGCGGCACGAGCCACAAGGCGGGCTGTCCCGGAAGCGGTCGATACCACGGAGCGCAGGACAGAATGTCGGGAGATGATCTCGGTGAGGCTCTCCTGCAGGGCTTCCAGGTCCATGTCGCCGCGCAGCGCCAGCACCACCGGACTTCCATAGAGGGCATCAGATGCTGACATCTGCTCCGAGGCCCATATACGTTCTTGGCCCAAGGCCAGGGGGTGCCCGAACGGTGAGTCGTCAGTTACCGGCATTCCGTATCCAATCCGCGTACGTTATGTTCGGAGCCTTTGCGGGAGAGCGATCAGTAGATGACACGCGCGGTGTGGCTCATACGGCGGTCACGCGACTTCCGCAGATCACGCGCGACGCTTAGGCGCTTCAACCATCGGTCGGTCCCGTCGAACCGTGCCGTGAACGGCACACGCCCGTGGACGATCTTGTAGTTGTCCAAGAACAACACTTCGCCCGGTTCCAGGATGTGCTCGCGGATCGCCCGGTCGACCGCGTCGACGATCCCGGTCATCGCCGCCGCGCTCTCCGTATCGGCGTACGCTTCCTCCATGAAGTAGGGATCGATGCGCAGGTACGGCGCGGCCGGATCGCCGAAGAGGATCGACACGTGTTCGGGGTGGCTGTCCAGGTTGGTTATCCACTCGTAGCTGCGCGTCAGAAGAGCTTCCTCCCGCGCGGACAAGTGCTGCGTCTCTCCCCGGTTCTGGGGCAGGTGTGACCGGTCGGGCCTGATCGGGTAGCGCTTTTTGCCGAGCAAGTCCCGCAGATCCTCGGAGAGGTCGAGGTCGTCGACCGATGCGAAAGTGGTGGCCACCGAGTCTGGATTGCGCAAGCAGGCCAGGCCCAGATAATCCGCTCGCAGGGGATGGAACGCTTCCTCGGTGTGCCAGGTCAGCAGCTCCTTGCTGCCGGATCCCAGCTGTTCGTTCTCGTGCCCTTTGATCGGCAGGATGTCGTGCATGATGCGGCCGTCCTGCTGCGTGGACCAGCCCACAACATCGCCCAGGAGCGCGGCGCAGAGCACGAAGTAGATCTCTGTCGGCAGCGTGGCCGCACGGCCGGTCTGGCTTCGCCAATGTTTCGGGGTCGGTCCGATCCGGGTGTCATCGATGACGTGGCCGCGGATGGACAGAACGCCTCCCGATTCCTCATGCCGGAACGTATTCAGTTCGGCACGCAGTCGGTCCGGGAGCTCGTGCGCATAGACGGTGCTGTCACGTAGGAAAACGGGATCGTTCACCGAGTCGAACTTCGCTGCGAGCGACGACGTCACCGTGTCGATCTGCCGCAGTTCGCTTTCGGTGAGAGTGACGGCATACATGCTTGTGTCTCCTTTCATCAGGTCAGCCGGCCAACTCACGTGCCAGGACCTTGAGGCCTTCGCGGAGGGCTTCGGCGTCGCCGCCGAATCCAAGCCGCACCCTGCGGGGGTGATCGAAGGCCATCCCGGGGATGAGGAGAACGCGGTGGGCCTCGCCCAACCGCCGGCATATCGCTCTTGTGTCTTCGTTTACGCCCAATGCGGGGAACGCTGTCACTCCGCCCATCGGCACTGGCAAGTCGACGACGTCACCATGCTGGCGGGCCCACTCGATGAGCAGCTTCCGATTGGCCGCGGCGGCGGTCAGCCGCGGCTGGATGAACGAATCAGCGTTCTCCACCACGCAAAGGGCGATCAACTCAGTCAGCGGGGACAAGCTCAACGTGACGCAGTCCCGGAGAACGGTCATCGCCGAGAGCACCTCAGGCTCTGCGATGCACCAGCCGAAACGCAGGCCCGGAAGCCCCATCGATTTGGAGAAGGTTCCCACCGAGACGGTTCGCGGGTAGAAACGTCCGGGGTCCGGCAGCGGATCACCGGCGTAGACCAGGTCGGAGAACGCGGCGTCCCAGATGAGATAGGCACCCGCCGACGCCGTTATGTCCAGCAACCGGTGCAACTGCTTCTCACTCAGTGTCGTACCAGTCGGGTTGTGGGGGAAGTTCACCACGATCGCCTTGGTCCTGGCCGTGACCAGTGCCTCCAGGTCCTCCAGCCTCGGGCGGAAACCGTCTTCCTCCCGTAGCCGCCATCTGAGAACGTCACAGCCGATGGACTCTGCGACAGACACATGTGAGTGATAGGCCGGCGCCAGCGCTATCACCTGGTCGCCGGGTTCGAGCAAGACGGAGAGCGCCGTGTAGATGGCCTCACTGCCACCGTGCGTCGTCATGACGCGTCGAGGGTCCCCGGTGCCCCAACGGCTGGCGATGGCTTCCCGCAGGTCTTCCCGGCCCAGACAGGGGCTGTCGCGGAATACCACTTGGTCGAGGTCGGCGGTGGTGATTCCGCAACGCTCACGCACCTCCTTGAGCGAATAGTCCAGGACTCCGCTCGATCCGATGTCGATGGCCGCATCCTGATAGTGGTCGCGCATCCAGTCTTCCAGGAGCGCAGAATTTAGTTTCATGTGCAGGTATCCGTGATCTGCTCTGGTTTTCGGCGCGCACTTGAAAAACGCTCGGCGATGTCTCGAAAGGTTCACATCTCCAGGCGCAGGAATGACGTTAATCCGGACCGCTCTCGAAAAACTCCTCGCCGCCTACTTGAGGTCGCGACCGGTCGGTGCTCACGCTCGGACGAGCAGGAGTGTCACAGCCAGTGCTACGCCGCTGACCTCGAACCCGCGTTCGCTTGGCGGTAGTAGCGGGGGAGTAGCTTCCTTGACGATCCGCCAGCGCCGATCCGCGGCGCATCGCGGCGACGCCTTACAGCAGCGTTGCCAACGCCGCTCGGTCCACCTTGCCGGTGCTGGTGAGCGGAAGCGTGTCGACAGCGATGATCCGTCGCGGCACCATGTATTCGGGGAGATATTTGCCAGCGAACGCGCGGAGTTCGGCGAAGGGGACGGATTCGTCAGTCGGCACGTAGAAGGCCGCTAGGTCTTTGCCGCCTGGCCCGTCCACGGCCATCGCCACGACGGCGTCGACCCCGGGGCAGCGGGACAGGGCTCCGCGAACCTCGGCGAGCTCTATCCGATATCCGCGGATCTTCACTTGGTCGTCGACGCGCCCGAGAAACTCGATTTCGCCGTCGGCGCGCCAGCGAGCGCGGTCGCCGGTCCGGTACATCCGCGATCCCGGCGGTCCATACGGGTTGGCGCAGAACTTGGCGGCGGTCAGCGCCCGGGCACCGGCGTAGCCGATGGCCAGGCACTCCCCGGCGATGTACAGATCTCCGGGTACGTTTATGGGGCAGACCTGCAGTTCCTCGTCCAGAACATGGTATTGGGCATTCGCCATCGGGCGACCGTATGGGATGCTTTTCCACTCGGGCTCGATCGAGTCCACGATGAACTGGTTCGACCACACCGTACATTCCGTGGCTCCGCCCAGCGCCGCCACCTGGGCCCCCGGAAACGCGGACTGCAATTCGCCCGGGGTGGTCAGAGGTATCCAATCGCCGCTGAGCAGCGCTAACCGCAATCGGCTGCCGGCGATGTCGGTTCGCTGCCTCAGCAGGGGTGTGAGCATTGCGAGCATGGCTGGCGCCGAATCCCAGATGGTGATCGGCTCGCCTGCGATGATATCGATCAATGCGGAAGGCTCTGCGAGTTCGCGGTCGCTGGCGACCCTCACCGATCCGCCGCTGGCCAGTACGCCGAACATGTCGTATACCGACAGGTCGAAGCAGAACGAGGTAACGAAAAGCAGACGGTCGTCGTTCCCCACCGCATGGCAGCGCTCGATCCAGTCAAAGAGGTTGGCCACCGCCCGATGAGCCACTACGACAGCCTTCGGCGCGCCGGTCGACCCCGACGTGAAGATCGCGTAGGCGGGGTCGCCCGGGTTTGGATTCGTCGTCGGCGGGCCTGTTGGTGTCGCAGCGACATCCTTGGCCGACCACACACTCTGCACCCGTCTCGGAGTGGCCTGGTCCGTCGGAACCGGCTCGTCGCCGAAGCGGATGACCGCGTCGTAACGGCACGCCCATTCGCCGGGAAGATCGTCGGTGCGGCGGGCCACCGAAGCCTGCGTGACATTCGGGATCACCTCGGGGAGCCGGGTGATCAGCGAAGGCGGGATCCGCAGACCGGGATGCTGCTCGGCTCCGGGGTCGATCAGATCGATGAGCACGACGGCTCCGCCCGGACGGACCAGACGGCGTACATCGGCAAGAGTGTTCAGAAAGTACTCGCAGTCCGGAAAGAACTGCACAGTGCTGGCAAGGACGACGGCGTCGAACCGCCCCGTGACCAGATCTGGTAGTTCATGTGCATACGCAGTGAGCTCTTCAATACGTAGCCCGCGTGCTTCGGCGAGGTATCGCGTGCGCCGCACGGCGCCTCTTGAAGGGTCGGCTGCGACATAGCGGCCGGCTTCCGGGGCGAGGGCCTCCATCACCAGTCCCGTCCCACAGCCGACTTCGAGAATCGACGCCCCTGTCCCGATCGCGTCGGTGACGAGCAGGGAAATGTGACGCTGGTACACGATCATGTCAGCGGGCGTGTATTCGTGGCCGGCCTGCCGGAGATTGAAGCCCGCCGCACGGATGGGATCAGGATCGTCGGCAAGGAGATCGAAGAGGTCCTCTATCGACTCGCGCTCCAGCCGGGCTGTACCAAGTCGAGCAGTCGACGCGTCCGGGCTGACCACGGCCCGCAGCGAGGGGACGTCCCATCTGAACTCCTGGGCTTCGTCCAAATGCGCTGCATCGGTCACCAGGATTTCGACGCCGAGATCGCAAAGCATCGCCACCACCCGTGCCCGCGGCCAGGCAGGGTCGATGGGCACGTACGCCGCCGCAGATTTCACAATGCCGGTCAACCAGAGCACCGTCGCGGGAGTTCGCGAAGCATAGAGCCCGATGAAAGTGCCCGGGGCCGCGCCGATCGCCTGCAGTAAGCGGGCGATCCGGTCGCCTGCGCTGTCCAACTCACCGTGTTCGATCACCGATCCGTCGGCACCGACGAGAGCCGGGCTGGATGGGGTGCGGACGGCCGAAGCACGGAGATAATCGGCGATGGTCATGTCGTGGTGGAACGGATGTGAGGTTTCGTTCCATTCGGCGGACGGCATCAGTGGGTCGGCAGACGGCATGTGGTGCCTCTCAGTCCTTGCGAGGAGCAGCATCGGTCGATGCACGACGCCGTCTCCGCCAGGAACACGCAGAGGTCGCAGCCATCCCTTTGACACCCCCTGTCACGGAGTTCCAGGCATTGGGGGAGAGGTAGCTTCGCGACCCTGCGGTGGAGACGATGCGGCAGTGAGGTGGTACACAGAGTCCCACGCCCAAGGCCCAGTCACGCGTCCTGCATGGCAACGCTAGCTGTTGGGTCTATCGCAACCCTCTTCCGCAGCTACCCTTCGTCCAGGGCTGCTTCCAGACTTATGCCAAGGCGGGAATCCTCGCCGCCAAATGGTCCAACCTCGAGGCTATGTGCGGTTTCTATCCGTCAGCGCAAAGCAGGATGTTGACGCTTATACATTGGGACAGGATAGTCTGTTGGCCCTGACGCCGTGGCCTTCGAGATATCAGCTGCCAGGCATCGAGCGGATCACGCGAACTTGCACCGCCAACACCGCTCGGATCTTGGGTCGTCCGCTTCCAGGTGGCGGCTGGCAGCCGCAGCGTCCACGACTCCACCGGGGTAAACGGCCAGCGCTTTTCGCCAATGGTCTTTGGCCTTGGCGATATCGTGGCGAGCGAGTGCGACATGCGCAAAGCCTTCGTGGGCACGTGCGACGTATCGCTGAGAGGAATACAGCAGGCCTAGGGATTCGACCCGGGCGTACGACTGCTCGGCCGACTCCAGGTCTCCTAGGCTGACGTGCGTGTCGCCGATCGCGTTGAGCGCGTCCCCCTCGAGCTGGAACCAGTCGACGGACCGTGCCAGGTCGACGGCCTCGCGGCCGGCATCGAGGGCTTGGGACAGGTTGTTTGACGCCCGATACACGGCACAGAGCCCAGCCAGGGCTAGTGCTCTACTGCGCGGGCTTCTGTTTCTGGTGCTGAGTTCCAGCGCTTCCAGATACCTCTCGCGGGCACTGTTCGTCCGACCCTGGAGATTGAGCACTTCGGCGATGTTGCAGACTCTGTTTGGCGACCGGTTGGAAGATTTATCGTCTGTGCAGCCGATCTCGATCGCCCGGTTGAAGTATTCGATAGCTTCTGTCAATCGCCCGAGTTCGCGAGAGATCACGCCGAGATTATTGTTGAGTGTCGCCTGAAATTTGAGATCTCCGACCTGTGCTGCGAGGGCCAGGGCGGTGAGGAAACAATCACGGCTCTCGGTGAAGTTGTTTGCGTCCAAGAGTATTACGCCGAGGTTCGTCAGCTGGTTTGCCTCCGCCAGCAGGTCGCCTCTTGCGCGGCTGATCGCGATCGCGCCGGATATGAGCTCACGCGCCTCAGAAACTGCGCCGCGAGCACGCTTCACGGTGGCCAGGCCCATGAGGCACACGGACTCTCCGTAGTCGATGCCTAGCCGGCGCACTGACGCCAGCGCCGTTTTGTACAGGTCTTCCGCTTCACCCCACTGGTTTATCCGAGAAAAGTAGGGTAACATCGCACATGTTAGCTGCCAGGTATGTGAGTCGAATCCGCGTAGCGCGGCGTCTCGAACAGCGGCCGCAATATTTCGATATTCGTCCTCGAATAACGAAAGGGCTGTGTCGTAGTCAGAAACCTCCTTCAGGTATTTCGGCTCCGCATCGGCCTTGAACGTCACGTAGCGATTTTCGGCCTTCATGGCTCGACACCAGGCGTCGATCGATACGAGGTAGTAGTCAAGGAGTCGACTGAGTGTGGATTGTCGCGCGTCTTCGTCGTCATCACGAACGTGCAAGTCTTGTGCGCAATCCCGGACCAGGTCATGAAAACTGTAACGACCGGTACGCCGCTGCTGTAGAAGGTTTATATCAAAGAGTTCTTCCAGGCCGTCCTCGGTCTGCTCCAACGATAAACCCGATAGCGCCGCAGCAGTGTAAGCGTCGAAATCGTGCCCGGGGTGCGCGCTCAGTCGACGGAAGAGCTTTTTCTGCATAGGAGTCAGATGCTGGTACGACCAGCCGATGATAGTCAGTACATTTCGGTCTCCCGCCACCAGAGTCCTAGCCCGGCCGTCTCTTCGTCGCAGCTGCCCGACCAGATCCGATACGGACCAGCTCGGGCGATCACGGAGCCGGGCGGCGGCGATCTGGATGGCCAGTGGTAGCCTTCCACATAGTTCGAGAACGAGTGTGACCTGATCGGGCTCCGTGGTGGCACGGTCCACCCCGACAATTCGACTGAAAAGCTCATAAGCATCGCGGTCCGGCATCACATCAAGGGACAGAGGCTTCGCACCCTCCAGGGCAGTCATACGACGCCGGCTTGCAATCAGCACGAGAGTTCCAGGCTCGGCAGGCAGCAGGGGACGTACCTGCGCTACATCTGAGGCGTTGTCTAGCAGCACAAGTATTCGGCGTCCAGTCAACCTGCTACGCCATACAGCGCTACGTTCGGCAAGCTCTTGAGGTATTGCTTCGGGAGGAACGCCGATGCTGCGGAGTAAGATGTTCAGAGCCCGCATCGGAGACATCGGTTCGACTCCGACCGTAAAGCCCTGCAGGTCAACGAAGAACTGGCCATCCGGGTATCGATCGGCCAGCCGATGCGCGATGTGGACGGCGAGTGTCGTTTTACCGACGCCGCCCATGCCGTCGATCGCAGAGATCACGAGCGCCGCAGTGGCTGAGTTGGTCGCATCGGCATGTAGACGATGAATCTCTTGCTCGCGGCCGGTGAACTCCGTAAGGTCCCGGGGGAGGAAGTTGGCCATCAGCGGCGCGGAGGAATTCTTGGCGATCTCAACTGTCGCTGGTGCTGAGAAAACCGCAGCTGACGGAACTGCGGTGCTGCTCATCAGTACCTCCTGATGGGCCGCGCGCAGTCGAGGTCCGGGGTCCAAGCCGAGCTCTTCGGCCAATCGGCTTCGTACATCCTCGTAGACAGCGAGTGCGTCCGCCTGTCTATCGCTGCGGTATAGCGCCCGCATAAGAAGTGCGCAACTCGATTCACGGAGAGGGAAGTCGGCTACCAGCTGTGTCAGCATCCCTACTGCCGATGCGGCGTCGTCCAACTCGATACTGATCTCCGCCAACTGCTCGATGGCGGCGGCTCGCCTCTCGGCGAGTAGGACCGCGGTGCTCTGAAGCCTTTGAGACTCAAGGCCCATCGCTCCCGGCCCTCGCCAGAGCGCGATTGCCTCCTTGAGATGGTTGCTCGCCTCGGTGAGTTCTCGTGCCGCTACGGCGCTGTCAGCCGTCAGCAGTAGTGATTCGAACCGAAGAAGATCGACGGCATCCTTCGGCACGCTGAGCTTGTAGCCAGAGTCGACCCTCAACACCGCAGCGGCGCCGGCGGCTGGTTTCAACGCTTTGCGGACACCAGCGATGACGTTGTGCACCTGTTGACGTGCTGATTCCGGCGGAACTTCCCACAACGCGTCTATGATCTGGTCCACCGACACGACTGAGTTCGCGTTGAGGCTCAACAGAGCCAGAGCTCTCGCGTAACGCCCCCCTGTGGTGGTCAGAAACGCGGACACCAGGGTTGACCAGGGTTATTATGCGGCAGGCTCGTACTCGTGGATCAGTCCGCCGAGGATGCGTTTTCGGCGGATCCGGTCGGCCTGGGCCGGGAACGGGATCACGTTTGGGTCGTCATCTGGGGCGCGCAGGTTCATTCCGTCGCCTTGGTGGCTGCGGCCGGCGTTGTAATGCGCGATGTACTGGTCCAGGACGACGCGAAGTTGGCGTTCGCCGGAGATCAGCATCCGGTCGGTGCATTCACGGCGAACGGTGCCGACGAACCGTTCGGCGATGGCGTTCATCTTCGGCGCTTGTGGCGCGGTCATGATCGCGGTGATGCCGGCGGCGCTGAACACCGCGTCGAACGCGGCGGTGAACTTGGCGTCGCGGTCCCGGATGAGGTGGGTGAAGCAGGGTCCTGCGGTTTCGAAGTCTGCGGTGAAGTCCCGGGCCAACTGGGTGGCCCATGCGGCGGTCGGGTATCGGGTGATGCCGAGCAGGTGGACCCGGCGAGTGGAATGCTCGATGACGAAGGCTACGTAGAGCCTGGTGAGAGTGAACGCACAGTCGACGTGGAAGAAGTCGGTGGCCAACAAGGTGTCGGCCTGTGCCCGCAGGAATGTACGCCAGGAGTCGTCGCGGTGTTTCGGTGGCGGGATCCTGTGGGCGCGCAGGACCTTGCGGATCGTGGCCGCGGCCACACGGTGCCCGAGGCGACGCAGCTCTCCTTGGATCCGCACCGCGCCCCAGGCGCGATTCTCCCGTGCCATGGTGAGGATCAGCTGGACGAGTTCGTCGCTGATCGGTGGTCGGCCCGGAGCCTTCGGCTGGCGCCACTTGTTCGCGACCAGGCGGCGGTGCCAGCGCAACAGCGTGCCCGGGGTGACGATCCGGTGGCCGCGAAGGGTCTTGGGCAGAAGTCTGGACAATGCCGCGAGCACGGCCCGGTCGGTCCAGGAGATCCTCGGCTTCGGATTCGTGCGGCGCAGCACCGCCACCTCTTGGCGTAACACGAGTATCTCGGCGTTCTTGGATGCCTGCGATCGAGCCGACAGCGCCAGCCAGGACAGAACGCTTATGAAGATCCGATACAGCAGACCAACAGCCACAGACCCGATCGTCCCACGGCATCACCCCAGGTCCCGGGCAGTGGCCGAATTAATGACCAGCACAGGTACGCACCGGATCCGACGGCGCGCTGTATCCGAGCGAGTTCTTCGAGGACGAGCAGGGCCAGCTCATCGCGTTCATCCCGGTGGCGGACAAGGCCACTGTTTCCGGGCGGGTGCGCCTGACGGAGATCCCGGCAGCCGAGTTGGCGGTCACCGTGCACCACGGCGCCATCAGCGAGCTGGACCAGACCTACGGCGCGCTCGGGACGTTCGTGGCGGAACAAGAGATCGGGGTGCGGGGGCCCATCCGCGAGAACTACGTCGTGAGCTCAAGCGACGCAAGCCCCGAACCCACCTACCACACCGAGGTGTGCTGGCCCGTGTTCCGTACCAGAGGCGACCGGATCTGAGCGCAGCCCTCTCCCGCCCGTCGGCGCTGTGGCAGGCGGCGTCGAGTTGGCGCAACAGCGCCTGGGGCTTGGTGCCCATGGCCTGCTCGACCAGCGGTGGCTGGCGTATCTGGGGGATAGCGAAGGCAGCGTGTAAGCGCTCGGCCTCAGCGAGCATCTCCGGTCCCGGAGCGGGCTTGGCACGCTGCGGGGAACCGGTCACGGCGGCCGCGTCGAAGTCGGCCCGGCCACTGACCGGGACGAAGGCCAGCCCGGCCTGTTCGACCTGCGCGCGAACACCGCTGCCGGTGACGACCGTGATGTGGTGGCCGCGCTCAGCGAGCCCTTTGGCTATGTACAGCAGCGGTGACAGCTCGCCGGGGATGGGCGGCGCCGCAACGATGATCTTTGACATGTCCCCTACTTGGACTTGTGGACCACTGATATGCGGATGCACTAGTTCACGCCCGATATCCGGATTCCATCTTCGGCACAGCCGCCGGACCGCCTATATCCCAAGCGCTAGGGATGTCTTGGGCCGCGTGTTGACTGTTCCCTGGAAGGAGGGCCGAAGTCGTGGCATCGGCGGAACTCCGATCCCCGGCGTTCGCCGATACCGGCCCGAGCGCGGCGATGTTGAGGATCGAACCGTGGGAATCCCTGCCGGGCGTAATGTCTTGCGCGCGACAAAGGGGAATCAGAGGTGGCAGATGGGTGGCGATTCCGTCTGGTCGGGCCGCTGGAGATTCGGCATGACGGATTGTTGGTGCCCGTCACCGCGGCGAAACAGCGGATCCTCATCGCGACGCTGGCCCTCGCGGCCGGCGAACCCGTCACCGTGGCGCGGTTGGTCGCGTGCCTGTGGGGCGATCAGCCTCCGCTCAGCGCCCGCAACACGCTCACGAACTACGTGCTACGGCTGCGCCACACGCTTCAGGTCGGCGCTGAACCGGGGCCGCTGGTCACTTCGGCGGCCGGATACCGCCTCGACGTCGACGCCGACGCGGTCGACGTGCACCGGTTCGGCTCCCTGGTCCGGTCCGCCCGCTCCACCGTGACGACCGGCGAACCTCAGGCAGCCGCGGCGCTGCTGGATGAAGCGTTGGAACTCTGGCGAGGAGAACCGCTGGCGGACGTGCCCAGCGAGGTGCTGCACCGTGAGGTCGTGCCGGGGCTCGTCGAGCAACACCTGGCCGCGCTGGAACAGC
This sequence comes from Catenulispora pinisilvae, assembly GCF_015356865.1. Lineage (GTDB taxonomy): Bacteria > Actinomycetota > Actinomycetes > Streptomycetales > Catenulisporaceae > Catenulispora > Catenulispora pinisilvae. Next base: position 31,131 of record NZ_JAAFZA010000027.1, read on the forward strand.
GCATCGACCTGGATCTCGAACTCGGTCTGCACAGGGAACGGATCACCGAGCTGATCGCGTTGACCACGGGATATCCGTTGCGTGAGCGGATGTGGGCGCAACGGATGCTCGCCCTGTACCGGTCCGGACGGACTGCCGAAGCACTGAGGGCCTACCACCAAGCCCACAAGGTCCTCGCCGAGGAACTGGGTATCGACCCCGGTCTTGAACTGCGCGACCTGCATCAGGCCGTGCTGACCGGTGACCCCGCCCTGGCCCTGCACTGGGCACACCTGCACGCTGACCGGTTTCCCGACGGGCAGCTCTATTTCAACCTCCGTGGTTTTGATCCGACCGGCGCCCCGCAGGCGCCCATGACCGCGATGCACGGATTCCTGACCGCGCTGGGGGTGCCCGCGCAGGAAGTGCCGGCAGACCCCGACGAGCGGACCGCGCTCTACCGCTCCCGGCTGGCCGGCCGGCGGATTCTGGTGGTTCTGGACAACGCGCGGGACGCCGGGCAGGTCCGGCCGTTGCTGCCCTGAAGGTGCCGAGAAATCTATCCACACTGGTCACAGGCTTGCGGCGGCTCTTGCCATCCGGCGATGATTGAGGCTTGTGTGTCTGCGTTTCGTGTTCCTGATCGTCACCTGCGTGCTCACGGCGTTACGGATCTCCTGCCGCGACACAACCTGGCAGACCACGGAGATCCTTCTGCTGCGACACCAACTCACGATCACCCAGCGTCAGCTCGGTGAGCGTTCCCAGCCAAGGATGTCCTGGGCTGTTCGAGCATTGATCGCGCTGCTGCTTGGCTTGATTCCCAAAGTCCGACATTCCACGCTGAAGCTGATCGTCACCCCCGGCACGATCCTGCGGTGGCGCCGCGACATCCTGCGCCGCCGCTGGGCTGCAAGATCCGTCCCAAAAGGCAGGCCGGCGACCCGGCAGAACATCAAGGCCCTGGTGCTGCGGATGGCGAAAGACAACGAACACTGGGGCTACCGGCGGATTGCCGGGGAGCTGGCAGGCCTGGGCATCAAGGTCGCGCCTTCCACCGTGTGGGCCATTCTGAAGAAGGTAGGCATCGATCCGGCACCTCGTCGCAACAGCCCCACCTGGGCGCAGTTCCTCCGGTCCCAGGCCGAGGCGATCTTGGCCACGGACTTCTTCACGGTCGACCTGCTCGACGGAACTACCGCCTACGTCTTGACGATGATCGAACATGCCACCCGCCGAATCCGGATCCTGGGCGTCACCGCAACTCCAACCACGGGCTGGACTGTGCAGATGGCTCGGAACGCCCTGATGGATCTCGAAGAACACGCCAACAGGTTCAAATACCTCATCCGCGACCACGGCGCACAGTTCACCACTGCGTTCGACGCAGTGTTCCAGGCTGCGGATATCGAGATCATCATTACCGCAGTCCGTGCCCCAGTCATGAACTCGATCCAGGAACGCTGGCACCGATCAGTGCGTGCCGAACTCCTTGACCGCACCCTGGTCTGGAACCTGTCGCACCTGCGACGCGTCCTGGCCGAATACGAGACTTTCTATAACGAACACCGTCCCCATCGGGCTCTCGGCCAGGCCGCACCGCTGAAACCCCTACCCGACAACGTCGTCGATCTCGACCGCTTCCGCGTCGCCCGAAATGACCGCGTCGGCGGCATCCTCCACGAGTACCGCCTGATCGCCTGACCAGCACGGATGGACTTCTCGGCACCCTCACGGTTGACAGGCACGAAGCTCGAAGAGCCTGTCAGGACCGGCCATACCATGCCCCGCGTGCGGGTATCGTGGTTCGCGATGGAAGGCAACGAGCAGGCGGAGTTTCAGCGTATCGAGATCACCGCGAAGATGGAGCGCGCCAGGGAGCTTGTCGTGCAGTACGAGATCGGGCTCGCCCACTACCGGGCCGACCTTGAACGCAACAGTTACCTGCTCGGTCGGCTAGGCGAGCGTCTGGGCGAGGCGGAACCGGAGGAGTTGCGATGACGCTGGAGCAGATGGATTTCGAACTGGCCGAGATGAAGGCGCGCAACGCTACTCACCGTGCCGCCTCGATTGCGGAGATCGAGGAGCTTTTGCGGACCGAGACGAACGTCCACGCTCGAGAGTTCCTGGAGAAGCAGTTGGCCGGGTTCAAGGCGGCGGGAGCAACTGGACAACCCGACGCGGCGTGATGGTGGCATGCGTGGTCCAGGGTTGGTCCAGGGTCGGCTCTGAACCAGATCATCCCAACCTGACACTCGATGACACCGAGAGCCTGCTAGAAGCGGACAGACTGACATAGACTGTACTGGCTTGACATTGGATGACCGTGTGAAGGTTGACAACCTCGGCGCTTCTAATCCGATGGTCGCAGGTTCGAATCCTGCCGGGGGCACCGAAGTCGAACCCCAGGAAGCCCAGCTGACCTGGGGTTTTACGTTTCCTCGACTTGAGCACTCGACTCGAGTCGACCCGTAAAGTCGTCGAAATGGCCCCGTGTGATGACGATGTGATGACGGCCGTAGCGACTCCGTATGGTGACGGCCTGTTTTTCGCTGTGCCGTCGTATCGCTCGCTCTCCACGGGGGCAGGTGCTCGCCACGAGTTCGGGTCCCCTCAGGGGTCGAGCCTTCTGACTTTTGTCGGCGGACCCCCGCCTTTGGAGCGTTCGTTGCTCGCCTGCGATCGGCTCATGATGCTCTGTTCAGAGAGTGAGCCATTGCGACGAGCGGTCGCCGGCGCGGATCGCTGAGAACCGCTGCTGCAGGAACGTGAAGTATCGCTGGTCCGCACTGGCGCGGCGGAGTGGTCCGGTGAGCTGCATCATGTCGCGCATGTGCATGAGTGCTTCATAGCCTGGAGAGCGAGCCAGGTCATAGCCGTACTTGGCCGCGAAGGCGCCCTTCCAAGCGCTGTTACGGCCGTACCTGCGCACGGCATGCCAGGTTGGCACTAGGTCCACTTCGCGAGGCCCGTGGCTGACCCAGTCCCAGTCACCGAGCAGCAGGCTGTGGGAACGGCTGTTCGCTAGCAGATTTCCCGCCCACGCGTCTCCATGGACGAGGCCCGGTGGGAGTTGCCACTCGATGGCGGCGAGTTGTTCGCGCACCTTGACGATCTCCTGCTTGAGCCATGCGACATCGTCGCGGGCCAGCACCGTCTCGGGCACGGACTCAGCGAGCGCGCCCTCCAGCGAGGTCAAGGCAACCCAGGACCGAAGGTGCACTGGGACGGCGTCGTCGATCGTGTGGAGCCGATGCAGCAGCGCAGCGAGATCGGTCGATGAGTACTTCAGCTCGACTGGTTGCTCATGGAACTCCCAGAAGCTGGCTACTGATCCGGACTCGAGCGCTACCGGTTCGACGGTTCCAAGCGGCGCAGTAGCGGGGAATCCGTGGGACTGCACCAGCCAGCGGGTCACCGCCTGAGTTAGCCGGACTTGTTCGAGGTCCGCAGGCCCCACGGTGATGCGGATGACCGCCTCTGCACTCGGCAGGTAGTAGATGGCGTTGCTGTAGTGGTGGATCAGTCGCGCATCAGCAGGGTCTATTCCGGCGTTGGCGCAGGCTGCGACGAGCTGGGCCTGAAGGTCGTCGTCGTTGGTCACGCCGCCGTGCTCCTAGCTGTCGACTGTCTCGGCGTGTGCGAACGCCGCATCGAGCTCCTTTACAGCGGCGTTGGCGCTGAAGTCTGCCAGACGCGAGCGGGTCTGTTCGATCGCGGCCATGGCGCGGGCGCTCGTGAGTCGTCCGATCAGCGGTAGGCACCCGGCCATGACCGCACACGCGTGCTCGACGTCGGTGTTGCCCGGTTGGAGATAGGACATCGCGAGCGTCGTATTGGCCAGGACATCACGCCGCGGCATCGCGTCGGCCGCTGCCTCGTCTAGATGGGCTGCGTCGGCGTGCCGCTGTACGTAGCTGGTCCGGCCGAGCGCGTGCGAGGCGTACATGGCCTCGACCGTGAGTTGGCGTACGGAGAAGAAGGTGACCCATCGCGGCTCCTCGGCGTCGCCGCGTTGATCAAGCAGGACTTCGGCCTGGACGAGATGTCGATCGCTCGTCGTGGGGTCGTTGGCAGCAGCGGAGGCGCGGGCGGCGACGGCGTGGCAGCGGGCGAGCGTCAAGGGCGAGCAATCCTTGTTGGCTGCTTCGACCGCGGCTTGTGCACTGGCGACAGCCGAGTCGGGATGGTCGATGTGAAGGGCCTGCATCGACAGGTCGGTCAGGATGTGCGCGGCCAGGGCGTAGTTCCCCGCAGCCCTCGCCAACCGCAAGCTGTGGGCGAAGTAGTGCCGGGCGATGCCCTGATGGCCCGCGTCGAACGCCATGAAGCCGGCGACGTCGGCGAGACGCGCGATCTCGGTGAACAGGAGCCGGCCGACATGATCGCTGTACTTGCCGGCTGCGGCCAGCGGGATGGCGACGTTGGCGAGATAGTGCGCCAAAGTACTGCGGGCATGACCGCCGCCAAGGCGGTGGTCAGCGTCAGCGAACGCTTCGGACATGATGGACAGCGTCTGCACGTCCGCGGAACCGACACGCTGCCCCGTTCGATCGCTCCATACGGCTTTGTCCGCCTGAGAGCTGTCCGCCCAAGCCAGCAACACCTCGACGACGGACTCGGGCCCCGCATCGGCCGCGATGTCCGCCACGCGGACGTTCACATCGGCTCCGGTCAGCGTGCCGAGTCCGGCAAGAGCCTCGTCTACGGATGGCATCCACGAGATGCCGTGCTGGAACAGTTCCTCGTCTTGGGCGGGTAGAGCGGGGAGCAGTGAGTCGGGGATGCCGAGTTTCTGGGTGAACTCGAGAATCTGACGCCGATCGGCAATGCTGCGTCGTCCGTTCATCAGGCGGCTGATCACCGACTGGTCGACGTTGAACGCGGCTGCGAGAGTCGCCTGCCGGGCCCCGGTATGCATGCGGTATAGGCGCAGCACCGCACCCAGATCCCACTTCGCCATAGCCTGGGCGACTTGAGCGCTAGCCCACAGCTCCGGCGAGGCCGCCAGTCGCGTGTCACGGCTACAGGCGCCGCAGCGCGTTCCCCGGTTGTACTGGCTCAGGGAGGCGCGACATCCGGTGCAGCGTCTCATCTCACCATCGGCCATGACTACTCCCTGTAGTCCATCCAGATGCCGTCAGTGTCCTTGCCTGGACCACCCTGTCATAAACCCACATATCCGGGTGCTGAAAACCGAGCGATGCTGACCGTGGTGAGATCAACAGCCTGCGATATCCGACGAGATCGGAGAGTCAGGTCAGACAGAGGAACGGTGCAAAGTGAACGAGCAGCATTCAGGTGTCACGCCGGTCTTCCGGGGCACGGAGCACGAAGTCGGGCGCCGTCTGCGAGAGCTGCACCTCACAGGAGCGGAATCGTATGCGGTCGATCGTGCTCTGCAACAGGTTCGAGAGGGCAAACGCCACATTGTCTGTGAAGGCGAAGAGTTTGAGGTCCTAGACCAGGAGTGGTCGATCGTCCAGGACGTCTACGGCTGTCCGGACGGGCGGGACTGCCGGAACATCTCCAGGCGTCAGCGTCGGCGCTTCGAAGCCACTATTCGGGCTCGCGTTCAATCAGAGGAATGAGCCGTGCCCTACTACTCCGTCACGTTCCCGGGCAGCAGGGAATCTGTACACGAAGCGCGCGCGTGGACCCAGCACATGCTCGGAGAAGCGCAAGGTGCAGATGATGTGGTGCTCGTAGCGTCAGAGCTCGCCACAAATGCTATCCGCCACACTGCAAGTGGTCTGCCCGGCGGTACTTTCACCTTGCACCTGGCGGCCTTCACCAATCGGTGGCGCGTACGTGTCGATGATGCCGGCGGGCCGAGTGAGCCACGAGTCCAAACAGTCGATGACGACGAGGACGAGGCCGGTCGCGGGCTAGTAATGGTCGCGAGTCTGTCGTCGGCCTGGGGCGTCCTCGGCGACAGCCATGCCCGCGGCGTGTGGGCAGAGATCCCGGTGCCTCCTGGGAACGTCACGGATGACTGTGGCATCGGCGCTCGGGCAGTCGTGCTTGCTGAGACGGGGCGGAAATGAACCCTCCGACAACGAGCGGACTACCGGCCCCAGGCCTTGGGGCCTTCGCTGGATGCGGTGCTTCCCATCGAGTAGGAGCCGCCAGCTCCGTCATTTACGTGAGCCGACTGCCGGTGCCTCCAGACACACCGGAGCCCTCGGCGACCTTGCATGTTGACGATGAGGCGGAACTGGCGCTCTGGCAGATTATCGCTGGTCTGAGGACTGTGCGGCAGGGAGTCGGCCTCACCCAGAACGCCCTGTCGTCCCATCTGCCGGTTCGGGGTCGAGCGATCTCCGAGTGGGAGACCGGGCAGATGGAGCCCACACTCCAGCATTTGATGCAGTGGTGCCGCGCGCTGGATCAGCGCCTGGTGATCTCGAGCCCAGACGGCGAGTTGTGGCAAGGACCATCGCGTCCGAGAGCTGGCGAGAGTTGGGAGTTCTTTGAGCGGCGGCGGCTGGCTTGGCCATTGCGAAACCGCCGCAGGGCGTCAGGTCTCAGCCAGGCAGGGCTCGGCCAACTCGTCAGCGTGAGTCGAGACTCGATCCAGCGCTGGGAGCTTCTCCGTGTACCTCCGCGGCCGATCGCGCTTGTTGTTTGGGCACAGAAGCTCGGGTGCTCGGTCGTCCTGCGGCCGGTCTGCGAACCTGGACTGGTCTGAGCAAGCGGTACACGGTTTGCCAGTCGGGGACGGACTCAGACGGCTGCGATGTGCTGCCTGGCGAGCATGAGTGCGCCGACGGTTTCCATGCCGTCGATGTCCGTTCCAATCCGCTTGAACGCATCCGTCACGGACATTGTCACGACACTCATGTCGAAATAGCGCTCGATCTCGTTGTCCAGAACGGGTTCGTGGTGCTTGGTCACCCGGGCGGAGTAGAAGTAGGTGTACTTGTTCGTCTCTGACGGCAGGGAGTAGAAGCGGCCAAGCGGCGCCAGTTGCTCCCCGGCGGCCAGGCGGTATCCCGTCTCCTCTTCCAGCTCGCGAAGCGCCGCATCTGCCGGGTCCTCACCGGCAGACACGGCGCCGGCGGGTAGCTCCAGGCAGTGCGTCTTGAGGTTGTGCCGGTACTGGCGGACGAACACCAGCTGGTTGTCGTCGGTAATCGGGACCACCATCACGCTGGCGGGCGTGTCCATGAAGTACCAGTCGATGACCTTGCCGTCGGGCATGCGGAGGTCTTCGCGTACGACCCGCTTGGGCTTGGCGAGCAGGATCTCGGTGCTCAAGAGCTCGGCGTCCGCCATGCTGCCGTGCTGGGCAGTGCCGGTTGCGGTGTCGTCGTTCGCTGTCACTGTGTCCAATCCCTTGCTCGGTTCCAAGCGCTGTCGAAATGCCGGATGTAGCGGTCAAACATGCCCCCGTCGCCGGCGCGGCGCAGTTCCAACGTCGGCGAGCTGCGGCCGGCGAGGTACCGGACGTAGGGCGTGACGATCAGGTGATCGTCGGCCCGGACGATGCTCGTGGTCGGGGGAGCGGCGTAGATGCGTAGCTGCATCGCGGTACCGCAGTCCTGCTGCATGGCGTGGAAGCGCGCGAGCGACGCGGTGATGCGGGTTGCCAGCGCGCCTTCTGGGTTTCCCTCGTCTCGGTCGATGCCAACGATGCCAGAAAGGGCGGGGTCCAGAAGTAGAACCTTGATCTCGCAGCCGCTGCCAGCCGCATCTTTAAGGATGACGGGGACTTCGTTGTCGAAGGCGTAGCGGTATTCGGCCATCCCGTAGAGCCACAGCGTGTGACGTGCGACCTGGATGGTGCCGTTCCACTGGTCGCGCGTGATCAATTCGCGAGCGGCATAGGTGGTCACCATGTCGCCGTCGTCAGGGTCAGATCCGCTGGCGCCCTCGGCGTCATTGTTAGAGGTAGATGTATGTGGGGCTCGCTGCCTGCGGGCCGCGGTCCGGAGTACTTCGACGTCGATCTGGAGTACCTGCGCCAGCGCTGGCAGCCAGTAGCGTGGGGTGACTTCGTTTTCCTGCCAGCGCCACACGTCGTGCCGTGTCAGAGTGTCGCGATTCATGATCGCCATCATCTGATCGGCGACTTCCTCAAGCGTCAGGTTCAGCACGTCGCGCTGCTGCTGTATCAGCACACCGACACTCATGAGCTCAGCGTAGCGCGACCGCTACGCACGAGTCCGCCTTTATCGAGGTCATCGGGCAAGCGCAGGGCGAATGGCTACGGCCATGGCTACACGTTGACCACCGCTATGGCCTCTTCGGTCCATACAGCGTTGAGGCACGCTCCGTATCGCGGGCCGGGCCGCTTCGGCGAGATGACGCGGTCGGAGCGAGGCGAGGCCAGCCAGTGCGCTCGCAGGCACTGGTGAGCCCGGCCCGCACTCCGCAGAACGATCACGTACAGGAAAGGCGGATGGTGAACGCCGACCAGCGCCGCCACGATCCCGAGCCTGACCAGGAAGAAGATCACGCTCGCCAGGACCGCCGAGAGGTCTACGAGGTTGGGCGAAACATCGAATGGCTGTGCGACCCGCAACTTGCGAGGGAGCTCATCGAGAACGTCTTAAAGGAGGGGCAGTGCACCAGCTGATCGCAGCGCCGTTTCTCGGCGGGCACTTCATCGTCAAACCCGGCGGCAAGCCCGGGCTTCGGCTGCCGTCTGCGTTGTTCAACGAACTGGCGAGAGCCGACCGGTGCCCGCCGGAACTAGTCGACCCGATCAAGACAGCGTTCGGTATCGACATTGACCAGCCGCAACTTCGCGACGCGATCCTGGTCCGCGAGCCCTCACCCGTGCCCAACGGAGGCTTTGGGCGGGCCTCATGGGAGATCAACCTGGGCTGCAACTGGGACTGCGAACACTGCTACCTCGCGCTGAAGAAGTTCGAAGGCCTGCTGTGGGAGGACAAGGTCACACTGCTCAAGACGATGCGTGACGCCGGTGTCCTGTTCCTCCAGATCACCGGTGGCGAGCCCACCATCGACCGGGATTTCATCCGGGCATACGCTCTCGCCGCTGAGCTCGGGATGATGCTGCACATCTCGACCAACGCCTCCCAACTGCACCAGCCGCGCATCCTCGAACTCTTCGACCGGTACCCGCCTTGGCGGATCACCGCGTCCATCTACGGTGCGTCCGAGGCCGCCTACGACGCCCTGGTTCGGCGTCGCGGTGGGTGGCGGCTGTTCATGAGGGGGATGGCCGCGGCGCTCGAGTCTGGCTTGCCTCTGCGGCTGAACATCGTCCTCACCCGGTCCAACGCCCACGAGCGTGACGCGATGATCGGACTGGCCGAGACGTGGGGTATCGAGCACAACGTGTACGGCAATCTGTCGCCAACGATCTATGGCGGCGCCGAGGTGCTCGATGCGCAAGACGTCGCCACGCTCACACCGCGCTCGCCTTTCACCGGCTGCAATGCCGGCCACACCTTTTTCCACGTCGATCCGCACGGTCGTGCGACCGTCTGCAAGGTCGAGCGCGACGTGAAGATCGACCTCCCCACCGAAGGGCTGCCAGGACTGGCCAGGCTCGGAGCCATCGCAGACCGGGCGCAGGTGCGGACCGGCGGCTGTTCGGGCTGCGCGATCTCCGGGAGCTGCACCGTGTGTCGGCCCCTGGCCAAGCTCTACCAGCAAGCCAAAGCTCCGCTATCCAGCTATTGCCAACACGGAAGGAAGGAATCGGTATGACCACAGTCATGGTGGCTCTAAGCACCCGCCGAGTCAGGGACGAGGAGGCTGAGCAGTTGCCTCGCATCTTCGACGATGTCGACGCCGTCGAGATCATCGGTGACATGGGCGACTTCGGCGAGCACATGATGTGCTCCTGCTCCGACAGCGACGACCAGCCCTACTAGAGTCCGAGCAGCGGGGCCGGTAGCGAGGCCCCGCTCCTCCCTCCCCCGCACCAAGGAGCTCCGTTCTGTGGCGATGACTCACACCGACTGGTCGGACTTACCCCAGACTCTCCGGGATGCCGTCGAGTGCAAGTCTGGTCGTGTGGTCTCCGCACGTACCGTGGCTGCTGGGCTCAACTCCCAGATCGCCGCAGTTCTCGAGACGGCCGAGGGTCGGGTCTTCCTCAAGGGGGTCCCGTTGGAGGCGAGGACGGCCCTCGCGTCCCAGCGGCGTGAGGCCGCGATCAACCAGTGCGTGCTCGCCGTGTCGCCGCAGCTGTTGTGGTCTGCGGAAACCGAGGGCTGGAATCTGCTGGCCTTCGAATACATCAGCGGGGGTCACGCTGACTACGCACCCGGTTCGCCGCACCTCGATGACGTGGTGAAGGTCGCGAACCGCCTGCACCGCGTAACTGCTCCCGACTTGCCTGAGCTTCGGGCCGCTGATCAGCGATGGAGCGCGTGGGCCGGGGTTGATGACGCCGGCCTGCTGTCCGGAGACTCGCTTCTGCACACGGACTTCGCCGGCCACAACATCCTCATCGGTGAGGAGGGTGGCGCATGGATGATCGACTGGGCATGGGCGACGCGAGGCGCGAGCTTCATTGACCCGGCGTGCCTGCTCATCCGACTCATCGATGCCGGCCATTCGGCGAAGAACGCGGAACTCTGGGCGCAGCAGTGTGACGGATGGGCTGGTGCGGACGATCGGGCCGTCGATGTCTTCGCCGCGGCCGCCGCGCGCATGTGGGACGACATCGCGAAGGCGGAGCCATTGCAGTGGAAGGTGTCCATGGCCCGGTCCGCACAGAAGTGGGCGTCATACCGTAAGGGTGCATCGTGACGGAGCCCGCCGCGCAGAGGTACGACCTTCGACACCACGATGTCCGAGACGTGATGGACCGAGTCGAGCAGATGCTTGATGTTCGGCTGGATCCTGACTCTGTGGTGCGAAAGCGTCGAACGATCGGGGCAGTGACTAGCGCAGGCTCGTGGGTCCGGATTGAGCTGCGGGGCAGCGAGCGAATGGCCGGCCCGGTCGCTGGCCAGGGCTGGGGGTTCGAAGCGGCCGAGGCACTTACCGGTGTGGCGCGGCCACAGTGGTTCCGCGGCGCGTCCTGGCGTGGCGAGCCTCTGCGTCCGGCTACGGTATGGCGCGTCGATGAGGTCGAACTGATCCGCGGCGCTGAGCCCATACGTACGAAGGCGGAGTGGCTAGAGGAAGCCGATGCCCTGCCGCAGCGGTGGTGGGACGATCTGGGCACGTCGTTGGAAGCTCTCGCGGCGACCGACACGAGCAGGCTGGCCACCCCCGACTGCCAGCCGGTCACTACCGCGCGCGTCGAGGCCGAGATCCGCAGAGTGTTCCCTGGCCTTGAGGACTTGCATCCGGAGCGCTGGCAGTGGATGACTGCGCATGCGGACCTCGGGTGGGCCAACGTTACGGGACCGCGGCTGTGGATCACTGATTGGGAGGACTGGGGAAGAGCTATCACTACGGGGCCGGAGGCTGTGAGGCACATGAGGCCCGGAGTCACCCTACAGCCCGCATAGTAAGTATCTGATAGCTCACAGGCTCGTTAGCGGCCTATGAAGTTCATTGCAGAGAGGGCTGTCCCTCCAGGGGTTGCTGCTTCGGAAGCCTGGGTTGTCGTCGACGATGCCTACCGGCTGCACCGCGAGGCGAGTACGTATCTCGAGAGTCTGCGTGGGAGGGGGTGTTCGGTGAACACTGAGCGGATCTACGCCTGCCGGGTGGCGTTGTACTTGTCCTGGTGTGCCGAGTGCGGGCTCGACTGGGCCGCTCCCGGGTTCGAGAACCTGCTGCGGTTCCGGGATTGGCTGATCAGCGAGCCGTTGCCGCCCCGAGGCAAGCGACCGCAGGTGCGGCCCCGGTTCCGCCGGGACGGAAGCGCCGACGCGGTGCTGTGCACGATGACGGAGTTCCTTCGGTTCGGCGCGGCGATGGGCTGGGTCGGTGAGAAGGTCGTTGCGTCCCTGTCGCAGCCCAAGGTCCTGCGGTTCACGCCGTCGGGCTGGAGCGCGGGCGAGACCAAGCGGTTGCGCAACGTCGAGGTACGGACGCTGAAGTTCAGGACCGACGACCCGGGGATCGAGTGCTTCACACCCGAGCAGGTCGCGGCGATGGTCGAGATCGCCGGCAACGCCCGCGACCGCTTCCTGATCGTCCTGATGCGCGTGACCGGCTTGAGGATCGGCGAGGCCCTCGGGCTGCGCCGCGAGGACCTGCACTTCCTGCCGGATTCGACGATGTTGGGTTGCATCCATCGCGGGCCCCATTTGCACGTCCGGCGCCGCGAGGACAACGTCAACGGGGCGTTGGCCAAGTCACGCCTGTCCCGGGTCGTGCCGGTCAACGACGAGGTCATCGGCTACTGCCGCGACTACCAGTGGCAGCGTGACCAGGTGCCGGAGGCCGCTGCGTGCGACATGGTCTTCGTGAACCTTTACCGGGCGCCGTTGGGTGCGGCGATGAAGTACGCGAACACGAAGCAGAAGTTCGACCGGATCGCGAGGCAGGCGCAGATTGTCGCTCGCCCGCACATGCTTCGGCACACCGCGGCCACGGAGTGGATCGCCGACGATGTGCCGCACGACGTTGTGTCCGACCTGCTCGGGCACGCTTCGCCGGTGTCGCTGCGGCCCTACTTGCACCCTTCGGATCAGCGCAAGCGGGAGGCCGTGGAGCGGGTTGCGGCGGTGAGACGATGACCTCGAGCCTCGCCGGGATCCTGGCGGTCCCCATCGAGGGGCCGTCGCCGTTCGCGGTCGACTGGCCAGCCTGGCAGTTGTGGTTGCGCAGCAAGGTCGACCCTGGCTGGCGACCTGGTGAGTGGGACGAGCGGTGGTGGCTGTTCACCGGCGCCTCCGACAACCCGCAGACCTCAGTCTGGAAGTGCTCCACGCCGACGTGTGTCAGCGGGCTGTATTCACGGCGCGGGCGCTGCGCACCGTGCGTTCGAGACCATCAGGCCTCGGGGCCTGAGCCTGGAGGAGTTCGACCGCACCTACGTGCCACAGCGGCGGACTCGCGGCGGGTTCGACTTGGACGACTGCGCGCTGGTCCGGGACGGGGTTCGCTGCGGCCGGGCCGCCTACGGCACTAAAGGGCTATGTGAGGCCCACGCACACCACCTCTATCAACGTCGCCGCAGCGGGCACGATGCGCCGCTGCCGCTGGAATGGGCGTTGCACGGACGGGACGGAAGCCCCTACCCGGCTCCGGCTGGGTGCACGGTCGGCGGCTGCGGGAACAAGACGGTGCACGACGCGGTGGTGGTATGTCACTACCACCTGACGAAGTGGGAGCAGCGCGAAGGCGGCCGACGCACCGATCGCGCCGGGATGTTGGCCTGGGCTGCACGGCAGGCGCCTGTTCTGGGCGCGTGGCGGTTCTCACTGATAAGCGTGTCGCCGCTGCTGCGCCTGGAGATCGCCTACGGGCTGCAGCAGCGGGACGAGTTGGGTCACCGGCTCGATCCCCGCGCGGTGCGGAAGGTCGCCGCGGCCGTCGCCGCATCCGGCGTCCGCAGCCTGCTGATCCGCGACGAGCAGCTGGTCACGCGGTTCAGCGACCAGACGAACGAAGGCTGCTTCTTCCGGCAGGTGGCCTGGTCGACGCAGCGTGGCTACGTCGAGTTCTCCGGCCAGGACCCGTGGAGCGAGAACTCGATCGACCTGCGGGCCGCCGGGCTGAAGTCCCGCGGCCGGACCGGCCGGAGGCGCATGCCCGGCCTGGCCGACCTGTCGGCGATCCCGCAGCCGTGGCTGCGAGACCTGCTGCGGCGCAACACCGAGGCAGTGCGGCCGAACAGCAACACGTTCAGCAGGATGCTGCGCGTGGTGACGCTGGCCGCGGCGGGGATGAACCGGCTGCCCGGCGGCGGGATGGACTTGAAGCAGCTGGACTTCAGCCACATGCAGGCCGCGTTCGACGAGATCACCGACGACCGGAAGCGTGACGGAAAGCTGTCGAGCGCGAGCTTCCGCGGCGACTTGCTGAGCGTGTTCTTCGGGATGCTGGACTTCGGCCGGTTCACCGGTCTGCTGGACGACGTGCCGGGCAGCTTCGCACGCCACCCTTCCCACCGGATCCTGGGTGAGGAGGTCAACGAGGAAGGGCTCGGCCGAGCGATCCCCGAGTCGGTCATCGCGCAGTTGGACGCGCACCTGGATACGATCGGCGCCGGCATCCGCTACGGCGACCTCACCGGTGAACAGGTCCAGCAGATGTTCGCGTGCGTCTATGTGGTCATGCGCGACTCCGGGCGGCGTCCCAGGGAGGTCGCGGGCCTGCCGATCAACTGCTTGGAGTTCGACGGCGACGAAGTCTCGCTGATCTGGAACAACCACAAGGGCCGGCGGATGCGGCGCAGGCTGCCGATCGTCCGCGAGACCGTCTCCGCGATCGAGCAGTGGCAGAAGACCCGCGCGCAGATCCCCGTGCCGCCGACCAGCGCCGACTACCTGTTTCCGGCGATCAGCCGGGCCAGCGCCTTCGATCATCTCGACACCAAGGTGCTCAGCGTGACCTTGCGCAGCTGGGTCAGCTCCCTGCCCGCGATCCACAGCGACGCCATCGGCGCCGACGGCGATCCTGTCCCGTTCGACCGGACCCTGATCTTCCCCTATGCGTTCCGGCACAGCTTCGCCCAGCGACATGCCGACGCCGGAACCCCGCTTGACGTGCTGCAAGACCTCATGGACCACGACGACCCGGCCACGACGACCGGCTACTACAAGGTCACGCTCAAGCGGAAGCGCGAGGCGGTGAAGACGCTGAGCAAGCAGGTCACCGATCGCCTCGGGAGCGTCAAGCCGTGTTCGCCGACCGCCTACCAGCAGCGCTCGGTCGCCGTCCCGTTCGGCGGGTGCGTCGAGCCGTCCAATGTCAAAGCCGGCGGCAGCCACTGCCCGATCCGCTTCCAGTGCGCCGGCTGCGGGCACTACCGCCCCGATCCTTCCTATCTTCCGGCCATCGAGGACCACGTCAACAGCCTGCGAGCCGATCGCGAGACCGCTCGGGCCCTGGACGCGGCGCACTTCGTCATCGAGAACCTCACCGCCCAGATCGACGCCTACGCCGGCGTCGCGACCAGCATGCGCGAACGCCTGGCGGCCATGCCGGAGGCCGAACGCGCCGAGGTCGAAGAAGCATCGACGGTCCTGAGGCGTCTGCGCGCCGGGGGCGACCGCACGATGCTGCCGCTGACCGTGATCGCGCGAGGTGCGTCGTGACCGCGACCTGCACCCCGGCCCAAGTGCTCGCCGCCTCCCGCCGCGAGACCAGCCTCCGCAAGCGGCAAACCGTCCTGGACACCGTGCACGCCATGGCAGCCGACGACGAACCGATCAGCTTCGCCGCCGTCGCCCGACGCTCCGGAGTCTCAACCTGGCTGGTCTACGCCGACGGCGTCCGCGAGCACGTCCAGACCGCCATCGCCCGCCAAGCCCACCAGCCCGCTGCGGCACAACGCGACGGCCGCCAGGCCAGCTCGGCGAGCCTGCGCACGGAGCTGGCCACGACCCGCGCCGAGGTCGCCGAACTGCGCGCCGAACGCGACCGGCTGCGAAACGCCCTGCGGGCGAACCTCGGCCAACAACTGGACCAGGTCAGCAACCGCCACCTGACTGAGCGCATCACCGAGTTGACCGAACAGGCCCGGGTCCTGGAGCGCTCCGAGGCGGAAGCCCGAGCGCACAACGCCCAGCTGACCGATCGTGTTGCAGAACTGGAAGCCGACCTGGCCGCCGCCCGCACCAGCCTGCGATCCGTCATGCGCGAGGTCAACCGCACGACGCTGGAAAACCAGCCGCGGGCAACCCCGGACGCCGGGCCCGGCCCAGCACCCGGACACCACGACGTGATCGCTCTTCCCACCCACCTGCGACCGGCCGATCAGGAGACCGACGATGACGAATACTGAAGCCCCGACGCAGCCCGCCTCCCAGCGCTACGACCTGCGCCGCACCGACATCGACGACGCACTCGACCGCGTCGAGAAGGCGCTGCAGGTCCGCCTCGACCCGGACGGCCAGGTCCGCAAACGCCGCTCCCTCGGCGCGGGCACCGACCGCGGAACCTGGATCAGGATCGAGCTGCGCGGCCCGGAGAAGCTGGACGGGCAAGGATGGGGCGTCGAGGCCTCGCACGTCCTTCACGGTGTGGCCAAGCCCACCTGGCACGCCGGATTCTCCTGGCTCGACACCGCACGTCAAGTCATGTGGCGAGCCGACGAGACGGACCTGGTCACCGACGCCCCAATCAAAGGCGGCGGGACCCTGATCACCGACCCGCAGTTGTCGCCGGACTGGTGGGCGGTGTTCGACCGTTCCCTCGACGCGCTTGCCGCTCACCGCACGGTCCGGCGAGCCACCATCGACACCGAGCCGATGACCCAACAGCGTCTGACCTCGACAATCGAGAACGTATTCCCTGGCCGCATCGACACGACCATCGGCGAGTGGACCACCGCGCACGCAGACCTGGGCTGGGCCAACCTGACCAGCCCGACCTGCTTCCTGCTCGATTGGGAGGACTGGGGCACATGTCCGCGCGGGACCGACTCGGCCAAGATCTGGGCCAGCTCGCTGGCCGTCCCCGGGCTCGCCGACCAAATCCACCGCCACCGTCGCGCCGACCTCGACAGCCGGACCGGACGTCTCATGGCCCTGTTCTACTGCAGCCAGATCATCGCAGTCGGCGTCGACGACACAAGCCCACTGCTCCAACCCGCGAAGCACGAAGCCGCCCGCCTCATCGAGCACCTCCGCGATCGGCCACGAGCCTCACAGGCCGGGCAGTCTGGATGAAACAAGATCGCGGTTATTCCACGCGGAGCCAATAAGTTCGAACGTGGCCTGGGCGGTAAGGTCAACACGCGGGATGGCAGACGGGCCAGCGCGGTACCTATCGGACCACTACGGGCAGCTCACCATCGGGTGTTGGATACCTTGCGGTTCCATCAGCACAGCAGCTGGCGCATCACGTTCTCGTAGTGGACGAGGTCGAACTCGATCGGCGGCAACGCGGCGAAGTCCGGCGACGGCTCGAGTCGCGGCTCGCCATCGGACTCCCAGGCGAAGTCGGTCCAGGTGACGATCGCCGGGTCGGAGGTCTTGTCGTAGGCGACTCGGACTGAGAAGACACTGCAGCCGAGGTCACCGCACCGGGAGCACACATACAACGGTGCCCGGCCCGACGGCAGGTCGTGCGGTTCCGACTTCCGGGCCTTGCGCCAGTAGGGCGTATTGACGGCTGTGGGGCGACCCAACAACGCGCGGACGTCGTCGGCGGAACAGGCGATGAGCACGCCGCCGCTGCGGGGCGTCGGGCCCTGGCACTCGAACCAGGACAGCCAGCGCGCCAGAGGAACGTCGTCGAGGTACCAGTCATCGAGGACAGGATCGGCTTTCGATCGCCTTACGGACAGCACACTCACCATGGCCGCCAACGCTAGTCCAGCTGAGCCCCAAACCCGAGGGTAAATATGCCTCCAAGCGGTTCCCCGCGATAATACGGCCGACCGTCTTGGCGTCGGCCAGGCTCGGCCTGGTGGCCTGACCCACAGCGACTCGTGACTAACGTGGCTCACACAAGGACATGCCAATGACCTGCACAAACGCGATACGAGTCGAGATAAGCCGGGCGCCCCGTGGCCTGGACGCGGCGAATCTGTGGGCGAACTCGCTCGGAAGCGCGTCGGTGGCGGCCAAGGTCGAGCGGAGGTTCAGGTCCGACCTTGAATCGGGGACCGGCAGGATCATGGCCTTGTGGCGATGTGCGCAGATCGTCGCGTGGGGGCAGACCTACGCCTCTGCCCATGTCCGGGCCAGGACCGAGGCGGCACGTATCGTCGAAGAGCTTTGAGAAGTGGGGTCCGCTACCTTCCACGGGCCGGGGGATTAGCGCCTCTGTGGTGCTGTGGCCCGGCCGCAGCTGACTCTACTAACGCGACGACATTAGGACTCGGCCGCATGCCGAGGTGGGCCAGGTGGTCGGTGAGGATGCCCAGGCGACGCGCCGCAGCATGATGTTGGCCTTGTCCGATGTGGAGCTCGATGATCTGTTCGGACAGTGCGTAGTTCCATGGCTCGAGTTCGGCTGCGCGTTCCAGCAGGTTGACAGCGCGGTCGGGGTCTGTGGCGCGTAGGAGCATGGCGGCATCGGTGTGCGCGTCGATGAGCTTGTGGAAGCACGCCTCGCGGTGCGGGGCCAGCCACGCCTCGTCGATGGCGCGCTTGGGATCGGTGTGTTCATGCCCGTGAGCGATCGCTCCACGGTGCAGCTCGATCGCTTCCAGCAAGGCGGTCGCGTGCTCGGGTCGCTGTCGGCCGACGGTGGATCCGGCGGTGTCGAGGAGCTGGTCGAAGTGCCAGCCGTCGACGGCGATCAGCTCTGGGTCGAAGGTCAGGAGTCTGGCGGGCCGGGCTTCGTGGATGTGATCGGCTTTGGTGCCGTGGGCCTCGGCGAGAGCGGTGCGGACGTGCGACAGAGTCGCCTTGAAGCGCTTGGCGCGGGTGTTGGGGTCGAGCTCGGGCCAGAGGTCGGCGGCTAGGGCGGTGCGGGTGATTCCGCGCGGGTTGAGCGCGAGTTGGATGAGGATCGCGGCGGTCAGCGGGCGAAAGAGTGCGGTGACGTCACGGTCTGCTGCCTTCACCTGCAGCGGCCCCAGGATGTTGATGGTCAAGGCGGCCTCCGGTGCGGCTGGGGAGGCGCCGGAGGCCTGGGGAGGGATCGGTGGATCGGCTGCCATGTTTTCAGGAGGCGGGGTGGCAGCTGGATGCTGGGTCTGTGTGGGGGCATCGGGGGTGGTGACGAGTTCGGGTTCGGCCGTCGGTGCTGCGGCCAGAAGCCGCTCCATGAGCGCTCTGGCTTCATCCTTGCTGAGTCGGTAGGCCTGCGCGCCGTCGAGGATCGGCGCGGCCGCGCCGCTGGCCACGATCGTGCCGTCCGCTTCGATCTCGGCGACGGTGGCCGCGTCCGGGCAGCCGAGAAGGACGGCTTCGACATCACCGCTAATCGCCCCGTTCAACACCGTGGCGGTGTTGGCGGTGGCTAGGAGCAGTGGCCGCTGCTCGGCGGGGTGGGCGCTTGATGCCGCGGTCGCGGTCAAGGCTTCGTCGAGGGTGGCGTAGGCGATCAGTCGGTCGTTGACGCGGCCGGTGAGTTCGGCGCCGGTGAGGTGCGCAGGTCGTCAGTGGTGGTGAGGACCTGGTAGACGGCTGAGCCGGCCAGGAAGCCGCCGGCGGACAGGGCAGATGCGAGGACGGCGCGGGCTGCGTCGTGGGTGCCGTCGCCGACGAGCCCGATGCCCCCGGCGGCCACTGGCTGGAGCGGGATCGGGTGGCCGTGGCGGTTGCCGATGTAGACCGCGATCGGGGCGCGCAATGGAGTCAGGGCGCGTGGAACCGGTGGGACGCCTTCAGTGGGTTTGTCGATGTATGGGTCGGTGTCGCGACCGTAGCTGAGCGTTGCCGCGGCCTGTAGGAGGGTTGCCTCCGGCTCGCCAGGGCGCTCGATCTTTTGGCGGGGTTCGCCAGGGGTGCGCCGACGAGCATTGATGCGGGACCGGATGGAGGCGGCGGCCAGGGCGGCGGCCAGGCCCGCGCCGAGAGTGAGGCTGACGTAGCCGCCTGTCGGCAGGTGAACCGCTACGGGGCGACGCACCATCGACGGGGCCTGATGCTCTGGCGCGTTCGGCGTGGAGGAAGGACTCGGTGCCGCGGTGCTCGGTGAAGTGGACGCTGCCTGCCGGAGCTGCGGAGGGGTGGGAATCTGGATCTGCGGCAGGGCCTGGGCCGGCAGCGTGGACACTGCGGGGGAGGGCGTGTTCGAGGTCCCGGCGGCCGGTGTGCCATCGGAGGGGAGGTTGAGGATCCATCCCGGCCGGATGACGTTGGGGTCCGTGAGCACGTCGCCGTCGGGCTGCGTGCGATACCGGTTGAGCTCGTAGATCTCCCTCCAGCGATGCGGGTCCCCGAGGCGTTGCTTGGCGATGTCCCACAGGCTGTCACCGTCGATGACGACATGGACTGCCACATTCGTCGTCGCCGTTGCGGCGGTGCCGGGTGTGGCCGGGATAGGGCTGCTGTCACCGGCCGCGGCGGAGGCTGCGGTGATGGTGCCGCGGGTGGCGAGGATGCTGATCGCGACGGTGGCCAGCAGCCGGCCCGCGACGTTCGCGTGGGCAGCCGTCGGGAGCGGGGCCTGCGTCCGCAGAGCCCGGATCGTGTCGGCGGTGACACCGGGCAGTTGGATCGCGATCTGGACGGAGAACAGAGCCCAGTAGCCCCAGGCTGCGATGTCCAGGACCTGGATGGCCGCCTGGTCAGGGTGCATTCTGGCCTGGTCCAGCCAGGCCTTGACGTCACCGTAGTCGGGCACGCGACTGGGCACGGGCGGACCGAAGAAGTGCCACAGCCCCCACGGTAGTCCGGCGATCACGGCGGCCAGAAGAGCGAGCAGCAGCAGGGCCCTGATGGCCCGGCTGGTGGCGCGCAGCGTGTTCACGACCGGTTGTCTCCTCTTCTTCACCCCCTGGCTTGTGAGCTACGGAACAGACGTAGCCGTCTCTGGGCTGGCGGTCGCGTCGGCGGTCATCGCGATGGAGTCGATGCCGACGATCGGCAGGATCCAGGTGTGCTGCCGGGCGGTCGCGTACACCGTCACCGAGTTGGTGGTCGCAGTAACGGTGCCGGTGGCCCCGGTTGAGGTCAGGAACCTTTGCGCGGCGGCCTTCGCCTGGTCAGGGTTCAGTACGCGTACCTGCCCGGTGTGCAGTGCGGGGAGGTCGAGTTGCTGCGCGCCCATGCGTGCGGCCTCGGAGGCGGCGTGCAAGGCGCGGACTTTCGCATCCAGGGCGGCGCCGAGGTCGAGGCTGACGGCGGCGAACAGCATCAGCATGCCCAGCACGATGGTGGTGAACAGCGTTAGTGAGCCGTCGTCGTGGCGCAACCTACGTCTCCACCTGCCGTGCCTTGTCATCCGGCGTCCACCTCACGCCACTGGTCGATACCGGAGGCCATGGTCGACGTGAGGTGAACGTGGCCGGGAAGTCCGATCGAAGTGAGTTCGGCCAGGCTCGGCCGACACGTCACGGTGACTTTGACCAGCCCGCCGGGGTGGAAGGCGGCGGTGTCCACCGTGACCTCGGGGCTCGGGCAGGAGCCGCGGTCGGCCTGCGCCATCGTGCGGGCAGCGGCCTCGGCCGTAGCCGGGGTGCGGGCCAGGGATGCGGCGCGTGCGGCGGCCGCTGCGGTACCGGTGGCAGAGAGGTTGGCCTGCTCGACTCGGCCGAACCCGATCACCAGCTCGCTGATGATCATCAGAATCGGTGCGATGATCGCGAGCTCGACGGGGGCGCTGCCACGATCTGAGCCGTCTCGGCCTGTCTGGCACCGGCTCATCGCGCATCTCCGGCGGTCAGTCGCTCAACCGGCCCGTGAGCTACCGAAGACGCCGTCAGGTGGATAAACGGCAGCAGCGAAACCACTCGGCCGCTGATCCGCACGGTGGCCAGGTCCTGGTCGCGAGAAACCTCGACGGCCGGATTCAGTAGGAACCCCGATGCAGTGGCTGACAGGATGCGAGTCGCCTCGTCCCGTCCGTTGTCCTCGGTTCCGCCGTCGACTCCCGCGGTGGTCACCGCTTCGGCAGCTGCGGCGGCCGTGATGTGCTCGGCATGAAAGTAGATCGCTGCCTGCACGATCAACATCAACAACGCCATGTAGGCGGGCAGCGTGATCGCGTACTGCACGCTGGCCGATCCTGCGTCCCGGCAGGTACACGCGTGCCGCCGCCGGCCTGGCGACGGCACGCGTGGCTCACCGCGGCGATTGGCCGTGGTCACGGGTTCGTGGCAGCGTTGCCGTCGAGGTTGATGCTGTTGGCCTTGCCGATGACCTTGGCGGAGATGACGCCGACCACGATGATCGCGAGCAAGGCGAGTCCGGCCATCCAGATAACGCCCTCCGGGATGTTGCCCTGGTCGCGATCTGGCGCGGTGAGCTGGCGATGCAGCCACTCGCGGCCGGCGGCAGTGCGGACGGTGTAGAGGGCGCCAAGGTAGTACATGATTGATCAGATCCTTTACTAGAAGCCGGCGAGGAACCGGTCGAGGGAGGGGAACACCAACACCAGAAGGAAGCCGAGCATCATCACGGACACCGGCATGTGGGTGCGTTCCGTGGCCGAGATGTTCGCTGCGGCGCGTTCGGCGGTCCGGCGCCCGCGCAGCGAGGCCGATTTCGCTGCCAGCGATTCGGCGATCTTGGCACCCTGCCCGCCGGCCAGGCTCACGGTTGCGGCCAGCTCGCTCAGCTCGGGAACGCCCAGCTGTTTGGCCAGGTCGGCGTAGCAGGCCCAGACAGGTCGACGCGAAGTGCGGGCAGCAGCGGTCGCGGAACGGAAGTACTCGAACGCCGCGCCGTCCCCAATCGCCGCAGCACCTTCGAGCGCTGACTCGACGCCGTCGCCGGCCGTCATGGAAGTCGCGGCGAACGAAAGGAGAACGTCCAGGGCTTCGCGGGTCTGGTCGCGGATGTCCTGTGCCTTGCGGCGAGCGTCGGAGTCGGGAGCCAGGAAGAACACGGTGGCGAACACCACGGCGACGCCGAGCACAGCCACCGCGGGGACTGCCATGCCCGCGCTGGCCAGGGCAACCTGCGCAGCGATCGGCATCAGCAGCCCGACGATCGCGTTGATGACTTTCCGAGTCGCGAACGCCTCGACGTCGATACCGGCCAGAGCCAGGTCCGCACGCAGCGCTTGGTTCGGCAGCCCAAGCCGGCTCAGCCACCGTGCGGCCGTAGCCCGGCCACGCGGTCCAGTTCCGGCCGGTACGTCGGTGACTGTGGCCGGCTTCGCAGCGATCCTGCGTTGGGCCTCGGCCAGCGAGGGCGCAAGCGGGCGGAGTCCGGACCAGACCAACATGGAGCTGATCCCGATGCCCGCGCCGCACAGCATCACCGTGATCACGTCGCATCCCTCCTCGTGACCGCCACACGATCCAGACGGGTGAGAAACCGGTGCGGCACCACGGGGCGGGTCATGCGGTGCAGCCAGGCGAACCCGACAGCGAACAGCCCGCCGGCCACCGCGAGGTCCAACTGCCCGAGCGCGGTGCCGAACGGTTCCAGGTACTCGGCATCCGCAGCGAGTAGGACGCTCAGGAGTGAGACGATGACGCCCGTGATCGTGCGGACCGCGGTACGCGTGCGGGTCCGCTCGGCCATCATGTTCCGCATGGTCAGGGCCTGCTCGCGGGCATCTACGGCGAGTATCCCGAGGACCGGAGCCAAATTCTTCGCCGGACGGGTCGAGGCGTGGATCAGGGTGGCGCAGATCCGGTCGGCGATCGGGTCCGCCAGCGTGTCGGCGAGTTTGATCAGCGCCGGCGCCAAGCGCACCCCGAGTCGCAGGTCGTCAGCCAGGACCCGCAACGGCCCCGCGATCGCGGCCGGCGGCACGGCCGCAGCTGAAGCAACAGCTTGCTGAAGTCCGGATGCCGCGGCAAGGGTGTCGCGCAGCATCTCGGCGAACCCCGCGCATGCCTCGGCACGCTCGGCCCATGCCGCTGACTGATGGTCCGGTCCCAACGCGGACGGCAGGCACCAGATCGCGGCCGGGATGAGGACCAGTAGCACGGGCCAACCGGTGAACGCTGCCGTAGCTGCGCCGCCCGATGCGGCGATCAGTAGCCGTCGCCATCGAACGGCCAGCATTCGGAAGTCGACGGTGATGCGCCGCCGGGGTGCCTCGGCTGGGTTCGTTGCTGCGTGCTGCCCACGCCAGAAGGCGGATCCCAGCAGGTACAGGCTGTATCCAAAACCCGCGCCGAGCAGGCCGACCAGGGTCACGTTCATGGCATCGGCTCCCATCCCTCGGCTGTGAACCACGCTTCGTCGAACCCGCCGCTCTCCAGCGCCTCCCGGGTGTGATCGGACGGGTAGACGCTGAACCGGGCACGGCGGTCGGCGTCAGGCGCCCAGATCTGATTGCTCATGATCTGTGGCCCGTCGGCCTCGGTCAGCTCGCGGATCGAGGACACCACCCGCGTTCCGTTGCGGGACTCGGCCAACAGCACGACCAGGTCCACTGCGGAGGCGACCATCAGGTTCGTAGCCTCCCGCGTCATACGCTCGGGGCCCTGCGCAGCGTAGGTCGCCAACTTGTCGAACACTCCGGCCGACGTGCTGGCATGGATCGTGGCGAGGCTGCCGTCGATCCCCATGCTCATCGCGTTGCACATGGAGACGATCTCCGGACCCCGGACCTCTCCGACGATCACCCGCTTCGGGGAGCCGCGCAGTGTGCAGCGCATGAGGTACGTCATGTCGATTCCGCCGACGTCCTCGGTGTTGGCTTCCCGGGTCTGATAAACGGTGACGTTGCCTTGTCGGTTGGGATCCTGGTCTAGCGCGAGTTCGTAGGTGTCTTCGACAGTGATCACCCGTTGCGTGTGCGGGATCTCGGCCGCCAGGGCACGAAGCATCGTGGTCTTACCGGCCGCCGGGCCGCCGGCGATCAGGATGTTCAGTCGGCCTCGTACCGCTGCGGCCAAGAACTCCTTCAACCCCGCGTCGACCGTCCCGAGTTGGTGCAGGTCGTTCAACGTCACCCGCTGGTGCCGGTGACGGCGGATCGACACCGTGGGTACCGTGCAGATCCCGTGTGCGGCAGCGAACAGCCGTGAGCCGTCGCGCAGCTGCAGGTTCACCGACGGGACGGACACATCGAAGCGCCGGGCGTCGGTACCGCGACTGGACGCGAGGTCTTGAACCAGGGCGATCAGGTCTTCGTCCGAGGCCGCGACCGGGCGGTCGCCGCGTTCGCAGCGGCCGTCAGCGAAGGTCAGCCACACGTTGGCGTGGCCGTTGACGTCGATCCCTTCCACCGACTCCTCACGCAGATAGTGATCGAGGCCGCCGTGTCCGAACAGCCGATCTCGTACCCACTGCGCGACACGGGCCTCGGCCGCGGGTTCCAGCATCGCCTCCGCGCGGGACAGCGCCTGGCCGGCTACCGCTGCGAGTTCCTTGTCGATCAGTTCCTCGGTCAGTTCGCGTCGCCGAGGCACGTTGACTTGCGTGCCGGTCGCATGCTCCTCGTCTTGGCACAGATCGGACAGCCGCAATCCGACGACATCCGCGATCCGCGTGCCCAGCCGGGCCTCGGCGAGATAGTCGACGTCTGTCATACCGCCCGACCTCCTGAGGCGTTCGCGGCCATGACATCGCGCGAAGCCGTGCGCGGAGCGGGGATCTCGTCCGCAAGCCGCGCCACGACGGCTCGTCCCGCCTGAGCTGCCGCCTTCCGGAACGAGTCACGACACGCCAAGCGCTCCCACCCGGCGGCGACACCCGTCGGGATCAGAGGGAGCTGTCCGAGGATCGGCAACCGCAGCAGTTCGGCGACGTGCTCGGCCGGATAGCCAGGTCCGACAAGCAGCAGACCGGTGTCCGGATGCAGCCTGCGGGCCTGCTCGCCCGCGCCGGCCAACGACAGGATCTGCTCCGGACCGGGACGAGCCACAAGCACCAACGCATCGGCCAGAAGCAGTAGTGACTTCGTCTCCGGCACATCCGACTCGATGCGGCCCACGTCGGCGATCAGCGCCGTACCCGGGTCGTTGGCGGCCTGCTCGAAGACTCCGGCCGGCACGAGAAGTGCGTTCAGCGCTGCGCGCAGCTGGCGGCCGTCCTCGGGGCCCGTCAGTACCCTGGCTCCGCTCGGAACCGCGGCGGCGTGCTGATCCAACAGCACCAAGTCCCCACCGCGGCGGGCATGTCCCGCGACCACCGCCAACCGCCGCGGACCGGGCATCAGAAATCTAGTCACCAACGTCCCGCCGCGCGGGTCACACTCGGCGACGAACGCCTTCGCCTCCGACGGCCATGCCTCGGCCAGGGCGAGGGCCGTGGTTGTAGCACCTGGCGAGCCTCGCCAGGAACCCACAGCGATCAGCATCAGGAGTCTCCAGCTGGCAGGAGCGTCACCGCGACCCCAGACATCGACGTCGAAGCAGCCGCGACCCTTGCCGCACCGTCGGCGTCCATCAGCAAGTTCGCCACCATCACGCCCTGCGTATCCGGCCTTCCGACCGCCGTTACAGTCGCGACCAACGGCTGAGCTTGGGCAGCAGAAGCCGCAGAAGCTGCTGTCGGGGCGGGCGTCGGAGCTGGCAGGACACCGGGTTGCGCAGGCAACACGACCTGCACCCTGTCTCCGGCAGCCAGATGCAGCGGGTACATCCCCGCCTTCAGGCCGACCGCCGCCACCGCCTGTCCAGCCGGCGGGAACACTGCCGGCCCCACGTCCGCGCTGTTCAACAACGCCCCGGCGGTCAGCGGCAACGCTGCCGGGCGACCCACAACGGTCGAGATCTGTGCCGCTGGGATGACGTCGATTCCGTTGCCGGCCGCTACCGGTACGGCTTGGAGGTCGGCAGCCGTGATCAGCTGACCAGCCGCTACTGGCTGCGTCACCAGAAGCGTGGGGGTGCGCGGGTCCAGAACGTGCGAGGCGGCGACCGCCCCCATCGCGCAGACCACAACACCCAGCCCACCGATCACCGCCCTCGGCGCGTTCACGCGCCGGGCCGACAGCAACATGCTTGTCGAGGACGAAGCCACCGAGCGCTGGCCGGAACCAGGCTGCCCGGGAATCGTCGTGGTCGACTTCGTGTCCTTCGGAGCTGTAGTGCTCAACTCCGTACTCCCGTCACCAGCGCCTGCACTTCCACTACTCGGACCTGAGCCGTTGCAGACGTCGTCAACGGCGGAAACGTCCCGTTCTGGCCGTTCGAGGCGTGCCAGCTGATCTGCCACGTCACCTGCGCCGTCAGCGGGTACGTCCCGTCTGGGAATCCCGCCGAGGCCCGGGTGAATGAATGTCCACAGGTCGGGGACTGAGCCGGGGCATTCGGATCTCCGGCCGGGTACGGTGTCCCAGGTCCCGCGCACGTCACCGACCCTCCATCGCCGGATGACCAGGTCGCCGAGGCGGGCGTTGCCGTGACGGTCACCGTCAGGCCGGCGCTGGACACCGAGGATGAGACCGGCGCCCAGGACGCGGGGCCCAGCCAGTACCAGGCGTCAGCGTTCACGACTTGGGGCTGGTCCAAGCCCGGGCTCAGGTACAGGGCCGGAGGAGGCATGTGGAGCTTCTGGAGCTCCGATCGCGCAAGCGTCGCCGCAGTCGGGGGCGCTGCGGGCACTGGGACCAGGACCGGGACCGTCATCTGCGGCGCGGACACCATAGAGTTGTCCACGGGCGCCGCCGAGGTTTCGCAGGACTTGTACATGGGTCCGCTGAAGTCCGAATTCGGGACGGTTCCCGGGGCGTTCACATAGCTGCAACTCACGAATTCCGGGGCTGAACTCGCGGTTGTCGTGGCCTTTGCCGCAGGTCGAGAGTTTCCACTGCTGGAGACGTCGCAGTCGCCCTGAACTGCGGCGGTGTAGCCGGACGTGGGTGTCGCGTCAGACGTGCCGCAGAGAGCTGACGTGTCAGGACTGGGTAGCCAGTCGCTCGCCAATGCGTCACCGGCGTTTGCGACGAGGGCAACACAACCGACGAGCGTGAACACCGCCCTCAACATGAGCCGAGAGCGGCGGAAGAGAAGGCGACGACCTTCCATACTCCTTGGCTCTGGACAACCTCGGCCGTTGTCGCCCGGTTGCCGCCGGGCTTGTCATCCCACAGCGCTCCGGTGGACTTTCGGTACATCAGCCACTTCGCTGATTGGAGACAGTCTTTGAGGGTCACGACTGTGGGATTCACAGAGGGCTCCATCGAGGTGACCGTCGGATTCATCGTCGGCGGACCGCCCTTGAGTACCGCGCCGTCGCTGTCATCTGCTTTGAGGATCTTGACCAGGATGTTGAGCGCACTGTCGGTGGCGTGAGTGCCGAGTGCGGGGTCGTTCCAGTTGGCGGTTTCCCCGGCCTTCGACATGTCGTCCCACATGCCCTTGTAGGCCGCGACGGAGTTCTGTCGAGCAACTGCCACTGGATCGGCGTTGGGCGTGGTCGCGTTCGGAAGGGGGTGGGCCGTCGCCGTCCCGCATCCACTCAGGACTCCGAGGAGCGTGACGCCGACGGCCAGCTTGAACGAATGCCCGTACCGCGTCGTCAACCCCGTGCTCCTTCGTGCGCTCCCGCGTTGCGGGAGTCAGACCTCGAATGTCGTGCCGGTTCACTTCAACGCATGAGCGGGTTCAAGGGAAAGCCCTTAAACCTCATATTGCCTCAAAATGATGAAAAATAGCACAACTTCGCCGCTATGCCAGTACTGCGACCAAAGTCCCGACTACTAAGGCGGGGCCGAGCGGGACATAACCGTCTCGGCTTCCTCGCAGGCGGAGAGCGGCGGCCCAGAGCGCTCCGATAGTGCATCCGACGAACAGGCCCTGGAATAGCACGGTCCAGCCGAACTAGCCGAGCAGCAGCCCGATCAGGCCAGCGAGCTTCACGTCGCCCAGACCGACACCGATCGTCAGGTGTTGGACGGCGAATGCCGCCAGCACGACGACCGCGGCTTCGACTCCTCGAAACAGCGGTTGCGTGTCGTCGGCGGTCGATGAAGCCCACGCCAACGCTAGGAGCAGTGCTGGATACGACGGGAGGGTCAGGAAGTCCGGGAGGCGCATGACGGCGACGTCGATCGCTGACAGCACTGTGCCTACGGCAGCGAAGTAGCAGCAGGCGGGCATTGCCGGGTCGGGATAGATGCGCATCGCGCACACGATCGATGCCGTTGCGGCGATCACTCCGGTGGCGATCCATGCCCAGGTGGTCATGCGAATCGGCCGCGGTGCGGCGAGATCCGCGTGCGTCGCGGTCATGGGTGGAACGCGGTACTGGTTTCGAGCGAGTTGCACGGCACTGGAACTCCCGTGGACGATCGCCCCGGTGTGAGCGGGACTAGAGCGCGGCCGCTGGCTTCGCACCTCAACGGACGCGACCAGCGTATGCCGGGACGGTCCCTGAGACCCGTGACGCTGGCCGTGTCGGAACACTGGAACCACCCGGCCCGGGGGGTGTCGGTCGAAACCGTCGAGCTTCGCTCGACTATCGAGACCCAGTCAAGGCCCTGTCACTATTGACGGTCGATTTCGGGCTCTAGATGCTCACGGCTCTTTTCATCCGGTGCGATTCGAGCGTCGATAGGTGTGTCCAAGCGCACTGACCGAGTGGAGCCTTACGTGCCCAGCACCGTGAACACCCCTGACCGTGAGCCGAACCCCATGCGTACATCTTTAGTGCCGGAGCTGTCCTTGACCGCCGCCCAGCGTCGTGTCGCTGGTGCGCTGGCTGAGGTCCACGACGCGACGGTGATTGAAGTCACCGCGCTCGTCGACGTGAGCAAGTCTTCAGTAGCCAAGGCCCTCACGTTGCTTGAGCGTACTAACGCTGCGATCCGCACAGTGCGGGAGGAGGACGGCGTCCGAGACGCTGACTTGTGGTCGCCCGGACCGGCTCTGGGCGCCCTGCTGTTCACGGCTAGTTCGGAGCCGCGTGGCCTGGATCGCGGCGACGCGCCTGGCGAACCAGGCGAAGGTGTAGCTGACGCTTTCGTGCACGTTCCAGACGACGCCCCTGAATGCTCCGTGTCGCCGGTCAGCTCTGCAGGCGACGCTGACGCCACGAGCGATGGTGAGCCAGAGTCTGAAACCGCAGCTGCGCCGCCGGTCGATTCTGCCGCAGTAGCAGAAGTCGGGGTGGTCGTGGCGTCTGAGCCCGGCGAACCTGCCCCTGACGGACGTGGCAGGCGCCTGGCATCCGGCGAACTGGCCGCAATGGTCGCCCCTGTACTGGAAGCACATCCGGACATTGAGTACACCCCCACGATGCTCAGCCACCTGCTGGACGGTCGCAGCGCGGGGGCTATCCACAACGTGCTGGAGAAGATGGTCGCGTCCGGGGCCGCCGTGCGCACCAGTGACAAGCCCAAGCGCTACCGCCACGCCGTGGTTGAGGCGTCCAAGCCGGCATGACGGGGGCACCGTCCTCCCGAGACTGGTCCCCGGCTCGAAGTGCGGCCGCCGTACTTCATAGTCCGTCCGTCTGGCAGATTCAGAAAGGCCACGTCGTGCCATGCTCGCGTTCTGATCCACCGCCGATTCCGGTAGCTCGGACGGCTAAGCCACCGGTTGGCCCGGTCCCGGCGCCGACACCGAAAGCTCCAGTTCCTGCGCAGCGTCCGGGACCACCGCGACTGCCCGGTCCCCGGACTCCAAGCGCCGGACGACCGATATCGGGGTGCGTGCAGGAGTTCGCAACTACGCCGACAGCCGCTGGATGGGCCCGGCGGCACACAGCGGACGTCCTGGCCCGATGGGGGCTGTCGGAGCTTGCCGATGACTGCTGCCTGGTGGTCTCCGAGCTCGTAGTCAACGCGATCCGGCACGCCGTGCCCAGTGGGCCGCCAGTAGTCTGCCGTCTGGTCCTGAAGCTGTACGCAGACCTGATCTCTGTGGAGGTGTGGGACCCATCGTCGGAGAGCGACCTGCGTCCCCGTGTAGAAGGCGCGCTCTCCGAGTCGGGCCGCGGACTGGCGATCGTCGCGGCGCTGTGCGGCGCGCCACCGGTGGTGTTCACCGTGCCCGGCGGAGGCAAGACTGTCGTGGCCGTCGTTCCGCGCGGTGCCGCGTGACTGCGTTGACGCTTCGCGAAGACTGGAGTGCCGACTTTGGTCGCGCGGTCTGCTCAGCGCGATGGCACTAGGCACTTCGTCGCCAGGCGCGAGCCAAACTACCGCGAACCGATGCCCCTCCGACTGGCCAAGCGCGCTACGCGCGATCTGGAGGGTGGCCACGACCGCTCCATGGGCTGCGAGCCGCCATTCTCTTTCATCCGAGGAACGCTTGCCTTTATAGGCGGGCTACGATCTCTTCGTCTATTAGGGCTGTTATAGAGGTTCGCTGGGAGCCACCCCCTTCCACGTGGGCGGTTACGGTTATCACCGCTTCCTTATCCGGGGAGATTATGCAGAGCTGGCCGTACAGGCCTGCCATTTTGTACGTCTTTTCCCCGGGGGTGCACCAGACGCCGAGGCCGTAACTGTCCGAGAGTCGGAAGCCATCGTCTGTTGGGTCCTTCACGGTCGGGACGGTTTCAGTCGCGATTCGTGCGCAGTATTCGGCGGGGACCAGCTGGCGGCCTTCGTGGCGGCCCTCGTCGAGCAGGAGGCGGCCGAAGCGGGCCAGTTCGGACGTCCGCAGGTAGAGGGCGCTCTCCGCTACCGGATGGCCGAGGGGGCAGGTGTGCCACTGGGGGTTGTGGATGGCCAGCGGGGTGAAGAGGCGGGGTAGCAGGTAGTCGCGGATGTTGGCGCCGGTCGCGGCGCGCAGGGCACGGGCCGCGACGTACGGGCCGATGCCGGTGTACCTGAAATACGTGCCGGGCTCGTGCGCCAGCGGGGTCGCGAAGAAGTCAACGGCTAGGTCCGGGACCACGACGGGGTCGTCGGCGGACCAGGAGTACGGGCTGCCGGACGTCATCATGAGTAAGTGCCGGAGCGTGACCTGGTCCAGGCGGGGCGCGGCAGAGCCGGCTAGCTCGGGGTAGTACTTGAGGGCGGGGTCGTCCAGGGCGAGGCGGCCTTCGGCTTCGGCGATACCAAGCGCTACGGACGTAAAGGTCTTCGAGACCGACCACACGTCGACTCGGTCGTCCGAGCGGAGCCTGCGTTCGACCGGCTCGGCACCGCGGCGGTAGATGTGCACTCCGTAGAGCTCCATGCCCTCTCGTTCGGCGGACCGGACCAGGGCGTCAATGAGTTCTCGCATGGCGGGGAGGCTAATAGCGGGGTCTGACATTCGCGGCTGTCTGCGCCGCGTCACTATGGCTCCAGGGCCCCGGAGCGTTCCGTGCTTGACCGGGTTTGAGGCTGTTGTGACTGGGGGCCTGGAGCGACGAAGCCGGTCGCCGAGCCCACCTCGACTCGATCAGCGTCCTCGCGCTCCCCGGCATCCCATGATCAATCAGACATCCAGGGAACACTCCGTGGCCCTGCACATCGGTCCTGGCCACACCGGAACGCTACCGACACGGGATCGACCGGACAGGCTCTAGATGGCCTGCTCGATCGCGTCGAAGATGTCGGAGTCAGTCTCCTGCTGCCACTCTGGCATCTCTGGCCAGTCCGCGACATACCCGGGCTTCGGGTCCGGGATGTGCTTGTAGATCTGGGCGACCCAGCATGTGGCGACGAACCGCCCCCGCTGCTCACGCGTGAGCTTCGAGGTGCTGCCTGCGGAGGCGGTGATGAAGTCGCGAACCTGGGTGAAGACAGCCGCTGCGCTGGCGCGTTCCCACTCGGGGGTCTGCTCCCACGGCGCGATGTATCCGGGCTTCGGTTCTCCCTCGTAGTACTTGTGCACGCCGGCGATCCACGCCGCGCGGAAGATCGGGCCACCGTCAACGCTCATGCGCTTCCTTCCGTTTGAGTTCGTCGATCCTAAACCGGACCGTCTTCACCTCGGCGGTCGACGGAACCTGCTTCAGGTAAGGCTTGAGGGAATGCAAGCGTTGCACGTTCACTCCGGACTGCGAGCGTTGCGCTACATCGAGCGCTGCCGATGCGTAGCTGGCCACACGCTCCGGGTCGTGGAGCTGTGCACCGACCTTTGCCATGTCCACGAGAACGCCGACTCGCCGCCGGTCGGAGAGGCCTTGCCGGAGGGCGATTGTCAGCGCCTTCTCGGCCTCGATCGGCTTGCCCAACTCGACCAGGCAGGCCCCGCGTTCCTCGGCGAGGCGGGAGCCGTCGAACCGCAGCCATCCACCGTTGTGGATGTCCCCGCGGAGGTCGGTGACGGATTCTGCGAGGTCGAGGGCTCGGAGGCATCCCGTGGCGTCGCCGAGCCCGGCGAGGGCCTGCGCATGGACAGACCCCGCCCATTGGCGGGTGGACAGCGACGAGTCTCCTCGTGCCGCGATTTGAGAGGCGAGAGCCAGAAGCGGCTCGGCCTGCGCGAACTGTCGCTCATACAAGCTGATGAAGGCGTGGCGGACCATGGAACAAGCCCACAGGTCGTAGTGACCTGCCTCGCGGCCAGCGTTGGAGGCTACCGCGTAGCAGTTTGCCGCGTCGGCGTAGTCGTTCGTGTCGAAGAGGATTTCTCCCGCGAGTTGGAACGCGTTGCTGGTCAACTCGTACGTGCGCGTACGGCGAGCTGGAGGCATCGGCGCCCTCAACCGGTCGACGAGCTCGGCGACATGCGCACGGACCGCGGGCAAGACCGTGGCCTTCGACGGCGCTGACGCGTACATGGTCCACAGTTCAGTGCCGGTGCTCTGCCACTCGTTCATGTCCCCGGTCGGGCGTTGCAGCGCATTCCGGGGATCGGCACCAAGAGCAGTGGCGGCGTCCTGTCTGATGGCAGCCGCACCGACCAGCGTTCCTAGACGCAACAGCTCCCTGCGGTTCACATCGTCCATGGTGGCAGGTAATGCTTCGACTGAGTCGGGTGCGCGGTAATAGAACCCAAGATCTCGGTCCTCCGCTACGCCGTACAGCGTCCGCAGCGCCGCCCGCTCGTCTCTTGCCGGCCATCGGGTCTCACCCCGTTCCAGGCGTGACACCTTTCGCTGATCGAAGCCGTGTCGGACTTCGCCGGTCTCCGCCTCAATGATCGCGCGTACCCGCGCGGCCACGTCCTCCTGGGTCCAACCGGTAGCGGCGCGAGCTGCTTCAAGCAGGTCGTTCCGCGTAGTCGGTCGCATACCCCGAGTGTAAGAGGTCGAGTATCCATTTGGTCTGTGATCTGGCCTGTCCACCGGCATGTTCCAGAGGTGAACTTGGTCCATGGTTGCGACTTCAACGGGCTCCGCCAGGCAGTTCGAGCCGGCTGAGTCGTTGATGGTCCGGCCCTGCGTCGGCGGCGGTCGGTCAAGTTTCGGACATCACGATCACGGATGGTTGCTCATGGTCCAGCGTGTGAAGGCGGCGACACTCAACCGGGTCACGGAAGAGGGCTACACGGATGGCTACGGCGCGTTGGTACACCTGGCCGCAGTCATAGGAACAGATCCAGAGGGTCTGTCCCCGAAGAGTGACGAAGAGCGTTTCGCGTGGGGAGGGCACCTCAAGGGTCTGAGGGCCGCGCTGCTCTGTCTGGCGATGCACGAGCGCGGGATTGCTCCCGAGCCGGCCGCCTTGGTCGTCAGCCGGCACATCGAAGACGCGATGAGCGATCTGGAGCATGCCGCCCGTGCCGGTTGCGGAGGCGGACGGTGACGTACTGGGCGCGGAGCTTTGCCGGACTCCCGGAGTATGTCGCGGAGGTTCGTGAGTGCATCCGCAAGGTGCTCGGAGAGTGCGAAGGAGTCGACCTCGTCGAGCTGGTGGCGACCGAGCTGGCCAGCAATGCGATCCGGCACAGCGGCAGCGGGGAACCGGGCGGGAAGTTCACGGTGCACCTCGCGGAGTTCGTGGACCGCTGGCGGGTCCGTGTCGATGACGCAGGCGGTTCGTCCGTGCCGCACCTGTGTGCGGCCCTGGTCATCGAGAGTGCCGAAGACCTGGACCAAGTCGACGTCGAGGCGGAGGCCGGACGGGGCCTGGAGCTGGTCGCGGCTGTGTCGTCGGCGTGGGGCGTTTTGGGAGACACCTTCGCTCGTGCGGTCTGGGCGGACGTCCTGATACCCGGGAGCACTAGGCGGCGCAGCCTGTCGGAACCGATAGCGGCAGCCTGGGAGGAGAACGCACAATGAGCACCGCTGCCGTCACTGCCTTCACCCGCTGGATCGCTCTGCACCCCTCGCTGGTCGTCATGCAGCCGGACACCTTCTGCAACATGGACTGCGCCGCCTACTGCTACCTGCCGCAGCGCAAATGGCGGAACCGGATGCCGGTCGCGGTTGCGCGGGCGGTCGCGGAGTCCCTGACCAGCCTGGGCCCGGACGAATCTGGTCAGCGGCAGATCGTCGAGGTCTGCTGGCACGGCGGGGAGCCCCTGGCAGTCGGCGTGCAGGCGATGACCCAGCTGCTGGCCCCGTTCGAGCAGCTGCGGACCGCCGGGCTGATCCACCACTCCGTCCAGACCAACGCCACGCTGATTACCGACGACTGGTGCAACCTGTTCCAGGGCTATGGCTTCAGCGTCGGGGTCAGCATCGACGGTCCGGCCGACTTGGATGCCCGCCGGATCGACCGGGCAGGTCGGCCCGCGCACGACCGGATCATGGGCGGGATCGGCAGGCTGCGCCAGCGCGGCATCGAGTTCTCGGTGATCGCCGTGGTCGGCACCGACGGCATCGGCCGGGCTGAGGACCTGCTGGACTTCCTCGCAAGCCTGGGCGCGGCCCAGATCGGACTCAACATCGAAGAGTTCGAAGGAAGTAACGTCGGCCACCAGCCCGGGCCGGCCGACGCCCGGGAATTCTGGACGAGGACGATCGCCTGGTCTTCCGCCCACCCAAGCGTCAAGGTCCGAGAACTGGACCGCCTCGGCAGCTACCTGCGCACCATCCGGGCCGGGGAGCGCGCGGCCTGGGAGGCTCACCGCTTCGACCCACTGCCCACCGTCGCCTTCAGCGGCGACGTCGTGTTGCTGTCTCCAGAACTGGCCGGGATACGCGACGAGCATTACGGCGACTTCATCGCCGGCAATATCCTGGAACAGAACCTGTCGTCGATCCTGGCCCGGGCCTGGCAGCTGCCCTACGTCGCCGAGTTCACCGACGGCCTGGCGGCCTGCCGTGCCACCTGCGGCTTCTTCGACTTCTGTCGCGGCGCGACGGCCGGGAACCGCTACTTCGAGAACGGCACGTTCGCATCCACTGAAACCAACTACTGCCGGGTCTCCCGACAAGAGCTCGTCAACGCCCTCATCGATACAACCCGCAAGGAGGAACCGTGAACCCGCTGGCAACACTCATCGAATCCGACCACCCCGTCGTCCTGGCCCTGGCCGACGCCACGGCCCCGACAGCAGGCAAGTGGGACAACCGCGCCAGTTGGGACAACAACACTCCCGCCTTCGACAACCGGCCCACCTGGGATAACTGGGACAAGAAGAAGTGACCCATGATCTGCGCGGCTCGGTCCGCCAGGCGGGGCCGCGCGTCCCACCCACAACGGTCACCACCGACATCTAGGGTTTATCGACATGGAGCAGCTTGAGATCCGGGCCACCACCGCGGCCTTGCCGAACCTCGACGACGCCGTCCTTGAAGAGGTCGAGACGCTCGCCAACCGCCTGGGCACCATGAGCGACTTCCGCCTGATCGACGCCGAGCTGCGGTCTCTGGAGGTGACCGACCAGCGTCTGACCACCGGTCGCATCGAGTCGTTGCGGGTTGAGCGGGCCAAGTTCACCGAGTTGCGCATGGACTCGGTCGACTTCACCGGCTGCGACCTGTCGGGAGCCGCCTTCAACAGCGGCAAGTGGTCACGCGTCCGCTTCGCCAACTGCAAGATCCTCTCCGGGCAGTTCGACGGACTCGTCTTCGAAGACGTGATCTTCGAACGTTGCAAGCTCGACTACGCGTCCTTCCAGGACGTCACCACCAAGGGCGCGGTGATCTTTCGGGACTGCTCGTTGGAAGAGGCTCGGTTCGCCGGCTGCGATCTGTCCAAGGCCGCGTTCGACCACTGCCGTATGGACCTGACCAGCTTCGAGCGGACCACGGCCAAGGGCCTGGACCTGCGTGGTAACGATCTGTCCGGTATCCGCGGCATTGCCTCGCTAAAGCAGGCTGTCATCGAACCCTCGCAGACTATGCAGCTGGGTCTCGCACTGGTCGGTGACCTGGAACTGAGTCTTCCTGACGACTGATGATCCACAAGGGGGAACCGCCGTGGGTATTCGCATCGCCTTCGCCGACCCGAACGCTCTGGTCGAACGCTGCGAAGTCGCTGATGGCCGCCTCGCCGCCGGCCAGGACGGCGTCGAGGACGGGGCCGTCGTCCCAACCGACAGCTGGCGAGCGCTGAGCCTGGCAGAAGCCGAGCAGCTTCGCGCCGAGGACGGTGAGGACCCGGCCGAGGTGATCGAGTTGGTACGCGTCCTGGCCGCGAAGTTGACCGCAGCGACGGAACGACCCCTGGTCGAGCACCTCAACGCCTTCGACCCGTTCGCCGGCCGCTACGATGCCGACTTCCTCGCAGCGGTCGATGAACGGCCCGGCCAGGTCACGACCACCACCGACCGGGCCGTCGGCCTGCGCCTGGGCATCCACCTGGACAACCACGACAAGCGGAACCTCGCCGAGCGCACCGCCAGCCGCCGCCGCGTCGGCCTCAACCTCGGACCAGGCATCCGCCACCTGCTCGTCGGTACCCTGGACATCTTCGACATCTGCGCCGGCCACGCCGTCGATCCCCGGTACTACCCGCACACCAACGACATCCGACGCCACGTCGCCGCCGGACGGTCGCTGCGCCTGCTGCGGATCCGGCTGGATCTCGGAGATGCCTATATCGTGCCCACCGAACTTGTCCCGCATGACGGCTCGACCTTGACCGCATTAGCGCCTTCACGCATTGCGTTTTGGCTCGGGCACTGGCCGCTCGGGACATTGCGCTCCCTCATCTGAGCACCGGACGCCGCGCAAAGGGGTTTGGCCGCTCCGTGTCGATCGCAGAGACCATGGCTCCTCGGGACCTGATCCGGCCTCGCCGCCGGGATCGAAGATGCGCAGGTATTCGGCCAGGAAGGCTCTACGATCACCGACGGCGTACAGTCCTTCCATCGGCTCCGATTGAAATCACCATCGGGCAGGTCTTCTCTCACGCACCCGCGTTGAGGACCGGGCCAGTCGTGTCGGGGTCGTTGTCGGAGCGCGGGCCGACGTTCGGTGGCGCCGTGGCTTCCAGTGCGGAGCGAACGCGTTTGGTCGTGGTGATCGACGGCGGCCGGGTGCCGGCCTCCATGCGTCCCTTGGCAATCAAGGTCCTGGTCTGGACGGCCAGACCCTGCTGGAACTCGCGGGCCGAAGGACGGCGGCCGAGGCGCGCCGAGAGGTCAGCGAATACTGGTGCGCCTTCGCTCGTCCAGTCCGGGCGGCGACGGCCTACGCGGCCGGCAGCTTCCTCCGATCGGTCCGCTCGTGGTCGGCCGTCGATCTCTGGACGGTCCGTACCCTCTTGGTGGGCCAGGTTGCCCTGGTCCGCAGCTTCGTGGTCGTGGACGGCAGGTGCGGACCGATGCGCGATCAGCACGCTCTGCAAGTTCAGCAGACGCTCGACCACAAGCGGGGGAAGAGTCGCCACCGTGACCAGGAGCAGATCGCGGACGGTCGGGTCGACCAGCCGTCCGGCCTTCTGCAGAAAGTGGTCGAGCGCGTTGCATCCGAGCGTGAACGCGAAGGCCAGTCGCGCGTTCCGGAGGACGATGCGCTGGCCGGGGTGCTCTGAAGGCAGGTTGTAGCCGACAGCGAGAGCGGTGAAGGCATAGATGTCGAGCGCGGCCGGCAGGAGCCAGGCCGCCCACGGCCTGAGGTCGAGCTGGCAGCCGAGGTGGTACAGCGTGTGGGCACTGATCGCGGCGGCCGAGAACTCGGCGATGGTGCCGCCGACTCGCGCGACACGGATCGCCGATGTCGGTACGGGCACCGGGACAGGCGTTGTGGCCGCAGACTGCGGTGTGGTCGAGGTGGGGTCCGGAACCGCTGGATTGCCGAGCATGTACTCCTCCGGTGGGCGAAGCGACGCAGGCATGACGAATCACGCGGCCTCCTCTAATGGGCGGGAGGTCGCGCGACGTGGAGTGCTTTGGCCGGATGTGAGCGGGCGGGCGCTCAGCGAGAGCGGCGCTGGTCGGTCTCGATGAGGGCGATGAGGAGTGCGTCGGCCGGGTCGACCAGACCGCTGAGCACGAGGCTGGCCAGCAGCGGAAGATCCGGGCCGGGTTGGTCGGCGGCCGCCTTCGTCCGGGAATCGGCTGGCGTGGAGTCGACGACAGCCACGTCTGACCGGCTCCGGGCTACGCGCCGTTGGGCGGCCCACCTCAGGTGGGCCGCCCAACGGATGACGCCGGGCCAGGCGGTGGTCGCCCGGGCGGCGAAACGCGGACGCTGTCTCATGACGGCGCGACAGCGAGGGCGCTGGGCTTCGGCGTGCCCCCGGTGACACCGTCGACACGGCAGAGCCAGCCGTCGGGGTGCGGGCTATCCGGTTTGGCAGCGGCGCGGGTTGTGGCGATTGAGGCGGCCGGATCGTCGTCTGCGGCGATGGTGCCCATCACGGTGTAGGGCGTTCCTTCGGGCAGGGGCGCGTGACGGTGATGGCATCGGGTCTCGGCCGCGGTGAGGATCCAGGCGGGGAGTCTGTCTCGTCCTTCGGTGTAGCCGCGGTAGAGCCGATGACACCCGTCGGCGATGAGCTGGAACTCGTCTCCGTCGTCGCGGGTGAGGGTGATGAGGATCAGCGGTCTACGAAGGTCTGCGGTGGCGGCGTGGTCGGGGTCGAAAAGTGGACCGACCTGGATCGGTGCTGTCGGATCGCCGTTCATGCCGTATAGCTGGGCCCAGGCATCGACGTCGATGGGCACCGTCCGCCAGTACGACGCGGCCGGAAACACCATCGGCCGCGCCCTGGCCGGCAAGCCCGCGCAGAATCTGACCTGGGATCCCGAGGGCGTCCTGGCCAGCGACATCGACCATTCCGGTGCCGCGGCGGGCTTCGTGAACGACGCCGACGGCAACCAACTCATCCGGCGCGACACCACCACGACCACGCTGTACCTTGGTGTCACCGAACTGCACCTGAATCTGTCCAGCAACCAGATCACCGGCCAGCGACGCTTCAGCTACGACGGCGCGCCGACCATCACCGAGACCGGCGGCGCAGCCCCGAAGATCAGCTACGAGGCTGGTGACCCGCAGGGCACCGCGCAGACCACAGTCGACGCCTCACCCAGCAGCGCCGACCAAGCCCTGACCGCCCGCCGCGACTACACCCCCTTCAACACTCCCCGCGGCACTGGACAGCCAGGTGTATTCGGCTCCTTCGCTGACGACCACACCTTTCTCGGCGACAGCGCCGACGTCGATACCGGCCTAGTGGACGTCGGGGCTCGCAAATACGACCCCACTGTCGGCCGCTTCATCAGCGACGACCCGCTTCTCCAACTCAACCAGCCGAACACGATCAACGGCTACACCTACGCAGGCGCGGACCCCGTCAACCAAACCGACCCCTCTGGCCTCGAGGGCTGCGACCAAGCCAACAGCTTCGTCGGCACCACGAAGGTCCTGATGGGCGACGGTACGTCGAAGCCGATCAGCCAGGTGAAGGTCGGGGACAAGCTCGCCTCTGCGGTACCCGGTGGCAAGGGTACCCAGACCCACACCGTCACGGCCCTGCACATCACTGACACAGACCGGGACTTCACCACCCTGACGATCAAGTCGGGCAAGTCCGTTGGGAAGCTCACCGGAACCTCACACCACATCTTCTACGACCTCACCGCCAAGGCCTGGGTGCCCGCCGGCGATCTCAAGCCCGGCGACGTGCTGCAAACCCCGGACGGCACTGCGGTCGTGCTGGCGGTCAGCAACTTCACTCAGTCGGTCCGCACCTACAACCTCACCATCGACGGACTCCACACCTACTTCGTCGAAGCAGGCGACATCCCCACCCTCGTTCACAACTGCGGTGGCGCCGGAGAACCCGAACCCGGCTACTCCGGCGGAGGTGGAGGCGGCGAGGCCAGTGGTGGCGGTGGCGGTGGCGG
>NZ_JAAFZA010000270.1 GCF_015356865.1 Catenulispora pinisilvae
TCCTGGCTGAGCGGGTGCGCTCGCCCGAGGTGAAGGTGGCGCCGCCGGAGGGGCTGACGCTGGAAGAGGTCGTCTATCCGCCGGATGCGGAGCTGGCGGCGCAGCAGCAGAGGACGCGCAGGATCAGGGTGCTGGAGTCGGACTGAGCGTGGCTTTCCGGCTGCTGACTTGCTGACCTGCTGCCTGCTCGACCGGCAGTCCGGCCTTTCTCCGATCGGCGGTACCTGAGCACTCGAAAGATGCATTCTGCTTTGTTATGGCGTGGCGTGTCCACTTCATAACGTTATCAAAGGGATCATTCTGTCCATCACGCATGGAACAGGAGAATCCCCTTGGTACGAAGAGGCCCGGGCATTGCGCAGGCCGCGCGGCTGGCACGTGTCAGAAGCACGATGTCAGCGCTGTGCATCCTCACGCTCGCCTTCCTCGAACTGGCCGCCGGCCCGCAGGTCCGGGCCGCGAGCGCTCCGGCCGGCACCGCCCTGACTGGCACCGCTCCGGCCGGCACTGCCCCGGCCGTCCCGACTGCCACCGCTCCGGCCGTCCCGCCCGGCACCTACCTCTACGTCGGGAACAGCGGCGACAACACACTCTCGGTCGTCAACACCGCGAACCCGACCGCGGCGGTGCCCGGCAGCCCGATCGCCGTCGGCGCCCCCGAGGCCGTGGCGGTCACCCCCGATGGGACCAAGGCCTACGTGGTCGGCAACAACGGAAGCATCTCCGTCGTCGACACCGCCAGCGACACCCTGACCTCCAGTCTGCTCTCGGGACCGGGACACCTCGGTATCGCGATGGCCGTCGACGGCCGGCACGCCTACATCACCAACTCCAGGGCGGACACGGTCTCGGTCCTCGACACGTCGACCGACACCATCACCGGGACAATTCCTGTCGGGCATAACCCGTACGGCGTGGCAGCGGCTCCCGACGGCCGGCACCTCTACGTCACCGACAACGTCTCGAACTCGGTATCCGTCATCGACACCGAGACGAACGCCGTCACCGACACGATCGCCGTGGGCGTCGCGCCGATCGGCGTCGCGGTCACCCCTGACGGGAGCAAGGTCTACGTCCCCGACGCCACGAGCGGCACGGTGTCCGTGATCGCCACGGCGGGCGCGAAGAAGAACGAGGTCGTCGCCACCGTCCCGGTCGGCACCCAGCCGTTCGGCGTCGCGATCACCCCGGACGGGTCGCACGCTTACGTCGAGAACTTCGGCGGGAACACGGTCTCGGTGATCGCCACCGCCGGCGACACCGTCAGTTCCACGGTCACGGTCCAGACACACCCGTACGCGGCCGTCGCCTCCCCGGACGGATCGCGGGTCTACGTCGGCAACAGCAACTCGGACTCGGTCTCGGCGATCGACACCGCGACCGGCGCGGTGAGCTCCTTCCCGGTCGGCGTCCACCCCGGCGGCTTGGCGATCGGCCGGGTGGTCACGAAGGCTAAGACGCCATATCTGGACGCGGTCCAGGCCCAGCTCCGACAGTCATCGCCGGGCCTGGAGCACACCGTCTGGGAGCGCACCGACGGTAACGCGCTGGACCCCGCGGACCCGGCCGATCCGACCTCCTGGATCCTGGACGTCCCCGGCTGCTTCGACAAGAACCCGTGCAAGGACAGGCCGGGCATGACCCGGTTCCTGGGGAAGATCGTCGCGAACCTGTCGGCGGCCAAGCACACCATCGACATCTCCGCCCTGGGCCTGCCGGAGTTCCCCGGCTCACTGCGCTTCGGCATCGTTCCCGGTATCGCGTTCCCCGACGGGGACTACTACAAGTCCATCGTCCAGGGCGCTCACAACGCGCTGGCCAACCAGCCCGCCGGAGGCCATCTCCAGGTGCGGTTCCTCATGGGCGCGGGCTACCTTCCCTTCTCGGGGGACGCTCCGGGCTACGCCACCAAGTTCGTCAAGGACGTGACCGCGGGCCTGTCCGCCGGCTACGCCCAGCGGCTGTGGGTGAACGTCGCCGAGATGACCACTTCGGCGGCGGTGACGATCAAGATCTACACCGGGCCGCACACGGTCGTGCTCCCCACCATCAACGGGGCGACGCCGTCGTGGAACCATTCCAAGCTCTACGTGGTCGACGGGCACACCGCCCTCACCGGCGGCATCAACCCCTTCTCCCAGCAGTACATCGACACCCCCAAGCCGGTCACCGACATGATGATCGCGCTGAAGGGCCCGGCGGCCTCGTCGGCGGGCAAGTTCCTGAACCGCATGTGGCAGTGGGTGTGCGCGCAGCCCAAGGCGCGCTCCGGGGACATGCAGGGGGTGTGGATCGGGGCGAACTCCGGCGCCGGCTGCCTTCAGCACTTCCCGGCGACGGACACCGCGACGCCCGGAAACGAACCGGTCCTGTCCGTCGCCAGCCTCGGGGTCGGTGTGCAGGCCGACGACCAGGCCTCGACGTTCCAGCTGCCGGCGATCACCGATGTGCAGCAGGCGAATTGCCTGGCCCTCACCGGCTCTTTCAAGGATCTGATCAACAATGGGAAGTGGGCCACCGGCACCGAGGCCCGCGACTTCTACACTGTCAATCCCGACCTGGTCGCCCAGCACGCCCTGATCGAGGCGGCGAAGAGCTCGATCATCCTGTCCCAGCAGGACGTGTTCGGCGGCTGCTACGGCAAGCTGCCCTTCTACCGGCTGCCCTACATGGACCTGCAACTGTTCGACGATCTGGCCCGCAAGATGGCCCAGGGCGTCAAGGTCCGCATCGTTGTCTCGACGCCCCGACAGCCTGACGACTACTCGGTCCTGGACAGCCTGGGGCAGGAGGAGGAGGGCCTCCGGCAGCGCATCATGGTGGTCACCGGCATGGACGAGTCGCAGGCCACCCAGCTGATGCACCGCACCCTGCAACTCGCCTCGCTGAGGACCAGCGAGGGCAGCACCTGGGAGGGGAAGCAGAACGGGATCACCTGCAAGCAGGGCAGTGACAGCTGCACCTACGCCCTGCACACCAAGCTGGTCATGGTCGACGACAAGGCGTTCTACATCGGCTCCCGCAACCTCTACTCGGCGATGGAGCAGGATCACGGCTACATCATCGAGGACGCGGCCGCGGCCCAGCAGCTGCACCAGAAGTTCCTGGACCCGGAATGGAAGTTCTCCAAGGACACGGCGATCGTCGACTGGACGACGGCCTCCGGCACCTGGCCCCGCGTCGACAGCGTCATCCAGTTGTGGGCGCCGGACGCCGACCAGCCGACGGTGGAAGTGGGGGCGACTACCCAGAAGGGCGGCGCCTACACGGTCGAGTGGGGCGACGGCACCTCCAGCGACGGCGAATCCGGGCAGGTGGCCTCCCACCTCTACTCGGAGGGATTCGGCAGCTATGTCATCACCCTGCACGACAAGACGACCGGGGACTTCTCCACGCAGACAGTCATCCTGACCAAGCAGGGATGCACCTTCTGCACGGGTAACGATCCGCACTGAGAACCGGGCCGGGAATCCCCAGCCTTCAGCGCATCGTCGGCCGGCGTCGCCTCACTCAGGCGGCGCCAGCCGGGCGTTCCGCAGCCGGATCCCGCTGAACTCCAGTGTCGAGGTGACCACCCGCGCCCAGAAC
Organism: Catenulispora pinisilvae; assembly: GCF_015356865.1. Classification (GTDB taxonomy): domain Bacteria; phylum Actinomycetota; class Actinomycetes; order Streptomycetales; family Catenulisporaceae; genus Catenulispora; species Catenulispora pinisilvae. The sequence continues at coordinate 3,589 of NZ_JAAFZA010000270.1, forward strand.
GGGAGCACCGTCGGCAGCACCTTGAGCTGGATACCCGCCTCCTCATACAACTCGAACAGGTCGCCCACGCGCTCGGCCGGTCCGAGCGGACGGACCTCGTGCTCGGCAACATGGGCGTGCGCGGGATCGCCGAACGGCTGGAAGTCCCGCGCGTCCAACCGGTACGCGTACAGCTCCGTCGTCCGCATCCGCTCCAGCCACCCGTACTCCACTGCGTGCACCCGCACCCCGCCTCCGGGCCCGATGATGCGCTCCCGATCCGCGTCCGTCGTCTCTGGCGTGACCCACGCCAGAGCCCGCGGGCATTGTCGCGGGAACCAGTAGTCCGGCGCGCGGTCGTAGTCGACGGCCCAGACGTACGCCTCCGGCTGCTGAGCCGTGGCAGCGACGTGCGGTGCGAAGTGGGTGATCGTCGGGTCTTCAGAGAAGTGCAGGACTTGTCCAGGCTCCGGTCGCATCCGTCCCTTCTACTACACGCCCGCTGTATCAGCACCCGCATTAAGTAGCGCCGCTAGCGCCGCGCTAATACGTTCCCGCGCGTCGGGATCCGCTATAGCGATTCGCACGCAGGCGTCCTCCACAATCGCCGCGCCGGTGTACTGCAACACCATCCGTAGCGTCTCTGCCGCGCCCTCGCCACGCCCCAGGTTCGCCGCGTTGATCCACCCGGTCGGCTTGTCGCAGATCTCGGTACCGCCGACCGTCCAGTCCAACAGGTTCTTGAACGAACCCGGCAGCGTCCCGGCGTACTCCGGCGTGCAGACGAGTACCGCATCCGCTTCCGCTATAGCGCGGCGCAGTCCGGCGACCGGCTCAGGGAGCGGATCCGCATCCAGGTCCGGGTTGAAGTGCGGCAGATCCCCGAGCCCTTCATAGAACACAGTGCTAAAGGGTTCCTCCGCCACCTCTTGTACCAACCGCAACATGGCCTCGTTAGACGACCCCTTGCGCACCGACCCGCAAAGCAGCAGCACCTGAATCATGCGTACGACGCTATAGCCACTCGCGCAGCTACTCGCGCTAGACCCCAGCGGTTCGGTGTCAGCGCAGTTCGGCCTCAAGGATCATGTAGGGGCTGGGCGTGGCCACGACGCGGTCCAGGGTGAACCCGGCGCTGTCCAGCAGGTCGCGGAACTCCTGCTCGGTGCGCTCTTTGCCGCCGAGGATCCCGAGCATGGTCAGGTCCAGTCCCTTGACGGGGTGCGGCTCGTCGCCCGGCGGGACCAGCCCTTCGAGGATCAGCAGCCGCGCGCCCGGTGCCGCGGCCGCGGCGATGGTGCCGAGGATGCGTCGGCAGTCCTGGTCGCTCCAGTTGTGGAGGACCCAGCCGAGGAGGTAGATGTCCGCTGTGGGCACAGCGGCGAAGAAGTCGCCGGCGACGAACTCCACGCGGTCGGCGAGCCGCGCGGCGACCGGGGACGATTGCGCGGCCTCGATCGTGGCGGGCAGGTCCAGGACGATACCGCGCCGCGCCGGATCGTCGTCGCGGTCGAGCAGTTCGGCCAGCATCTTGCCTTCGGCCCCGCCGATGTCGGCGATCGTGTGCCCGGGCGGGAGGCGGTACCCGTCGAGCATGCCGGCGCGCAGCGTCGTGGCGAAGGTCCCCATGGCCTGGCTGAACAGCTGCGCCCGTGCGGGGTCGGCGGCGAGCCAGTCGAAATACGGCATGCCGTAATACTTTTCAGCGGCGGGCTGACCGGTGCGCAGCGTGTGCCGCAACTCGCCGAACGCGAGGTAGTGGAACTCCCCGCTGGCCCGCGCGACGCTGTGCAGCGAATGGGGGTGCTTCTCCGACAGGGTGGCTCCGAGCGGAGTGACGCTCACTCGTTCACCGTCCGTGGTGAACACGCCGATCGGCGCGAGGCAGCGGATGAGTCGGCGCAGCGCATCGGGGTCGGCGTTCGTCCGCTCGGCCAATACGGTGACCGTGGTGGGGCCTTCCTGATCGAGGACCGTGGGCACACCCAGATCGGTGATCACGAACAGCGCCTGGGACACCTGGAAACCGCCCAAGAGCTGCATCATCGCGGCGATCGGCGGAGGGCCCGGGGCAGCGTCCCGCTCAGACATCTCGTCCTACTTCCATTCTCGATCAGAGGGTCCCTTGCGCACCGCCCCCCAAAGCAGCAACACCTGAACCGTGCGCACGACGCTATAACCACTCGCGCGTGAACGTGTTCTTCGTTGAGACTGCTCAACATGGGCCATATCGACGTCAACAGCCTCCAGTACCACCTGCCGGACGGCCGCGTCCTGCTGGAGGACGTCTCCTTCCGGATCGGCGACGGTGACAAGGCGGCCCTGATCGGCGCCAACGGAGCGGGCAAGACCACGCTCCTGCGCCTCATCGCCGGCGATATCGAGCCGGCCGGCGGTGCCGTGGTCCGCTCCGGAGGTCTCGGCGTGATGCGGCAGTTCGTGGACCGGAAGGCGGACGAGGGGGAGGAACCGCCGACCGTGCGCACCCTCCTGCTCTCGGTCGCACAGCCTGCTCTCCAGAAGGCCGCTGTAGAGCTGGAGGCGGCCGAGCTGGCGATGCTGGAGGACGAATCCGAGCCCACCCAGATGCGTTACGCACAGGCGCTCGTCGACTGGGGTGACGCAGGCGGCTATGAGGCGGAAACCCTGTGGGACACCTGTTGCACCATCGCTATCGGCATCCCCTATATCCAGGCCCAATTCCGCGCCGCCTCCACTCTCTCTGGAGGAGAACAGAAGCGGCTGGTACTGGAATCCCTATTGCGCGGGCCGGACCAAGTGCTCCTGCTGGACGAGCCGGACAACTTCCTGGACGTCCCGGGCAAGCGGTGGCTGGAAGAGGCGATCAACGAGACGCCGAAGACCGTGTTGTACGTCACCCACGACCGCGAACTCCTCGCGGCTACCGCCAAGAAGATCGTGACCGTTGAAGCCGGTTCCGGGGGCGGCATCGGGGGATCGGTATGGATCCACGGTGCCGGTTTCGCCAACTATCACGAGGTCCGCAAGGCCCGCTTCGATCGTTTCGAAGAACTCCTGCGCCGCTGGGAAGAGGAGCACCGCCGCCTCAAGAACCTCGTCAATGAGCTCCGCCAACAGGCGAAGGTCAGCGAAGTCATGGCCGCCAAGTACCGGGTCATGTGCGGACGCCTTGAGCGGTTCGAGCAGGCCGGCCCGCCTCCGGCGCCGCCACGCGAGCAGACAGTGAAGATGCGCCTTAAGGGCGGCCGTACCGGAGTCCGGGCCTTTGAGTGCGTGGATCTGGAGCTCACCGGACTCATGAAGCCCTTCTCTACAGAGGTCTTCTACGGGGAACGGGTCGCGGTTCTCGGAGGGAACGGCTCAGGGAAGTCCCACTTCCTCCGCCTCCTCGCAGGAGATGACGTCGCCCACACCGGCACCTTCAAGCTCGGCGCGCGCGTCATCCCCGGACACTTCCGCCAGACGCACCGTCAGCCGGCCCTGGAACAGAAGACTCTCCTGGAGATCCTGTGGGAGGAGTTCTCCTTCCAGCGCGACAACGCGTCCCCCACGCTCGCGCGCTACGCGTTGAACAACCAGGCGGAACAGCGCTTCGGCAACCTCTCCGGCGGCCAGCAGGCCCGGTTCCAGATCCTGCGCCTGGAGCTGACCGGCTCCACGATGCTGTTGCTGGACGAGCCCACCGACAACCTGGACCTGATGTCCGCCGACGCGCTGGAGGCCGGGCTGGAGGCGTACCAGGGCACCGTGATCGCCGTCACCCACGACCGGTGGTTCGCCCGGGGCTTCGACCGGTATCTGGTGTTCGGGACCGACGGCCGGGTCTACGAGGCGCCCGAGCCGGTGTGGGACGAGCGGCGGCCGGACCGCGGGCCGGTCAAGTCCGGTGCGAAATCATGAGGGATGCCCCTGAAGTGCTCAGGACGTCATGAGCATCTCCGGTCATCGGGTAAGCTGGTCCTTCGGTGCGTTCATCGACACGTCCGTACAGGCCCGACTCCTTGGCGTTGCATCTGAGGAGATGGGAAGTCGGCCGCGGCGACTCGCGCCTTTAGGCATGCCTTGTACTCACGACACCGGCGTGCTTCTTCACCGCGTAAACGTCTACGACACACGCCAGGAGCATTTCCGTGCGTACGTACAGCCCTAAGCCCGGTGACGTGCAGCGTCAGTGGCACGTCATCGACGCCCGTGACGTCGTCCTCGGCCGACTCGCCTCGCAGACCGCGCATTTGCTGCGCGGGAAGCACAAGGCGATCTTCGCGCCGCACGTCGACACCGGCGACTTCGTGATCATCATCAACGCCGAGAAGGTGCACCTTTCCGGCAACAAGCGCGAGGACAAGCTCGCCTACCGGCACTCCGGTTACCCGGGCGGTCTGCGCTCGGTCAAGTACGGCGACCTGATCGACAAGGACCCGCGCAAGGCCATCGAGAAGGCCGTCCGCGGCATGCTGCCGAAGAACTCGCTGGGCCGCCAGCAGCTGACCAAGCTGAAGGTGTACCGCGGCGAGGAGCACCCGCACTCCGCGCAGAAGCCCGAGCCGTTCGTCATCTCCCAGGTCGCGCAGTAGCCCCGGCCACTACCACTCTTCTTAAAACCAGAAAGGAACTGTGGCTGTGACCGAGGTCGACACCACCACCGAGACCGTTGACGAGTTCGCCGGCGACGGCGCTCCCGCCGCCCCCGAGGAGGAGCTCACCGAGTACACCTCGGAGACCCCCGCGGCCGCCGCCGCGCCGGTCGTGCGCCGCACGGCCAGCACCTCCGGGCAGGGCCTGGGCCGCCGCAAGGAGGCCATCGCCCGCGTCCGCATCGTGCCGGGCACCGGTCTGTGGAAGATCAACGGCCGGACCCTCGACGCCTACTTCCCGAACAAGGTCCACCAGCAGCTGGTGAACGACCCGTTCAAGGTCCTGGAGCTGGACGGCGCGTACGACGTCGTCGCCCGCATCGACGGCGGCGGCATCTCCGGCCAGGCCGGCGCGCTGCGTCTGGGCGTGTCCCGCGCGCTGAACGCGGCGGACGAGGAGAACAACCGGGCGACGCTGAAGAAGGCCGGCTTCCTGACCCGCGACCCGCGCGCCACCGAGCGCAAGAAGGCCGGTCTGAAGAAGGCCCGCAAGGCGCCGCAGTACAGCAAGCGCTAAATCGACGGAGCGTCCGCGCGCCGTCGCGGACCGCTTGGTGTCCGAACGCCCCGGGAGCATCCGCTTTCCGGGGCGTTCGTACGATGTTTCCGGCGGGCATACCGTCCCCTAGGGTTCCACCCTCCTGCCCCCTCTAGGAGAACGCGCATATGACCAGGCTTTTCGGCACCGACGGCGTACGCGGCATGGCCAACCGGGATCTGACAGCGGAGCTGGCGCTGGACCTTTCGGTGGCGGCCGCGCACGTCCTCGGCGAAGTGGGGGCGTTCGAGGGGCACCGGCCCAAGGCGGTCGTCGGCCGCGACCCGCGCGCCTCGGGCGAGTTCCTGGAGGGCGCCGTCGTCGCCGGTCTGGCCTCGGCCGGGGTGGACGTGTTCCGGCTGGGCGTCCTGCCCACTCCCGCGGTGGCCTACCTCACCGAGTTCCTGGGTGCCGACCTCGGCGTGGTCCTGTCCGCCTCGCACAACCCGGCCCCGGACAACGGCGTCAAGTTCCTCGCCCGCGGCGGCCTCAAGCTCGACGACGCCCTCGAGGACGCCATCGAGGCCCGGATGAACGAGCAGTGGTCCCGCCCCGTCGGCGCGGCCGTCGGCCGGGTCGCCGACTACCCCGAAGGCGGCGAGCGCTACATCGAGCACCTGCTCGACACCCTCCCCAACCGCCTGGACGGCCTGAAAGTGGTCGTCGACGAGGCCAACGGTGCCGCCTTCCGCGTCTCCCCGGAAGCCCTGCGCCGGGCCGGCGCAGAGGTGATCGCCACCCACGTCGAGCCCGACGGCCTGAACATCAACGCCGACTGCGGCTCGACCCACCTGGCCAAACTGAAGTCCGCGGTCCTGGAACACGGCGCCCACGCCGGCATCGCCCACGACGGCGACGCCGACCGCTGCCTGGCCGTGGACGCGGCGGGCGAGGAGGTCGACGGCGACCAGATCCTCGCGGTCCTGGCCCTGTCCCTGCGCGACCTGGACAAGCTGGCCGGCGACACGGTGGTCGGCACCGTGATGGCCAACTTCGGCTTCAAGCAGGCGATGCAGCGCGAAGGCCTGAACTTCGTCGAGACCGCGGTCGGCGACCGCTACGTCCTGGAGGCGATGCGCGCCGGCGGCTACGTCCTGGGCGGCGAACAGTCCGGCCACGTCATCCTGACCGAACACGCCACCACCGGCGACGGCACCCTGACCGCCCTGCACCTGCTGGCCCGCATGGCCGCCACCGGCCGCTCCCTGGCCGACCTCGCCGCGGTGATGCACAAGCTCCCGCAGGTGATGATCAACGTCAAGGACGTGGACAAGTCCCGCGCGGCCACCAGCGGCGAACTGGCCCAGGCGGTCAAGGAGGCCGAAGCCGAACTCGGCGAGACCGGCCGGGTCCTCCTGCGCCCCAGCGGCACCGAGCCCCTGGTCCGGGTGATGGTCGAGGCCGAGGACGCCGAGCAGGCCCGCCGGCTGGCCCAGCACCTCGCCGACGTGGTGAAGACGGCCCTGGGGTAGCGCGGCGCGCTCATCGGGTGGCGCGCCGATTCGGCGCGCCGCCTCAGACCATCCGCTTGGGCTGCCCCGTGGTCTCCAGCACGTTCATCCACAGCTGCCCATGCGGATCCACCACATTCCGGCTGGCCGTGGTCAGTGCGATCGGCAGATGCACCATCCGCCCGCTCCACTGTCCGACCACCATCGACGTGAACCCGGCCATCCCGGCATGCGTCGCCGCCTGCGCCAGCCGCGTGCAGTAGACCGCGTCGAAGGCGTTCGCCGGCACCGAGCGGATCTCGTACCCGGGGTCCACATAGCGCACTGACAGCGGCTCGTCCCCGAACGAATCGATGATCCGCTTCTTCAGCAGCCCGCCTATGTCGTTCAGCTTCGCGTTGCCCGAGGCGTCGGTCTGGTCCGACGCCGGGAAGTGTTCCTGCCCCGCGCCCTCGGCGACCACGACCACCGTGTGGCCCTGCTGCTCGACCTTCTTCTTCAGCCGCGACATCAACACGTCCACGTCGAAGGGCACCTCGGGGATCAGCGTGAAGTCCACGTCGTGGCTGGCCAGGGTCGAGTAGCAGGCGATGAAGCCGCTGTGCCGGCCCATCAGCTTCACCAGGCCGACGCCGTTCTCCGTCGAGGAAGCCTCTATGTGCGCCGCGCGGATGGACTGCGCGGCCTGGGCGAACGCCGTCTGGAAGCCGAAGGAGCGGTCGATCCAGGGGATGTCGTTGTCGATGGTCTTCGGGATGCCGACCACCGCGATGCGCTCGCCGCGCCCGCGCGCCTCGTCGGCCAGCTTCTGCGCGCCGCGCAGTGAGCCGTCGCCGCCGATGACGAACAGGATGTTCACGCCCAGGCGGACCATCGTGTCCACCCCGACCACCGGATCCTGGTTGCCCCGCGAGGTGCCCAGGATGGTGCCGCCGCGGTTCTGGATGTCGGCGACCGACTGCTCGGTGAGGACCACCGGCTCCGAGCCGTCGGTCAGCCCCTTGAAGCCGTTGCGGATGCCCAGGACGCGCTTGACGCCGTAGGCGCGGCCCAGGTGCAGGACCAGGCCGCGGATCACGTTGTTCAGCCCGGGGCACAGGCCGCCGCAGGTGACGATGCCCGCGGTCACCTCGGACGGTTCGAAGAACAGCTTCCGGCGCGGGCCGCCGGGGTTGAAGGCCGGCAGCGCGGCCACGTCCAATGCGCGCTTCTTCGCTATGCCCTGTACGACGTCCAGCAGCACCCGGTCGGTCTCGGTGACGTAGTGCCACGTCTCCTCGCGCTCGCCGAGCAGGTCCGCGAGCGGGGTGTCGACGGTGCGCTCGCCCAGACGCGTGATGGCCAGATCATCGGAGGTGACGGTGAGAAGATCGGCCGTGTTCATGCCTTCACGCTAACAAGATTCCTTGGATCAGCCGCAGGCCGGTCCAGCATCCGACCGGGGCCGGCGCCGGTGCGGTCGCCGCCCGCGGGAGTAGGCCCGCAGGCGGAGAACTACTCCCGGTGGGTTATGCCGTCATCCTTGCGGGCTAGGGACACCGGCGACTTCAAGCTGAAGCGCCCGGCCCCGTCTTCTCTCTACGGTGGGACTATGACCACAGCCACGACATCGGCGGCCGCCGCGGCCGTCCCGGCGGCCACCGCCGCCGTGATCGAGGCGTCCGGCCTCACCAAGCGCTACAACGGCGCCACCCGGGGGGCGGTGACGGCGCTGGACGGGCTGACACTGTCCGTCCCGGCCGGCGTCATCGGGCTGGTCGGGGCGAACGGCGCGGGCAAGTCGACGATGATCAAGATCCTGCTCGGCCTGCTGGCGCCGTCCTCCGGTTCGGCCTCGGTACTCGGCTACGACGTGGTCGACCAGGCCGAGCACATCAGGACCCTGGTCGGCTACATGCCCGAGCACGACTGCCTGCCGCCGGACGTGACCGCCACCGAATTCGTCACGCACATGGGCCGGATGGGCGGCCTGCCGGCCACCGCCGCCAAGGAACGCGCCGCCGAGTCGCTGCGCCACGTCGGCCTGCACGAGGAGCGCTACCGCCAGATCGGCACCTACTCCACCGGCATGAAGCAGCGGGTGAAGCTGGCCCAGGCCCTGGTCGGCGACCCGCGCCTGCTGCTGCTGGACGAGCCCACCAACGGCCTGGACCCGGCCGGCCGGGAGTCGATGCTGGAGCTGATCGAGCGGATCGGCGCCGAGTTCGGCATCTCCATCCTGGTCGCCTCGCACCTGCTCGGCGAGATCGAGCAGATCTGCGACTCGCTGGTCGCCATCGAGTCCGGCAAGCTGCTGCGGGCCGCCTCGATGTCCGCCTTCACCAAGGCCAGCGCGGTGCTGGCGGTCGAGGTCGACGAGGGCGCGGCCCGGCTGGCCGCCGCCTTGAAGACCGCCGGGCTCAGCCCGCGCCGCGACGGCCGGGCCCTGCTGGTCCGGCTCGGCGGCACCGAGGAGGAGTCCGACCTGGTCTACGACGCCATCCGGGACGCGGTCGCCGACCTCGGCCTGCCGCTGAACCGCCTGGAGCGGCGTCGGCACCGGGTCGAGGAACTGTTCGCCGACGAGGACTTCGACGACCTCGAGGATCTCGTCGGCCTGGACAGTGCTGAGCTCGCTGCTTCCGGCACCGGATCCGGCCCCGCGACCGCTGAAAGCGCCGCCGCCGAATCAACCGCCGCAGCCGCCGCTGGACCTCCGGCATCCGCCGCCGCTCAAGCAGCCGCCGTCGAACCAGCCGCCGCCGCTCAAGCAGCCGCCGTCGAACCAGCCGCCGCCGCTCAAGCAGTAGCCGCCGTCGAACCAGCAGCCGCTGCCGCCGCGGAGTCCGAAGCATCCGCCGACGCCACCGGCTCCGCAGCCGACCCCAAGGC
>NZ_JAAFZA010000271.1 GCF_015356865.1 Catenulispora pinisilvae
GGCCAGGAGCGTCCGCCGCCCCGCCCCGTCCACCACCACCTGATCGGCGACCAGGAATCCCACCCGCGCGCCGGGGAACACCGACTTCGCGAACGACCCCAGGTAGATCACCGACCGACCGCCCGCCACGCCATCCAGCGCCTTCAGCGTCGGCCGCGCCTCATCGTCGAGCCCGAACAACCCGTACGGATCGTCCTCCAGAATCACCAGCCCGGCCTCCGAGGCCACCTCCAGCAACCGGCGCCGTGCCGAGACCGCCATCGACACCCCCGATGGGTTGGCGAAGTTCGGCACCACATACAGCCCCCGCGCGCGCCGCCCCGACGCCCGCACCTCCCGCGCTACCCGCAGCACCGCGTCGGGGTCCAGCCCGTCGGCCGCCTCCGGGACCGGGACGACCTCGATCCCGAGGATGCGCGCGGCCCCGGTGAACCCGACGTAGCAGGGCTCGGCCGCGAGCACGACGTCATCAGGCCCCGCACACAGTCCCCGCAGCGCGACGATCATCGCCTCCTGACACCCGGCGGTCACCATCACCGCCTCGGCCGGCACCTCGATCCCCTCGTCGACGGCGAGCGTCCGGGCGATCAGGTCCCCGATCACGCCGTTCGTCCGGCCGTACTGGAGCAGCGTCCGGTCGATCGCGGACGCCGAAAGGCCGGTACTGGCCAGGTGATCGCGATAGACCTGCAAGTACCGCTCGACATCGTCGGCGACGTAGAACCCGTCGTAAGGACGCCCGGCCGCCAACGACACCGCGTCCGGGAACCGGGCGGCGACCTCGTTGAGGAAGTTCATCGACGCGGCGGCCGGGTCACGGACCGCCACGTGCAGATCCTCACGCCGCCACTCGGCCGTCACCGCACCGCCCCCTCGAACCGCACCGCATCGCGGTCGATCACGTCCAACGTCGGCCGCCCGGCCAAAGCCATAGTGTGTGCCAGCTCCCCGGTCGCCAGATCCAAGAGCCCTGCGACCCCGGCCGCGCCGTCGACCGCCAACCCCCACAACACCGGCCGCCCCAGGAACACCGCCTGCGCGCCCAAAGCCAAGGCCGCGAACGCGTCTCCCCCGCTGCGCACGCCCCCGTCGAACAGCACCGGGCATGCCCCGGCCACCGCCGCCACCACTTCCGGCAACGCCGCCAGGCTCGGCACCGCGCCGTCCAGCTGTCGGCCGCCGTGATTAGAGACGATGATCGCATCAGCACCATGAGATACCGCGAGCCGGGCATCCTCGGCGGTGAGGATCCCCTTCAGCACGATCGGCAACTCGCTCCGCTCGCGCAGCCACGCCAGATCGGCCCACGTCACCGACGGATCGATGGCCCTCGCGGTGTGCACGGCGAGCGCCGAGGATCCCGAGCCGCGCACATGGGCGGCCGCCATCAACGCCGCGTCGAGGTTCACCGCCGCGCACTCCGGTCCGACCGCGAACCCGTTCCGCATGTCACGCAGCCGCCGGCCCATGCGCGGGATGTCGACGGTCAGCACCAACGCGCGGTAGCCGGCCGCGGCCGCCCGGTCGATCAGCCCGGCCAGCGCCTCCCGCTCCCGCAGCCAGTACAGCTGGAGCCACAACGGCCCGGATGCGGAGGACGCGATGTCCTCCAACGTGCGGCTGGCGAAGATGCTCACCGCGTACAACGCGTCGGCCGCGCCAGCTCCCTGGGCTGTCGCGACCTCGCCGTCGGGATGCACCAGCCGGTGATAGGCGGTCGGTGCGACAGCCAGTGGTGTACCTACAGAGGAGCCGAGAATCTGTGTCCGGGTATCGCAAATCTCGGTGTCGACCAGTGCGCGCGGTCGCAGTTCCACCCGGGTGAAGGCCTGCCGGTTGGCCGTGACGGTGCGCTCGGTGTCCGCGCCGCCGTCGATGTAGTCCCAGACTTCGGGCGCGACCCGCTCCTGAGCGGCGCGCCGGTAGTCGTCCAGACACAACAGCGGCGAGGAGGCCTGGGGAGTGAAGGCGCCGCGAGATCGGCGGACGTCGACAGCGGCCGTGCACAGGAGTCCGAGCTCCGGGTCGGCGTCGGCGAGCACGATGCGGTGGCCGCCGTGCTCAGCGGAATCCGCTTCCAGTACTCCGGCCAGCTCCCACCAGACTCCGGTGAACGGCCGGCCCGGGGAGGCCAGCACCACATCCGCGCGAGCCACCAGTGCATCGGCCTCGGCCTTGAGTACCGCGCCGAGAATGACGGTCCGCGCCTCACCGAGGTCTTCGATCTGTGCGCACGGCGACCTCTCGGCGGTGCCGGCCCGCACGTGCACGTCGCCGATCCCGGCTCCGTCCTCGTCTCCGTCGTCGTCCCCGAACAGCAGCGCGACCCCGCTGTGCGCCGAAGGCACCGCGACGGGAACCCCGGGATCGTAAGCGAGCCAGGCCTGCTCGACCACCACCAGCAGCGCGCGCCGGTAGTCCCCGCTGCGCGCGTACTCGCGTATCAGCCGCAGCCCGGTGAAGCCCGCGGCGGTCCCCTCGTCGCTGACCGCGAAGGCCATCGGCTTGCCGGGGCAGACGTGGCTCAGATAGGTGGTGGTGGCCCGGCCCGGCGTTATGTCAGGAATCGCATATGCCATGACCAGCAGATCGACGCCCTCCCCGGCCGGCACTGCCAGCTCGATCAGCGCCTCGGCCATCTCCCCGTACGACTGGCCGCGCGGCGCCAGCGCGCCGGGGTTCAGCGCCAGCCCGTGCGGCTGCAACAGATCGGTCAGATAGACGTCGAGCCGGGCCGTGTGCGCCTGGTCCTGGGCCAGGCTGGACGGTCCCGGAAACGCCAGCCGCACCGCGCGGCGGATCCCCCACCGATCGGCCGGCTGGGCGGCGGCGCGGTTTCCGGGCGGGACAGTAGTGTGCACGGCCTCGGTACCTCAGTCTCAGTGTCAGTCTTCGGGGATCACGTTGCCGGCGACGTAGTCGGCCAGCGTTCCGACGGTTTCGAAGTGCTCGCGGCCGAGGTCCTCCACGCTGATCTCGACCTCCAGGTTCTCCTCCAACAGCAGCACGATCTCCAGTGCCCCGGTGGAGCTCATCCCCAGGTCCTCCATCAGCGTCGTGCCCTCGCCGGCGCCGTCGACCTCGCGCTTGAGGACGTCGGGCAGCAGCGCGCAGACGGTGTCCACGATCCGCGCGCGCAAGCCCGCGTCGGCGGTGATGGCGCCGATGTGCAGCTCCAGACTCTGCTCCGTCATGACGGTCCTTTCTCAAAGTTCTGCATCACGCGACCCCCTTCAGTGTTCGAAGACCATGGCCGAGAACGTCGCCCCGCGTCCGGCGCCGGCGGCCGCGACGACGTACCGCTCCCCCGGCTTCAGCAGGCCCTTGCGGCTGGCGGTCCGGTAGTTCAGGAAGGCGTCCGCGCAGAACACGTGGCCGTCCGGCGTCACGTTGTCCAGCACGACCTGCGCCTGCGGGAAGCCGATCCGCTTGCAGACCCGTTGCCAGGCCACCACGTTCACGTTGTGCGGCAGCACCAGGCTGATCCCGGCCATCGCCAGCCCGGCGCCCTCCACGGCGGCCAGGATCGCCTCGCCGAGCGCGTCGGAATAGATGCGCTGGAACTCCAGTGCCTGCTCCATCGAGTCGCCGTCGAACTCGCCGCGCAGGTCGGCGGTGTAGGACAGCAGCCGGTCGCGGTCCCCGGACGCGCTTACCAGGCAGGCCGACGCACCCTCGCCGAAGAACGACGTCTCGGGCACCAGCTGCGCCTCGCCGGTGAACGCCTTCTCCCCGGCCAGGATCAGCGCCAGGGCGTCCGGGCGGGTGTCGGCGTCAGCGGCCAGCAGGCGGCCCGCGACGTCGATCGCCAGCAGGCCGGAGGCGCAGGCGTGGTGGCCGACGGCGAACGTCTCGGCGTGGTCCAGTCCGCGTTCGCGGCACAGCTCGCGCAAGGGGTTCAGCGGATAGGGGGTGACCGTCGGGAAGGTGCGGGCGTGGATGACGTACCGGACCCGTTCCTCGTTGCCGACCAGGCCTTCGAGGTCATCCAGCGCGCCGCGCAGCAAATCGGACAGGGTTCCGCCGGGGTCGCGGCTGACCGAGCCGAGCTTGTGATAGCGCCGGAAGACCTTCGTCTGCATGGCGGTCAGACCGAACCGGTCGGCCAGGTCCTCGATCGGTACCCGTTCGGCCGGGAGGTAGGTGCCGATGGCGGTCAGGGCGGTCACAGGGGCCTGCTTTCCTGTGCGGCCGAGGTAGTGCCCGGGGTCGAGGTCGCGGCCGGGTCCGGAACACAGGCCGGGTCTGGGTCCGAGGCCGGGTCCGGCGCGTCCTGGGCCACGGAATCCGTCACGTACCGCTGCCGCATCAGGAACTTGCGAACCTTGCCGGTCGGCCCGACGACCAGCCGGTCGTCGCCGATCACCAGGACACTGCGAAGGGTCGCGGCCGCGGCGTCGGTCAGCGCACCGCGGACCGCCGGCTCCCAGTCCTCGTGCGGATCGGCCCACGGATGCAGCGTGAGCAGTACGTCGGTCACGACGCCGTCCTCGGTGGGAACGGCCACGACGGTGCAGTCCAGGACGTCCGGGCAGGTCTTGAGGATCCGCTCCTCCGACATGGCCGTGTACAGCCACCGGCCGCCGCCGAGGTCGACCGCGTCGACCATCCGGTCCACGTGGTAGTAGTAGCCCTCTTCGTCGCGGTAGAGCAGGTCGCCGGTCAGGTAGTAGCCGTCGCGGCGGTTGCGGTAGGTGTTGGCGCTGTCGTTCCAGTAGCCCGGCGACAACGACGGCGACTTCATCCCGCACAGCCCGACCTCGCCGACCGGGACCTCCTCGCCGGTGGCCGGGTCGAGCAGTTTGATCTCGGCGAAGTCGTGGGTCTGGCCGACGCAGCGGCCGTAGCGCTCGGTGTCGGGAGTGTGGGTGATGTGGAAGGCGTTGTGGCCCATCTCGCTGGAGCCGAGGCCGTCGACGAACATCGAGCCGGGAACCCGGTGCACGCCGTCGCGCGTGACCTTCTCGTAAGACCCGGCCGCGACCAGATGGCGGATGTGCGGTTCGTGGGCGCAGTCGCCGGTGTTGTACCAGAGCGACACCGAGTCGACGGCGCGCTCGCTCAGATCGATCCGGGCCAGCTCGGCCCAGGTGACGGCGAACCCGAACACGCCGGTGGGCCGCCAGCGCTCGATGGCGTCCACCACCGCCGGGCCGTCGTCCGGGCGGGAGAGGTAAAGCAGGTCGCTGCGATTGCACAGCGCGTGGTTCACGGCCATGATGCCGGCGGCGTGCGGGGCCGGCAGGGCACTGAGAATGCGCTCGGTGCCGCGGGCCCGGGGCTTGCGCAGGCGTAGCAGGCGCGTGCCGACGAACAGGTTGGCGTGGGTCTGGGTGACCGCGGTCGGCATCCGGGTGGTGCCCGAGGAGTGGGTGATCGCGATCGGGTCGTCGTCGGCGTGCCGGTACGGCCGCGGCGCCGCGGCCGGATCCCCGGCGCCGGTGACCGCCACGTCGTACACCGCGTCGGTCGCGAACCCCAGTTCCGAACCCCGATCCGCCCGGGCGAGCAGCCGCCGGTGATCCGCGTCTGTGAGCAGCCCGACGGCCCGCAGACGACGGATGTACTCGGCGGCTACGTCGCCGGGCAGATTGGGGTTCATCAGCGCCGGGATGGCGCCGAGCCAGGTCAGAGCCATGAAATGCAGGAAGCAGTCGGCCGCGCTGGTGACGTAGAGCGCCACCGGGTCGCGCGGGCCGATGCCCTGCTGGCTCAGCCAGACGGCGCGCGCCGCCACCGCCTCGCGCAGCTCGCCGAGGGTCAGGGCGTGCCCGGCCGGGTGGCTGTCGACGGCGGTGTCGAACGTGATGCCGGGGCCGTCCAGCGGCGCGCCGTGTTCGATCAGCTTGTGCAGCACGTTCCCGGCGCCGAGGCCGGGATCGGCGGCCAGCGCGGCCCGGATCCCGGAGCCGTTCACGGCGGGTCCGGGCATCGTGCGGCCAGGCATGGTGCGGCCGGTCGTGCTACCTCCGGTCGTGCTGCCTCCGGTCATGGCGTGTCCTCCTTCTTCGGGGCCCGGCTCAGGAACGGCCGGAAGCGGGCCTCGGAGCCGTCCGGCATCAGGGTGGTGGGCAGCGATGGGAACGCGAAGGGCCGCACCGGGCGGCCGGCGACAAGGGTCCAGGCCTGGCCGGTGCCCGGCGTGTCCAGGACGGTCAGCGCGGCGGCGGCGACGTCATCGGGTGTGAGCAGCGGGAAGCCCTGCTTGCGGATCAGCCGCCGGGTGATGCCCAGGATCGCGGTGTCAGTGAAGCCCGGACACAGGGCATTGATGCGGACGCCGCGCGGTTCGAGTGCGGCGGCGATGGCGCGGACGTAGCCGATCGCGGCGCTCTTGGTCAGCGCGTAGAGCGGATTGGCCTGGTCGGGGCCGAGGCCCGCGAGCGAGGCGGTGACCAGGATGCGGCCCGCGCGACGCGCGAGTTCGGGAACGGTCGCATCGATCCCGAACGCGAGGCCGTCGACGTTGACGCCCAGGACGCGGCGGTAGCGCTCGAGGTCGAGCGGCAGGTCCGGCGGCTGGTCGGAGCTGACACCGGCGTTGAGGACGGCGATGTCGAGGCGGCCGAGGCGCTTGACGGCGTGGGCGACCATCGCATGGTTCTGCTTCGGGTCGGACACGTCGGCGGGAAAGGCGATGCAGCCGCAGGACTCGGCGGTCTTGGCAGCCGCCTCGGGGTCTACGTCCACGACCAGGACGCGGTGGCCGGTCGCGGCGAGTTTGGCGCACAGTGCCGCACCGATGCCGTTGCCGCCGCCGGTGACCAGCGCGACTGGAGTCGCTGGGGAGTCGCTCGCGGCAGGCGCGAGTGCCTCAGTCACTGCTGAGTCGGCGGCCGCCACATGCGGTCGGCCCCCTGCTGATCCGGTTGTCGGCTCACTCATCGGGCGCCCCCATTCTTCGCGACAGCCTGAATCGCCGTCCGCAACTGCTCCCGCGTCGGCTGAAGCGCGCGGTCCAGCCCCTCGGCGAACGGCAGCACCGCGCCGTCCGGCCTGGTGACCCGTTTCGGTGGCGCGACCAGATGCATCTCCTCCGCGGCGGTGGCCAGGATCTCGCCGCCGATGCCGCAGGAACGGTTGCTGTCGTCGATCACCACCAGCCGTCCGGTCCGCTCCAGCGACTCGGCCAGCCCCTGCCAGTCGAAGGGATGAAGCGTGCGCGGATCGAAGACCTCTACATCGACCGTCTCGGCCAGCTCCTCGGCGACCTCCAGCGCGGCCTGCACCAGATGCCCGATCGCCACCACCGTCACATCCGTGCCGACGCGGTGGACCCGCCCCACCCCCAGCGGCACCGGCGCCAGCTGCGAGAGATCCACGTCCTCGCGCCGTCCCATCGCGCCGGCCGGGGCGAAGACCACGACCGGGTCGTCGTCGCGGATGGCGGTGGCCAGCAGGCCGTAGGCGTCGGCCGGGGTGGCCGGGACCGCGGTCTTCACGCCGATGTGGGCGAACAGGCTGTAGGGATGATCAGAGTGCTGACCGGCCCAGCCGTCGCGGGATCCGGAGCTGGGGATCAGGTACGTCACCGGGACGCTCACCTGCCCGCCGGTCATCAGCGAGAACTTGTGGGCCTGGTTGACGATCTGTTCGAACGCCAGGAAGAGCAGCGCGGGGATCTGGTACTCGATCAGCGGCCGCATGCCGGACATCGCGGCACCGGTGGCGATGCCCGTGAACGCCTGCTCCGAGATCGGCATGTCGAGCACGCGCGCGTCCCCGAACCGCTTCACCAGCCCCGCGGTGACGTTGGTGACGGCGGCCCGCACGTCCTCGCCGAACACGCACACCGCCGGATCGCGCTGCATCTCGTCGGCGATGGCCCGGTTCAGGGCCTTGAGATAGGACAGGACCGTCATCAGGCCACCCCGGCGCGGGCCTGGGTACCGTCGGCGTAGAGATAATCGAGCGCCGTGGCCGGATCGGGGTGCGGACTGTCCAGAGCGAACCGCACCGCTTCCTCCAGCACCGCCTCGATCTCCGCGTCGATCTGCGCGCGCCGCGCCTCGGGAAGCCGCGCCCCCTGGATTTCCAGCGGGTCCCGGGACCGTCCGAGGTCCACCTCTTCGGGGGTGCGGTAGCGCGGGCGCGCGGCGTGCTCCCACGTGTGGTGCGCGTCGTAGCGATACGTGACGCACTCCAACAGCGTCGGGCCCTCCGAACGCCGGGCCCGGGCGATCGCCGTACCGGCAGCCGCGAACACCGCTTCGGGGTCCATGCCGTCGACGCGCGCGGCCGGGATCCCGAACGCCTCGGCGCGGCCGGTGATGGAACCGGCGACCGCGTCATCGGTGCGGGTGGTGGTCGCGAACCCGTTGTTCTCGCACACGAACACGACCGGCGCGCGCCACAGCGCGGCCAGGTTGAACGTCTCCAGCACCACGCCCTGGCTGACCGCGCCGTCGCCGAAGTACGTCATCACCACCCGGTCCGACCCGGCGCAGCGGGCCGCCCACGCGGCGCCGGTCGCGATCGGGGCGGCGGCACCGACGATGGCGTTGGCGCCGAGGATGCCGATGCCGAAGTCGGCCGCGTGCATCGATCCGCCGCGGCCGGCGTTCAGGCCGGTGGTGCGGCCGGCGATCTCGGCCATCATCCGCGCCGGGTCCGCGCCCTTGGCCAGGACGTGGCCGTGGCCGCGGTGGGTGCTGGTGATCAGGTCGTCCGGTCGCAGCGCGGCGCAGGTGCCGGCGGCGACGGCTTCCTGCCCGGTGTAGGGGTGGATGCCGCCGAAGATCTGGCCGTCGTGGACGAGCTCGACGGCCCGCTCCTCGAAGCGCCGGATGAGACGGACGGTCCGGTACAGCGCCGCCGAGTCGGGCTTCTGCGAACTCGGCGACGCCGGACCTGACAGCGCAGGGTCAGCCATCACTGCTTCCGACCAACGCCGTCTCGCGCTCGCTGATGGCGGCGAGGATCCCGTCCCACAGCTTGGCCCGCGCGTTCAGCGCCCGGGTCACCGTCTCGGCGCACTGCTCCCACTTGGCGTCGTCGTCGCCGCACAGGTCGGCCAGCATCTGCATGGCCATCGGGGTGTGTTCCTCGCCGTCCACCTCGATGTGCCGCGCCAGGTAGTCGACGAAGGTGTCGAGCCCGCCGATCGTCTCATTGACCGTGACGACCTGCTCGAACATCTCCGGGATCAGGTCCTCGCGGCCGAAGGCGAACGCGGCGGCCTGGCAGTGTACGGGGGCTGCGACGATGATGTCCCAGGTGAGAGCCACGAACTCGGCCGCCGGCGCCGGGACCTCGGCCTCGACCAGCGCCGCCTCGACCGTCGCGCCGGAGCGCAGCAGGGCGATGAAGGACTCGATGACGGAGACGTCGGCGCCGGCCTCGGTCATCCCGGCCACGTAGAGCTCGAAGTGGCTGGTGAAGCCGCCGCGCAGTTCGTCGCTCTCCTCGACCAGGACGATGTCGTTGATCAGGCGGCGGCTGCCGGTCGGGCCGGTCGGCACCCACGGGACCGCGACGCAGGTCAGGTTGCGTTGCAGCGACTTGAGCAGGGACATGAAGTCCCACACCGCGAACACGTGGTGTTCCAGGAACGTGCGGATCGCGTCCTGGTCGCGCAGCCGCGCGTACAGGGCGTGCCCGACGACCTCGGCCCGGGCCGACATGATCCGTTCTTCCAGCTTGTCGATGCCCGGGTGCCGCTGTCCCCAGTCATAACGTGTGGCCATCAGTTCCTCCAGAGCACGGGGCAGAATTCGGGGTCGGCGTAGTCGGGGCGTCCGTCCGGCAGGCGCCGGACGAGCACGTCGTGGTTGTAGGCGGCCATGGTGCCGTCGCTGAGCTCGAACCGCTGGTACTCGTTCGCGCCGTCTTGCAAGTGGAAGGAGATCGCGCGGCGCGGCCGTGAGCTCAGGTTCGGGCCGCTGCCGTGGTAGGTGCGGCAGTGGTGGAAGCTCATGTGGCCCTTGGGGATGAGCATCGGGATCTTGCGGATCTCGGCGCCGTTGTGCGCGGCGTTCTCGACCAGCATCCGCTCCAGGTCGGCCTTGTCGCGCTCGGCGAAGTGCTTGACCATCGAGTCCTCGCGGCCGATCTCGGTCCAGCGGTGGCTGCCGTCGACCATGGTTATGGTGCCCATCTCCGGCCCGCAGTCGTGGAACGGGATGAACGCCGTGAGCATGTTCTCGGAGGTGCACGAGGCCCAGTAGTGCCGGTCGAAGTGCCAGGGCACGACGTTGCTGGGCTCGCCGGCGATCGGCGGCTTGTAGATCAGCGTCGACTGGAACACCCGGATCGCCTCGGCCCGCGCCAGCCGGGCGGCCACGGCGCCGAGCAGCGGCTTGGCCAGGATGCGCGCGATGGCGTCGTTCTCGTAGTGCACGTAGTCGTTGTGCCGCTGCACCGGACCGTCAGAGGGCTGCCACGCCGCGAGCTTGGCGGGACGGACAAGCAGTTCCCGGTCGCGCTCGCCGTCGTAGTAGCGGTCGGTGGCGGCGGTCAGGGCGTCGATCTCGTCGTCGGTGAACACCTTGCCGGTAAGGAACCAGCCGTGTTCGGCGTAGGCCTCGACCTCGGCGTCGGTCGGCAGCAGCGCCGCGTCCTCGTCGCTGAGGGCGAAGTGTTCCTGTACTGATCCAGTCGTCATCTCGGTCCCGCCGCTCCTATCTCCAGGGAGTCGCGCACATCGGCGAGCTCCCGTTCCTTGGCCGCGTACAGCGCGGGGATGTTGCTGGTGCCGAAGGTCTTGGCGCCGTGCCGCTCGATGAGCTCCCAGAAGAAGGTCCGGCGGATGTGCATCGACTTGGCGAAGATCTGGAACATCTGGCCCCAGTGGTCGCGGTCGACCAGGATGCCCAGCGGCCGCAGCCGCTCCACCGGCAGGTCGATGTCGCCGATGCGCTCGCCCAGCACTTCGTAGTAGGCGCCGGGGGTCTCGGCGAAGCCGGCCCCGTTGCCGCTGAAGGTGCGCACCGCGCTCACGATGTCGTCGGTGCTCAGCGCCAGGTGCTGGACGCCGGCCCCACCGTGCCAGGCCAGGAAGTCGTCGATCTGGCCGCTCTGCCGGCTCATGTCCGGCTGGATGATGGTGAAGGTGGCGCCGCCGGAGGGGCTTTGGACCACCTGGGAGTACATGCCCTGGGCGCCGACCTCGACGTACTCCTCGAAGATCAGCTTGAAGCCGAAGACGCGCTGGTAGTACTCGACGACCTGTTCCAGCTCGCCGGCCGGGACGCAGAATGCCGCGTGGTCTATGGCGCGGACTATCTCAGGGCCACTATTCGCTGGAGCCGCCTGGGCTTCGATCGCGCCGGGCCAGAACGCGGTGCCGTGACGTTCGACGAAGCGGTGCACCACGTCGCCGAAACCGCCGACGGTCGCGGTGGTCACGGTGTCGTCGCCGGAGGTGTAGGTGCGCGGCGCCTCGATGGACTCCGCACCCGCCGCCAGTGCCTGCTCGTAGGCGCCGACCGCGTCGCCGGTGTCGAAGGCGATGACGCCGACGCCGTCGCCGTGCCGGGAGACGTAGCCGTCGGCCGGATGGTGCCCGGTGCCCAAGGCCGAGGTCAGCAGGACCCTGCTAGCACCGTGGGCCAGCAGCAGGCTGCGCTGGCGCGGCAGTTCGGTCTCCGGGCCGCCGTGGCCGGCGATGTGGAACCCGAACGCGGTGCACAGGAAGAACGCGGCTTGTCGCGCGTCTCCCACGTAGAACTCGACATGGTCGATGCCGAGGATGTCCATTCCTTCGCCTTCCGCTATGTCTGCCGTGCCAGCTGTGTCAGCAGTGCGCTATGCCGTACGGGGCCGTTGGGTGCTGGGGCGGCCGTACACGACGCTGACGTTGTGGCCTCCGAACCCGAACGAGTTGGACATGACGTGCTCGACCCGCACCGCGCGCGCAGTCTTGCGGATGTGGTCCAGATCGCAGTCGGGATCGGGGTCGTCCAGGTTGTGGGTGGGCGGCAGCAGGCCGGTCTGCAAGGCGCGGATCGACACCGCCGACTCGACCACCCCCGAGGCGCCGAGCATGTGGCCGGTCACCGCTTTGGTGGAGCTGACCGGTGGAGTACTGGCGCCGAACAGGGTCCTGATAGCCACCGCTTCGGCGAGGTCGCCGAGCTT
Organism: Catenulispora pinisilvae; assembly: GCF_015356865.1. Classification (GTDB taxonomy): domain Bacteria; phylum Actinomycetota; class Actinomycetes; order Streptomycetales; family Catenulisporaceae; genus Catenulispora; species Catenulispora pinisilvae. The sequence continues at coordinate 12,079 of NZ_JAAFZA010000271.1, forward strand.
GGTGCTGGTGCCGTGCGCGTTCAGGTAGCCGATGTCCGCCGGTTCCAGGCCGGCGTCTTTGAGCGCGCGGCGCATGCTCTCGCGAGCGCCTTCGCCGTCCGGGCGCGGGGTGGTCGGGTGGTGCGCGTCGTTGGTGACGCCCCAGCCGAGCACGTCGGCGTACGCTTTCGCGCCGCGCGCCTCGGCGAAATCTTTGCGCTCCAGGACAAAAACGCCCGCGCCTTCGCCCAGGACCAGGCCGTTGCGACGGCGGTCGAAGGGCCGGCTGGCCGCCGTCGGGTCCTCGGCCCAGCCCCGGGCCAGCGCGCGGGCGTTGCCGAACGTGTCGGCCAGGGTCGGGAACAGCGGGGCCTCGCTACAGCCGGCGAGGACGACGTCCGCTTCGTCGGCGCGCAGCAGGCGCATGGCCTCGCCGACCGCTTGGCCGCCGGCCGCGCAGGCGGTGCCGCTGGAGGAGACGTAGCCGTGGATGCCGTACTTGATGGCGATGCGGGCGGCGCCCATGTTGGGGAGCATGCCGGGCAGCAGGTAGGGGCTGACGCCGAGGCGGCCCTTCTCGGTGCGCGAGATGACCTGGGCCTCCAGCGTCGCGAGGCCACCGGTGCCGGAGAGGATGACGGCCACGCGGTAGGGGTCGGCGTCCCGGCCGACTTCGAGGTCTGCGTCACTGAGCGCGTCGGCCGCCGCGGTCAGGGCCATGACGATGTAGCGGTCGACAACACGCGCCTCAGTCGCGGGCAGCACACTCGTCGGGTCGATCGGCGGCGCGAAGGCCCCCACTTCGAGCGCGGTGCCGACCTGGTGGCCCTCGGGCGGCCGGCGCAGGCCGGAGCGGCCCTCGCACATGGCGCTGTGGACGGCGGCGGCGGTGGTGCCGACCGGGGTGACCATGCCCATGCCGGTGAGGACCACTTCGGGGCGGGTCATGGG
>NZ_JAAFZA010000272.1 GCF_015356865.1 Catenulispora pinisilvae
CACCCACACCCACACCCCCCGTCCAGAACAGGTCATGGCTTTCGCGCCACGCCCGCAGATAAGCCGGATCCCCGGTGCTCACCGAACAGTAAGCCAGCAACCGCGCCAACGTGTCGTGGTGCCAGTACGGCGGCGGAGTCGGCAGCGGATAGACCTTGCCGGTCCGCAGGTCCTCGTGGGTCCGGCGGCCGTCGTAGTCGTGCTGATAGGACCAGCCTCCGTCGCCGCGTTCGGCCAGCAGCCAGGCGCCGAAGCGGAGCACGGCGTCGTGCAGCGACCCGATGCCCGCCTCCTCCGGCGCGGACCCCTCCGGCAGGAGTTCCAGCCGGTCCAGCACACCGCCGAGGGCCAGCAACCCCATCCACGGCTTGGTGATGTACCCCATCCAGGCGTGCATGCCCGCGCCGCCGCCCTGGTCGCCGAAGGTGCCGTTGGCACGCTGGCTGGCCACCACGGTCTGCGCGCCCTCGTCGGCCAGCCGGAGGAAGTGCTCGTCGCCGAAGTAGCGGTAGAGCAGGATCGCGGCCCGCAGATAGCACGCGTCGCGGCCGACGGCGAGCCTCGGCCACGAGTTCAGGTGCGTCGCATGCGCGCTTTCCACCACGGTCTGCGCGGTACGCAGCAGGAAGGGGTCGCCGGTCTCCAGGTAGGCGGCGATCGTGCCCTGCATCCTGCTCATCGGCAGCGACAGCGCGTTCGGCGGGTGGCCGTGCATCCGCATCAGTTTCGCGGCGTGGTCGACCGCGATGTCAGTGATCGCATACCCGGCGCGCAACGCGTCCTGGTACCCGTCCCCGGTCCGCCAGGCGTCGAGCAGCAGCGCGTACGGGAGCTCGCCCTCCCAGCCGGGTTCGTAGCGCGGGCCGTCGGGCAGGTCCCACCGCTGGAGATCGTTGCGCGGGACGGTCGCGTCCTCGAACCCGCCACGCACCATGTGTTCGCGTACCCACCGCCGCGCCGCCCGCAGGCTCCGGTCGTCGTCCGCGGTCGTGATCGGCAGCACCGATCGGGTAGTGAGCTCCTCGCACAGGCCGTACCACCAGTCCGGCGCGAGATAGCGGACGACTGTGGGTGAGCGGTCCGACAGACTCAGTGAGAAGCGAAGCGCACGCGCCATTCCGCGCGGGAAGGTCCGGTCTTCGGCCCGGAAGAGGAACGGGTCGCCGGTCTGCTCATCGGGACAGGCGCCGCCGAACACCTCGACACCCGCGTACGGCTGGAGGACCACCCAGCCGTCTTCGTTCCTGATGTCGCCGGGCCGCGTCGGCGTCGCCAGCCGGGAGACCTCGGCGAAGTCGAAGCGTGCGGCGCCGACCGTGAGCAGGCGGGACGAGCCGTCCCAGCGCTCCGGCAAGTCAGACGAATCAGCCGGCTCGGCGGCCTGGATACCCAGCACCGGGACGACATCTTCGAGTGCCAGCCCGTCGTCCACGAACCGTGCGTTGACGTGCCGGGCGAAGACCTCGCACACGCCGTTGCGGTGCAGCCGCACGTGGATGCTCGCGTTGAGCCAGTTGTGCAGGTGGACGAACGTGTTGGTGTAGCTGGGCTGCTCCCGGTGGTCGGCACCGGTGAGATGCCGGTGCGCAATCGTGCCGCCCATCTCGACCGTCAGACGTTCCTCGGTCTCCTCCACGACGACCAGGCGGCAGGCCTCCCACCAGTGCACGACCCCGCCGGTCCGCAACCCCATCGCCAGGCCGACCGACCGGCCGCCGAACCCGAGTCTGAGCAGGCTGCGTTCCCAGACGTAGCCGGGCTCCGGGCTCCGCTCGAAGACCTCCATCGCCGCCCACGCCGGCAAGTCGCCAGCTCCGCGAGCCGCGACCTGGCGGACGGTCGGGAGCGTCGCGGGCGCGGTTCCAGCGACTCCAGCCGCCCCAGCGTCCGCCGCCAGTAGCAGCCGTCGCGCGAACCCAGTGCCTGGCCACCGCCCCAGCCGCAAAGCATCAGTGGGCTGCCCGCCGAGCGACACCGGGACCGGTTCGACCCGCGGCCACGGCAGCGACGTGAGCAGCAGCCCTGCCTCCTCCTCATCGCCCACGCGCGTCAGAGGCAACCCCTCGACCAGCCCCAGCAGCTCGCTCATCGCAGCGCCCGTCACACCGCCCATCACAGCACTCACCACAGCGCCCCGCCCATCACAGCTTGACGGTGTCGCCGGTACGCGCGGACTCGTAAAGCCCCAGCACCGTGGCCAGCACCCGCCGTCCGTCGGCCGTGCCGATCGCCGGCGGCCGACCGTCGCGGACGGCGGCGACGAAGTCCCGGTACTGGGCTTGCGCCGCGCCATAGATGTCGATGGCGTCACCACCGGACAGTGCGGAGTGCTCGGGGTAGGCGGCCGACGCCGCGACCCGCTCGGTCCCCGGCTGGAGGCGGGTCGTGCGCAGATACCCGAGTTCCCGCTCGCCGACCTGGGCGCTGCCGAGGTCGCCGTATACCGCGACCCGCGAGTCGCGCCCCGGGTAGGCCGCGGTGGTCGCGCTGACCCCGGCGACGGCGCCGGAGGCGAACCGGACGGTCCCGACGAGCGTGTCCTCGACCTCGATCCGCTCGTGCGCGAGCAGTCCGGCCTGCGCCTGCACCGCGACCGGCTCCCCCAGGAACCACAGCAGCAGGTCCAGGGAGTGCACGCCCAGCGTCATCAGGGCTCCGCCGCCCTCGACGGCCGCCGTGCCGCGCCAGGCCGTCGAGTCGTAGTAGGACTGCGGCCGCCAGCTCGTCGTCTCGGCCACGCCGGACGTGAGCCGTCCCAGGTCCCCGGCGTCGATCGCCGCCTTGACGCGGACGGCCGCGGGCTCGAAGCGGCGCTGGCTCATCACGCCGACGGTCAGCCCGCTCCGGCGCTCGGCCTCGATCACCCGGTCGGCGGCGGCCAGGCTGATGTCCAGCGGCTTCTCCACCAGCACGTGCTTGCCCGCTTCGAGCGCGGTCACGACCGCGTCGGCGTGCAGGCCGTGCGGGATGCTGACGCTGATCGCGTCGATGTCCGGGCGCCGGCACAGCGCTTCCAGTCCCTCGACCGCTTCGCAGCCGAGCTCCCCGGCCACCGCCGCGACCCGGTCCGGGACCGCGTCGGCCACCGCGACCAGCCGGGCCTGATCGGGCATCGAGGAAATCACCTTGGCGTGGACCACGCCGTACGAACCACAGCCGAGCACTCCGAATCGCATGTCCTCATCAGACTATCCGAGGCGCCATTCCGTCAAGCAAAATGGTTATTTCATTTTTTGGAAGCGCCGGAAGCGCCGGAAGCGCCGGAGGCGCCGGGAGCGCCGGCGCCACCGGACAGCACCGGCACGTCGGGGACCGCGGTCAGCGTCGCCGCCGCGGCCTTCAGCGCGGTCGCGACCTCCTCGACCTGCCGCAGCGGGAACCGGGCCGAGGGCGCGCTCAGGCTCAGCGCCGCCGGGAACGGCGTGCCCTCGATCGGCACCGCCAGGCAACGTCCGTCGATCTCGTTCTCGCCGTCGTCGAACGCGTACCCCAGGCGGCGCACCCGGCCCAGCTCGTTGAGGTAGTCCTCGGGCGTGGTGATGGTGTTGGCGGTGCGCGCCGGCATCCCGGCGGCCAGTATCCCGCGCACCTGGGCCTCGGGCAGGCGGGCCGCGATGGCCTTGCCCAGCGCCGTGGAGTGGATCGGGTCCCGGTCGCCGCGCGTGGCGGCCAGCCGGACGCCCCGGCGGCTCTCGACGATGTCGAGGTAGATCGTGGTGTCGCCGTCCAGCACGCCGAGGTTCAGCGTCTCGCCGAGTTCGTCGCGCAGCCGCTCCAGCACCGGGCGCGCGCGCTGGCGCAGCACCTCCAGGTGCCGGGACTGCATCCCGACGAATCCCAGACCCAGCCGGAACATGCCGGTGGCGGGGTCGCGCTCCACGTAGCGCCGGGTCTCCAGCGTCCACAGATAGCGGAACGCCGAGGACTTGGGCAGGCCGGTGGCCTCCGCGACGTCGATGAGCGACACCCCGTCGACCGACTCCTGGAGCAGGTTGAGGATCGCGCAGACCCGGGCGACGGCCCGCACCGAGTAGTCGCGCTCCTCCGACCCGTCCGGACCGCCTTCCTCTGGGGCGTCTGGAGCTGGAGCCTCTGGAGCCTGCACCGGCTCCGTCGGCTCCCCGAGCTCGTCCGTCCTCCGCTTGGCCGACCTGGTCACTGCCACCGCATGCCTCGTGTCTCGATCAGTGAATGATGTGTTTCATCTTATCGACGGAACGTCGGGAGCTCCAACCATGACGGGGCATCAGGAGCGTGGATGACGGTCAGCGTATAGCGGTCTGGCAGGGCCGCAAGGCGCGGCCAGGAAGCCGGGGCGACGCACAACCGGATCCGGTGGCCCGGCCGCACTCGCCACGCCGTCGAGCCCACGTCCAGCGCGAGGTCCTGATCGCGGTCGGGCGCGCTGAACAGCCGGTGGCCGTGCTCGGCGACCGGATAGGACCGGCCGTCCGGATACACGTCACACAGCCGCAGCACCACGTCGGCGACGGCCGTCGAGGCGCGGACCCGCAGCCGTGCGCGGACCGTTCCGACCACGTCCAGCTCGGCCGCCAGCGGCGCGGAGGTGTAGGTGAGGACGTCGGGCCGGCGCTCGACCTCGGCCTGGTCCGCCGGACCGGGGCGCGGCCACACGCCGAACAGCCGGCCGCCCAGAGACGGCGCCGGATCGTGCGGATCATGCGCGACGGTCCGCGGGCCGGTCCGTGGGCCCAAGCCGGCCGTCGCAGTCCCCTGCGGAACCTCGCTCAGCACACCGTCCGCGCCGAGCCGCAACGTCCGCCGCCCGGCCTCGGTCTCCGTCTCCGCCGGCGGCCAGTCCGGCAGCTCCAGCCACCGATCCGCACCCATCTCGAAGACCGACACCGTCACCCCCAAGTCAGCCGCCTCCGGCTTGAGCGCCGCCCGCAGCCAGCGCAGGCGCTCCTCCGCAAGCCCCACGCGGGCGCCCTCGGCGTTCACCCCCTGGTCCAGCTCCCCCGCGACGCGGCCGCCGACGTCGCCGTGCGTCCACGGCCCGACGACGAGCCGCTGCGGCTTCCCGCTGTGCCGGGCGGCGCGGAAGGCGGCCAGCGCGCCTTCGCAGAACACGTCGTGCCATCCGGCGACATGGAACCCGGCCACCGGCGGCGCGGTCCCGCCGCCGGCGATGTTCGCCCAGTACTTCTGCTTGGGCGAAGTCCCCCAGTTCCTGGCGGGGGGAAAGATCTCGCCCCACGGTTCCTCCGCGATGGGCTCAGGCGGGAGGTCACGCAGCTCCGCCGCGCGCCGGGCGGCTTTCTCGTCCGGCGCGGACCCGCTCGCGGCCAGCCCCAGCGCCCAGGCGCGGGTGAACCCGAGGACCGGCACGCCGCCCTCGAACGTCCAGCCCTCGGCGAACCCGGCGGGGCTGACGGAAGGCGAGATCGCGACCAGGCCGGGCGGACCGGCCCGAGCGGCGAGCCACTGCGTGGCGGCCCGGTAGGAGGCGCCGAACATCGCGACCTTGCCGTCCGACCACGGCTGCCGGGCACACCACCGGACCGTGTCCGCGCCGTCCGCGATCTCCTGGTGGAAGGGCTCGAAGACGCCGCCGCTCTCGCCCCGGCCGCGCACGTCCTGGACCACGACGGCCCATCCGGCCCGGGCCATCCCGACGACGTCCTCGACCTGCCGTGAATGGGCCCGGCCGTAAGGTGTCCGGGAGAGCAGGACCGGCAGCGGCCCGCCCCGGTCCGGACGCAGGACGTCGGCGGTGAGGACCGTCCCGTCCCGCATCGGGACCCGGGCCGTCTCGACGATCAGGCCCATGCGGTCAGGCCGTCCCGGAATCCGCCGCGAGGGCGGCGTCGACCCGGTCCAGCGCGTCGGAGAGCTCTGCGTCCCCGTGCGCGGCCGAGACGTACCAGATGCCGCGGCCGGCGACCCATACCCCGTGCTCGGCCAGCAGCCGGGAGAAATCGGCGTACCGGACCAGGTCCAATTCCCGCAGCCCGCTGAGATCGCGGACCGGCGCGGAGCCGCCGGCGGACCGCGGCCCGCCGAAGGAGACGTGGAACGCCGCGGGCAGGCCCTGGATCCGCAACGGCACCTGGTGCTTGTCGCCGAGCTCCGCCAGCCCGGCGCGCAGCCTGGTCCCGTGGTCGGCCACGCGCTCGTACGGCGGATCCTCGGTCAGCACCTCCAGGGTCGCCACCACCGCGGCGGCGGCCATGACCGAGGCGTTGAAGGTCCCGGAGTGGTTGACCTCGCCGGTACCGAACCGGCCCATCAACTCCTCGCGCCCGGCCAGTGCGCTCACCGGCCAGCCGCCGGCCAGCGCCTTGCCGTACACGGCCAGGTCCGGTGTGACCCCGTAGTGCTCGGCCGCGCCGCCGAGGGCGAGCCGGAAACCGGTGATCACCTCGTCGAAGATCAACACCGTCCCATGGGCCGTGGCCAGTGCGCGCAGCGCCTCCAAGAAGTCCCGCTCGGCGACGATCGCGCCCTGGTTGCACATCATCGGCTCGACGATGACGGCCGCGATCTCCTCCCCGTGCGCCGAGAACACCTCGGCCAGCGCCTCGGTGTCGTTGAACGGCGCCACCAGCCAGTCGGCCAGCGCGTCGGCGGGCTGGCCGAGACTGGCCGGGCCGCCGCCCTCGGCCCCGAAGTCCATCAACACGTTGTCGACCCAGCCGTGGTAGTGCCCGGCGAACCGCAGCAGGCGGCGCCGCCCGGTGGCGGCCCGGGCCAGGCGCAGGGCGCCCTGGACCGACTCGGTCCCGGAGACCCCGAACCGGACCAGGTCCGGCCACCGCACGGCGGCGATGAACCGCTCGGCCGCCTCGACCTCCAGGACGTGTTGCGCGCCGTAGACCATGCCGGAGCGCACCGCCTGGGCGACCGCCTCGGTGACCCGCGGGTGGGCGTGGCCGAGGAATGCCGGCCCCTGGCCGAGCAGGTAGTCGACGTAGTCGTTGCCCTCGACGTCCCACAGCCTGGGCCCGGCGCCGCGCTCGAAGAACACGCGCGGTGCCAGGAGCCTGACGTTCGAGCTGACGCCGCCGGGTATCACGGCCTCGGCCCGGTCCCGCAGCTCCACGGTCCGGGTGGCCGCCTGCGACGTGGTCACGCGCGCTCCTCCGGCTCCGGGATCCAGAACACGGCGTCGGCCTCGATGTCGAAGCCGGGCAGCGCGACCGGCACCGTCGTCCGGGCCGGATAGGGCGCGCTCAGCCGAGCCGCGCAGACCCGGTTCCACTCGCCGAAATGCCCGTGGTCGCTGAGGTAGGCGCCGAGCCGGACCGCCCGGTCCAGACCGGTCCCGGCCGCCGCCGCGAGCGCCGCGAGGTTGTCGAACACGGCGTGCGCCTGCTCGGCGAAGGTCTGCCCGCACCGCTCCCCGGCCGCGTCGAAGGGCCCTTGGCCGGACACGAACAGCAGGTCACCGACCCGCACCGCCGGGGAGTAGGGACCGGCCGGGGGCGCTCCGGACGGGCTCGCGACAGCTTCGATCACGACGACGCTCCTCATTCAGAAATGAAATACTCGTTCTGCTCACTAAACTAGAGCCCAGAAAGCAAGGAGCGTCAACCCTCGCCTCCCGCCATCGCCGAGCCAGGGCCCCGCCACGCACGCTGAGCGGCACTGTCAGGTGCGGAGGCCCTTGACAACAAGAGGCGGGAGGGTCGAACCTCTGCACAGCAGAGTTTCAGCAACCGATACGGCGAGTTCACTAACGGAAGCGAGTGAGCCATGCGGCGACGACAACCTCCCCTCCTGGCGGGTGTGGCTCTGGCGGGAGTGGCGCTGTGCGCGAGCGCGTGCGGCGGCAGCAGCGCCGGCGGCGCCGGCGCGGCGGGTTCCGGCGGAGGCGGCGACCACCTGACGATCTGGAGCCAGTGGCTCAAGGGCCAGCCGGGACAGCAGTTCCTCCAGGCCGCCGTCGACGACTTCCAGAAGCAGACCGGCATCAAGGTGACGGTGCAGTGGAAGGGCAACGCCGTCGTCAAATCCCTGCTGCCGGCGCTGAACTCCCCGGACGTGCCGACCGACGTCGTGGAGACCAGCGCCAGCCAGATCCAGAACGTGCTCTACCCGGCCGGCGGCATGCTGGACCTGACGAGCGCCTACCAGCAGCAGGTACCCGGCACCGGCCAGACGGTGGCCCAGGTCGTCGGCCCGGCCGCGACCTCGCTGGCCACCCCGACCAACGCCGCCGGGCAGACCACCGGCGGACCGGTCGTGGTGCCGTACTGGGCCTCGGCGACCGGCGTCGTGTTCTACAACGGCCAGAACTTCCCGGCGCTGGCGAACGCCGCGCCCAAGGACTGGGACGCGTTCTTCGCGATCCTGGACGCCCAGAAGGCCAAGAACCGCCGGCCGCTGGCCCAGGACGGCAGCGTCACCTCCTACAACGCCGTGTTCTACAACGACTTCCTGGCCTCGATCCTCGGTCCGGACGCGCTGAACAAGGCCGAGACCGACAAGACCGGCCAGACCTGGAAGCAGCCCGGCTACCTGCAAGCCGCGCAGCTCGTGGAGCGCCTGGCCAAGGGCGGGTACTTCACCGACGGCTATGACGCCTCGAAGTTCCCCGCGATGGAGAACAAGTGGGCCAACAACGAGGCGGACTTCAACGTCAACGGCAGCTGGCTGCCCAGCGAGGTCGGCCCGGTCGCGGCTCCCGGGTTCGACTACCGGTCGTTCGCCTTCCCGGCGGTCGCCGGACACAGCGCTCCCCCGCTGAACGTGACCGTGAGCGGGATCGGCGTCCTGAAGTCCTCCAAGCACCAGGCCGCCGCTGAGAAGTTCGCCGCCTTCCTGCTCCAACGCGGCTATCAGGAACAGGTCGCGACGAAGATGCAGAACATCCCGATCGCCAAGGACGTCCCGGCGCCGGCGGCGGTCCAGGCGGTGAAGCAGGCGATCGACGCCGGACAGGTCAACACCGTCCGCTCCCCCGCCTCGCTGGCCGACTACAACGCGAAGATCTACTTCGGCCTGGACGACAAGCTCATCTTCGGCAAGCTCAGCGCCGCGCAGTTCATCGACTCGATGAGCTCGGACAGCGCCGACTACTGGAAGACGAAGGGCTGAGGATGGCCTCGGCAATCGTGGTCGGCCCCACGACGGAAGGCGGCGGCACCCGGCCGGTCGGACCCGGCCGGCGGCACTCACCGTTCCACCGTGCGCGCCGGCGGATGTTCGTCCCCTTCGTCTACCCGGCGCTGGCCGTCTACATGCTGATCATGGTCGCGCCGACGCTGTTCACGCTCTGGCTCAGCCTCAACCGCTGGGCCGGCGCCGGCCCGATGCAGTGGGCCGGGCTGCACAACTACACGGCGATGTTCCGGGATCCGGTGTTCCGGACCTCCTTCGTCAACACGTTCTGGATCGTGGTCGGCGTCGGCGCCGCGGTCTTCGCCATCGCCTTCGGCATGACCATCCTGTTGCAGGACATGGCCGGCCGCAGGTTCGCGCGGGCCGTGGTGTTCTTCCCCTCGCTGGTGCCGGGCATCGCGATCTCTATCATGTGGGGCTACCTGTTCAACCCCGACGGTCTGGTCAACACGCTGCTCGCCGACGTCGGGGTGCACAGCCACCCGGAGTGGCTGGCGCAGGACAACATGTTCAAGGTCATCCTCATCGGCATGACCTGGCTGTCCTCCGGCGTCTACACGGTGATCTTCATGGCGGCCGTGGACCGGATCCCGCCGGAGCTCTATCAGGCCGCTGAGATCGAGGGGGCCAGCGCGTTCCAGCGGTTCCGCTACGTCACCTTCCCGCTGATGAAGGACGTCGTCAGCGTGTGCTCGGTGCTGTGGTGCGTCGGCGCGCTGAAGACGTTCGAGTTCCTCCTGGTGTTCTCGGCCGAGTCCGGAGCGCTGCCGCCCACGAACATCTGGAACTTCGCGATGTACTCCTACGCCGAGGCGTTCAACCCCGACGGCACGGCCGACTACGGGATCGCCGCGGCCTGCGGCGTCATCGTCCTGCTCCTGACCGGCCTGCTGATGTTCCTGGCGCGCCGCGTGCTGCGCCGGGACGCCGACACCTACTAGCCGCCGGGAACGGAGTACTTATGACGAAGATCAAACGGCACCGCGGCTGGGGGCACCTGGTGACGGTGCCCGTCGCGTGGGCGATCGTGGCGGTCAACGTCCTGATGATCGTGTGGATCGTGCTGTCCTCGCTGAAGTCCACCCGCGAGATGGCGCTGCACCCGTGGTCGTGGCCGAAGCACTTCATCTGGAGCAACTACCGGACCGCGTGGGTGTCGGCGCAGTTCGGCGCCGGCGTGGGCAACTCGCTGCTGCTGATCATCGGCTCCGGACTGGCGTGCATCCTGCTGGCCGCCCCGGCCGCCTACGCGCTGTCCCGGTTCCGCATGCGCAGCAGCGGCTTGCACACCGCGTTGTTCGTCCTCGGCCTCGGGATCCCGGCGCAGACGATGTTCATCCCGTTGTATGTGGCCTTCGACCGCATCGGGCTCGTCGACTCCGTCTGGGGCCTGATGCTGATCTACACCGGGGCCGGGATCCCCTACGCGCTGTTCCTGCTGACCGCGTTCTTCCGGTCGCTTCCGGTCGAGCTCGAAGAGGCCGCGGCCCTGGACGGGGCCGGGCCGGGCTACACGTTCTGGCGGATCATGCTGCCGCTGGCGCGCTCCGGCCTGATCACGATCTTCGTGCTCCAGGCGATCGGGCACTGGGGCGAGACGTTCTTCGCGCTCGTCATGCTGCACACCAAGACGACGCTGTCGCTGTCGCTCTACAACTTCACGCAGACGATGCAGTACACCGGATCGCGCTACTCGGTGCTGTTCGCCGGTCTGGTCATCCTCATCGCGCCGCTGCTCGTGCTCTACATCGTGCTCGGGCGCCGGATCATCGAGGGCATCTCTGCCGGATACAGCAAATGACCGGGACTGGAGGTTCCACAATGATGAGAATCGGCCTGGTCGGTACTGAGAGCACGCACGTCGATCACATGATCCGGTACTGCAACGCCGAAGGGCGCGGTGGGGACGCGCGGATCGTCGCGGTCGCCTCGGAACCCGGCGCGAGCGGCTCGACCGGCGAACGCGACGTCGGGCTGCCGGTGGTGCCCGCCGCCGAAGACCTGATCGGGCTGGTGGACGCGGTCATCGTCACCGACCGGCACGGCGGGCGGCACGCGGCGCACGCGCTGCCGTTGCTGGCGGCCGGGCTGCCGGTCCTGGTCGACAAGCCGCTGGCGGTGAGCGTGGCCGACGCCGAGGCGATGATCCGCGCGGCCCAGCGCTATGACGCGCCGCTCACCTCGTATTCGGCGTTGCGGTGGCTGCCTGAGGTCCGGGCGCTGATCGCAGACGCGCCGCCGTCCGCGGTCGCCGCCACCGGCCCGGTCGATCCGGACAGTCCGCACGGCGGCGTCCACTTCTACGGAGTGCATCCCGTCGAGATGGCGCTGACGCTGTGTCGCGGGGACGTCGGCGCGGTCCAGGTGACGCGGACCCGGGACGCGGTCGTCGCCTGCGCGGCGGTCGGCGGGACGGCGGTCACCGTCACCATGGTCCGCCCGGATCCGAAGCCGGTGCCGTTCCATCTCTCCGTCGTCGCAGAGGACTGTTCCCTCGCTACTGCGGAGCCCGTACTGGACGACCACTATCTCTACCCCGGACTCGACGCGTTCTTCGCGATGGTGCGCAGCGGTGTGCCGCCGGTCCCCTACGACGAACTGCTCCGCTCCGTCCGCTTCCTCGCCGCTGTCTCCGATGCCCTCGACCTCGCTGCCGTTTCCGAACCAGGAGCCCACCTTTCATGACCGCGACCACGACGCTGGCTGACATCGCCAGGCGGGTCCACGAGCCCGACGAACGACTGATCCTCGAACTCGCCAAGACCGAGGGCGACCTGGTGGTGCTCGGCGCGGCCGGGAAGATGGGCGTCAGCCTGGCGCGCATGGCCGCCGCTGCCTTCGACCGGCTGCCGGGCGGGCGCACCGTCCACGCGGTGTCACGGTTCTCCGACTCCTCGGCCCGCGCCGAACTGGACCAGGCCGGGGTGCACACGGTCAGCGCGGACCTCGGCGACGACTCGGCGCTGGCGGGTCTGCCCGACGCCCCGAACGTCGTCTACATGGTCGGGCGCAAGTTCGGCACCACCGGCGACGCCGCGCCGACCTGGGCGACCAACGTCTATCTGCCGGGCCGGGTGGCGCAGCGCTACGCGGGAGCCAGGATCAGCGCCTTCTCCAGCGGGAACGTCTACCCGCTACTGCCGCCGACCTCCGGCGGCGCGGACGAGAACGTCGCACCGGACCCGGTCGGCGAGTACGCGCAGTCGTGCCTCGGACGGGAGCGGATCCTGGCCTACCAGGCGGCCGCGACCGGCAGCCCGCTGGCGATCATCCGCCTGAACTACGCGATCGACTGCCGCTACGGGGTCCTCACCGACATCGCCCGCGCGGTGCTCTCCGGCAATCCGGTCGACCTGGGCAACGGCCTGGTCAACGTGATCTGGCAGGGCGATGCGAACCGCTACGCGCTCAGCGCCCTGGCGCACGCCGACAGCTCCGGCAAGGAGCCGCTGGTCCTCAACGTGACCGGCCCGGAAACCGCCTCCGTCCGCTGGCTCGCCACCGAACTCGGCCGCCGCCTCGACCGCGAACCCGTCTTCGCCGGCACCGAGTCGCCGACCGCCCTGCTGTCCAACGCGGCCCGCTGCTTCGGCCTGTTCGGCTACCCGGAGGTGTCGCTGTACCAGATGCTCGACTGGACGGTCGTCTGGCTCCAGGAAGGCGGAGCGCTGCTGGACAAGCCCACCCACTTCACCGAGCGCGCGGGACGGTTCTGATGCTCACCGACGACAAGCGCCGGCGCCTGCGCGACGGAATGGTCATCCCCGCCCACCCAC
>NZ_JAAFZA010000273.1 GCF_015356865.1 Catenulispora pinisilvae
CCCCATGGCCGCCCCCGCCACGCCCTGCACCACCCCGGCCAAGACCAGCCAGGTCCCGAGCCCGCCGCGTATCCGCACCTTGCCCATCACCACCGCGCCGACCGCTGCCCCGACGCCGAAGCCGGTCAGCAGCACGCCCATCCCCGGCGCGCCCCAGCCACGCCGCGTCGCCAGCAGTGCGGCGCCTACGTTCAGCGGGCCGACCATGCCGATGTTCGTCAGCGCCAGCCAGAGGACGTAGGGGCCCAGCACGGGATGGTGCGTTATGTAGCGGAGCCCTGCTACGAAGCTTCGCCCGAATGGCTCTTTGCGCGCGGCGGGCTTTGTGGCAGCGGTGGTGGCAGTACTCGTACTCACTTCCGCGCGGGACCGCAGGCCCATCAGGCTCGCCACCGACACCACGAAGCTCACCGCATCCACCACCAGCGCCGCCCCGAGCCCCGCCGAGGCCGCGACCAGACCGCCCAGCGGTGCCCCGACGGTCAGCGCCAGCCGCCCGGACAACGTCCACAGCACCGCCCCGCCCGAGTACTGATGCGGCTCCAGCAGGCGCGGCCGTAGCGCCACCGACGCCGGCAGGAACAGCGCGTCCACGATCCCGAACACCACTGCCACGACAGTGAGCAGTCCCAGCCCCGGCAGGCGCGTCACCAGCCCGGCCGCCGCCAGGCAGACCGCGGCGCGCAGGGCGTCGCTGCCGATCATCAGCTTCCGGGCGTCGAAGCGGTCGACGATCACACCGCCGAACAGGACCAACAGCAGGCGCGGTATCGACGAGACGGACAGGACCACCCCAGCGGCCGCCGGCGAGGCCGCGCGCACCGCGGCGTAGGCGAGCGCGACGTACCAGAACTGATCCCCGAGCGCGCTCATCGTGGCGCCACCGAGCAGGCGCAGATACTGCGGGTTTCGTATAGCGGGGATCTGGCGGGGGAGCGCGGCCGGGTTCGCTATAGCAGTCATCGCCTCAGGCCTTCTCAGGGAACGCGTGGAGGAACAGGAACACCCGCTCGCGGCCATCGGCAGGCTGCTCATCGGGCCGGATCGACGGATCCCGCCGCCCGACCTCCGCCCACTTCCGCATCACCACGTTCAGCTCCTCGCTCAGCCCGCGCAGCTCCTCCGGGGTCAGGCGCAGGTGCGAGTTCGTCGTCGTCGCAGCCCCCTGCCACTCCGGCGACCACTCCGCCTTCCGAGTGACATACGCCTCCAGCCGCTCGAACTGGTCCTGCACCGTCTGCGCGAAAGCGGTGTCGGCCACCGCCTTCCCCTCCGGCGTCCGGAAGTCGGCCTCGGACCAGCTGAACGACTCCTGCGGCACCCGCCACCACCGCTCCCGCCGATCCCGCGCCAGTTCCGGTGCCTCCTCGATGAAGCCGCGCTTGCCCAGCTCCCGCAGGTGGTAGCTGACCTGGCCCGGATCCGCGCCGTCCAGGTGCGCGGCCAAGATGGTGGTCGTCGAGGGGCCGAGCTGCGTGAGGAGCCGAAAAAGGCGCTGGCGCAGGGGGTGGGACAAGCCCTTAAGGACTTCGGGGTCCGTGATGCGGCGAGGTTGGGTCACACAGACGACCCTAATTGCAGAAGGAATCTTCTGCAAGGTTTCTTCTGCAATTAGGGTGAACACTCGATGCACGGCCGGCGACGGGGGCCGATCGCGGACTGGATCAGGGTTAGTATTCACCCATGAAGGCCAGGTGGGGGCGGGTGCTGTGGGCTGTCACGGCCATCGCGGTGGCAGCGTTCACGGCGGGGTGCACCAGCACCGCCGCACCGGATGCGATAGCGCAGCCGACGTCTTCTGCGCGGCCGACCGGAACCGCCGGTCCCGGGACGCCAGCGTCGGCGGCTTCTCCCGCGCGGCCTACCGGGCGCTCGGCTTCCGATCCCGCGCCGCGACCCACGACCCCGCCGGTCAAGGTGTCGGCGCCGCCGCCGATCACCGTCCGCACGGTCACGGCCCCGGCGCCGAGCACGAGCCCGTCAGCGCCGCCGACACCCGCGTGTACCGCTGCGGACCTCGCCCTCAACGGGACGAACGAGGTCCGATCCCAGGACGGCAACGCCGGCGAGTGGGTCACCCAGTTCATTCTGCGCAACGCGAGTGGGTCCAGTTGCCGGCTCAACGGCTGGCCCGGCCTTGCCTTCTTCGGCGAGGACACGATCATCCTGTGCCCGCCAGCAGGCGCGGCGGGCTCTTCGTGCCCGACTCCCGATTACACGACGCCGCAACCGATCTCGGTCACCCGGGCGCCCGGCGATCCGCGTGAAATCATCCTGGCGCCGGGCGGACTGACTCTCTTCGCTGTGCTGTGGACGCTCGGGGAAGACGCCGACGTCTGCGACAGCGACCCCGTGTGGGTCGGTCCCCACGGCGTCCACATCCTGATCCCCGGCGACCCCGAGCCGCTCACCCACCTGTTCGGCAGCACCGACGGCATCGAGCCCTGCGGGCAGCAGGTCCAGGTCACCGCCTTCGGCGCGGCCGGGTAGCGGCGAGCCGTCGACCCGACCTCGCCGGCGCGGGCCCACCGCCTGAGGCAGTAGCCGCGGGACCTACCGCCGCAGGCCTACTGCTTCCAGATGAACAGCATCTCCCCAAGGCTGCGATACCCGATCGACCCGTAAAGCCGCTCCTGATCGGCCCCGGCAGGCGAGAGCCACACGCAGTCCAGCCCCACCTTCTCCAGCAGATGCCGCGACAAAGCCGCCGTCACCGCCGCCCCCGCGCCGCGCCGCCGGAACGCCGGCCGCGTCGCGATCCCGCCGACCTCCGTCGTCCCCGCGATCGCCGAGCCGCAGGCCCCGCCGGCCATCGGCACGCCGGCCGAAGCGCTGCCCGCCGCGCCGCGCGCAAGCACCGCGAACTTGCCCGCCGTCACCGTCGCGCGTAGTCCGGCCACGTCGTCCGTGAAGTCCGCGTCGTCCTGCGGCTCCTGCGAATCCCCGAACGCCTCGCGCTGCGCCAACGCCACCCCGCGCAGCTCCTCGTCCGTCGCCGAGCCGTCCAGCACCACGACCTCGATGCCGTCCAGCGCCGCCGGCCCGACCAGCTCGGCCGCCGTCACCAGCATGAACGGCAGCCGCTGCTGCACTTCGAACCCGGCCGCCAGCAGCGCCTCCTGGACCCCCGGCGCGCCGCCCGGGGCGAACTCCAGGCGCGGCGTGCGGTCCCGCTTGGCGAAGGCGGCGACCAGCGCGTCGATGTCCGCCGGCGTGACCGTCGCCCCGGCCTCGGGCACCGCGTAGTTCAGGAACGGGCTGGCGTTGCCGGCGTCGAAGCCGATGTGGAACGGGCCACATGCCTCGTTGACGGCCCGGCCGCGCGCGTTGCCGTGCAGGTAGCCGTTGACCTTCGCTTCCAGCGAATCCAAAATCTAGAACCCCCACCTGTGAGCAGGGCTGCTCCGCCCCGGACGCGACAGACGGGGACCGAGCGTCACCGTCAACACCGCGACAGCCTGGCAGACTACCGTCGATGACAGATCCGACCGCCACCGATTTAACGCCCGGCGCCCCGTTGCGCGCCGAGGCGCGGATCGACCTTGACGCGATCCGCGCCAACACCCGGCGCGTGGGCCAGATCGTCGCCGAGTCCGGCACCGGGGTGATGGCGGTCGTGAAGGCCGACGCCTACGGTCACGGAGCCGTGCCCTGCGCCCGCGCGGCCAAGCAGGCCGGCGCGGCGTGGCTGGGCACCGCGCTGCCGGAAGAGGCACTGGAGTTGCGCGCGGCCGGCCTGACCGGGCCGATCCTGGCCTGGCTGCATCCGGCCGGCGGGCCCTGGGACGAGCTGATCGCCCGGGAGATCGACGTCACCGCCTACGCCCCCTGGGTCCTGGACGAGATCACGGCCGCCGCGCAGCGGGTCGGCGTGCCGGCCCGGGTGCAGCTCAAGGCCGACACGGGCCTGGGCCGCGGCGGCACCCAGCCGCACGACTGGCTGGAGCTGGTCGAGCTGGCCGCGAAGGCCGAGGCCGCCGGGCAGGCCCGGATCACCGGCGTCTGGTCGCACTTCGCGTGCGCCGACGAGCCCGGCCACCCCTCCATCGGCTCCCAACTCGACCTCTTCCACCGGGCGCTCGCCGTCGCCGACCACGCCGGCCTGCACCCCGAGGTCCGGCACATCGCGAACAGCCCGGCCCTGCTGAGCCTGCCGGAGGCGCACTTCGACCTGGTCCGCGCGGGCTTGGCGCTCTATGGCCTCTCGCCACTGCCGGACACCACCAGCGCGGACTTCGGCCTGCGGCCGGCGATGACGCTGCGGGCCCGGGTGGCGCTGGTCAAGAACGCCCCGGCGAACCACGGCGTGTCCTACGGGCACATCTACCACACCGCCCGCGCCACGACCCTGGCCCTGGTCCCGCTCGGCTACGCCGACGGCCTGCCCCGCAACTCCTCCAACGTCGGCGAGGTGCTGATCGGCGGGCGGCGGCACCGGGTGGCCGGGCGGATGGCGATGGACCAGTTCGTCGTCGACCTGGAAGACCCGGCCGCCATCGCCGACGTGCGGGTCGGCGACGAGGTCGTGGTCTTCGGCCCCGGCGACCGGGGCGAGCCGACCGCCGAGGACTGGGCCCGGGCCACCGGCACGTTGAATTACGAGATCGTCACGCGGATCGGTCCGCGTGTCCCACGGGTCTACGTCGGGAATCCGTGACGTGAGGGGCCGCCGGTGTTCCACCTGAGCGGCGGTCGAGTGGAAGGGGCGTCATGGCAGTCAGCACCGCTAAGAAGGCGGGCATCGCCGGGGCCGCGGTCGGCGTGATCGCCGCCGGGGCGGCCGCCGGGTTCGCCATCGAGCGCGCCACCATCGGCCGCGCCGTCCGCCGGCTGGCCGAACCGCGCCGGCTGGCCGAGCCCTACGGCACCCTGCGCGGCAGGCCCCTGACGGTCCGCGCCGACGACGGCGTCGGCCTCTACGTCGAGGTCGACGGCCCGCAGCTGTTCTCCGGCGGCGCCGGCTGGGCCCGCCGCCGGGCCGCCGGCACCGTGACGACCGACCCGACCCTGGTCTTCTGCCACGGCTACGCCCTGCACCAGGACACCTGGCACTACCAGCGCGCGGAGTTCGCGGCCACCAACCGCTGCGTGTTCTGGGACCAGCGCGGCCACGGCCGCTCCGAGCGCGGCGCCCCGGCCTCGCACACCATCGACCAGATAGGACGGGACCTGCACGCCGTCCTGGAAGCGGTGTGCCCGGACGGCGACGTGATCCTGGTCGGGCACTCCATGGGCGGGATGGCGATCCTGGCCCTGGCCGCCGAGCACCCCGAGCTGTTCGACGGCCCGGAGGGCGACGAGCACGCGCGGGTGCGCGGCGTCGTGCTGTGCTCCACGACCGAGGGGCACTGGAGCGAGATGACGCTGGGCCTGCCGGCCCGGGCCGCGCAGCTGTTCCAGCGCACCGCCCCCGGCGTGCTGGCGCTGCTCGGCCGCGGCCACACCCTGGTCGACCGCACCCGCCGGGCCGGCACCGACCTGGCCCAGCTGCTCACCCGCCGCTACGCCTTCGCCTCCGATGTGCCGCCGGCGCTGGTCCGCTTCACCGACGAGATGCTGTCCAGCACCCCGATGGACGTCATCGCCGACTTCTTCCCGACCTTCGCCGGGCACGACAAGTCCACCGCGCTGCCGGCCCTGGCCCGGGTGCCGGTGGAGATCATCGTCGGCGACCACGACCTGCTCACCCCGGCCTTCCACAGCGAACGGATCGCCGCCGGCATCGACGCCGCCGCCGAGCACCCGGGCCAGGCCGGACTGGAGATCGTCCCGGCCGGCGGCCACGTCCTGCCGCTGGAGCACCCCGACGCCGTCGACAGCGCGATCCGCCGGGTCCTGGCCCGGGTGCGGACACCAAGCCATTAGGGCTAATCACGGTGCGAATCATGCGATGACCGCACAGTCTGGGAGCTGTGCAGACAGCGGAGGCTCCCGGTTCGGCTGAGACTTCGGAGTTCGACGACGTCTGGGTCGTCATCCCCGTCTACAACGAGGGCTCGGTGATCGCCGACGTCGTCGCGGGCGTGCTGCCGACGTTCCGGAACGTGGTGTGCGTGGACGACGGCTCGCGCGACGACTCGGCCGAACAGATCTCCCGCACGGCCGCGCACCTGGTCAGCCACCCGGTGAACCTGGGCCAGGGCGCCGCGCTCCAGACCGGCCTGGAGTACGCGCTGCTCCAGGGCGGCTCGGAGTACTTCGTCACCTTCGACGCCGACGGCCAGCACCGGGTCCAGGACGCCGCCGAGCTGGTCCGGGCGGTCCGCGACGGCGGCGCCGACGTGGCCCTGGGCTCCCGCTTCCTGGGCGGCACCGCGCATGTCCCGTGGCTCAAGCGCGCGCTGCTGAAGACCGTCGCCGCCGTCAGCCCCGCGGCCCGCCACCTCCAGCTCACCGACGCGCACAACGGCCTGCGGGTCCTGAACCGCCCCGCGGCCTCCCAGCTCAAGATCACCATGAACGGGATGGCGCACGCCTCGGAGATCGTCGACTACCTGGCGCGCTCCGGGCTGGAGGTCACCGAGGTCCCGGTGACCGTGCTCTACACCGACTACTCCAAGGCCAAGGGCCAGTCCCTGATCAACGGCGTCAACATCCTGTTCGACCTCTCGCTGCGGTCGCGGAGGACGCCATGATCATCCAGGCCATCCTGCTGGTGATCGCGGCGGTCTTCCTGCTGCTGTTCATCCGGAACTGGTACTCGGTGCAGACCAGGGCCCTGAAGCGGCTGGCGTTCCTGATCTTCATCGCCCTGATGGTGGTGGCGATCCTGCGGCCCAACTGGGTGAACTCGGTGGCCCACAAGGTCGGCGTCGGCCGCGGCACCGACCTGGTGCTCTACGCGCTGGCCGTGGCCTTCGTCTTCGTCTCGGTGAACACCTACTTCCGGCTCAAGACCCAGGAGTCGCGATTCACCGAGCTGGCCCGGGTCATCGCGGTGCGGGACGCGACCGAGATGAACGCCAAGCGGCTGGGGCGGCCCGTGGTTCGGGAGGCTTTGGGGCGGGAGGCTTCGGCGCGGGAGGTTCCGGCTCACGAGGTTCCGGCTCACGAGATTCCGGCTCACGAGGCGACAGTGGCCGAGACCCCGGTTCGGGAGGCGCGGCCATGACCGGCCGCACCGGGCTGACCGCCGGCGACAAGGTCCTGATCACCGGCGGCGCCGGCTTCATCGGCTCCACGGTCGCCTCGGCTTGTCTGGACGCCGGCCTGGTCCCGGTGATCCTGGACAACCTGTCCACCGGCCGCCGCGAGTTCACCGAGGGCCGGATCTTCTACGAGGGCGACATCGCCGACGCCGCGCTGCTGGACCTGGTCTTCGCCGAGCACCCGGACCTGGCCGCGACCGTGCACTGCGCCGCGCTGACCATCGTCCCGGAGTCGGTCGCCAACCCGATCCGGTACTACCGGGAGAACGTCACCAAGACCCTGGAGCTGATCGAGGGCCTGGTCCGCAACGACTGCCGCCGGCTGGTGTTCTCCTCCTCCGCCTCGGTCTACGCCGCCGGGTCGTCCGGCAAGGTCGACGAGAACGCGCCGCTCGGCCCGGCGAGCCCCTACGCGCGCACCAAGGCGATCACCGAGTGGGTGCTGGAGGACGTGGCGCGGGCCGGTGACGTGCGGGCCATCGCGCTGCGCTACTTCAACCCGATCGGCGCCGACCCGGAGTTCCGCACCGGGAACCCGAACCCGGAGCCGCCGCACGTCCTGGGCAAGATGATCACCGCCTACCAGAGCGACGAGCCGTTCCACATCACCGGCGTGGACTGGCCGACCCGCGACGGCAGCGCGATCCGCGACTACATCCACGTGTGGGACCTGGCCGAGGCGCACGTCGCGGCGTTGCACAACTTCGACGCGATCGTGGCGCGGCACGCAGTCCCGGGGACCCGGCACAGCGCGGTGCCCTACGAGGTGATCAACCTCGGCACCGGAGACGGCACCACGGTCCGCGAACTCGCCGACGCCTTCCAGGACGTGGTGCCCGGCGGCCTGGAGGTCCTGGACGCCCCGCGCCGCCCCGGCGACGTCATCGGCGCCTATACCGGCACCGCCAAGGCGCGCCAGCTGCTGGGCTGGGCGCCGCAGTACTCGGTCGCCGAGGGCATCCGGGACGCGCTGGCGTGGGCCCGGGTCCGGGCCGGCATGCCCGCGCCGACCCGGCAGAGTGCTGCGGCTGATGCCCGGTCCTCGGCTCGGGCCTCGGCGGTCGTCGACGTCCTGATGCCCTACTACGGCGACGTCGCCATGATGCAGGAGGCGGTGCGCAGCGTCCTGGCCCAGCGCGACCCGCACTGGCGGCTGACCGTGGTCGACGACGGCACCGAACCCGGCGTCCCGGAGTGGTTCGCCGGCCTGATCGCCGAACACGGCCCCGACAAGATCTCCTACGAACGCAACGAGACTAACCTCGGCATCACCGGCAACTTCCAGAAATGCCTGAGCCTGGTCACCCAACCGCTGGTCACCATGATCGGCAGCGACGACCGCTTGCTGCCGGACTACATCGGCACCGTCCGAGCCCTGATGCGCGACTACCCGCGGGTCTGCCTCGCGCAGCCCGGCGTGGAGGTCATCGACGAGAACGGCGAGGTCGTCGAACCCTGGGTCGACAAGGTCAAGCGCCGCGTCTACGCCCCGCGCTTCCGCGGCGCGCTGGTGCTCGGCGGCGAATCCCTGGCCGTCAGCCTCCTGCGCGGCAACTGGATGTACTTCCCGGCCATCTGCTGGCGCGCCGACGTCATCACCGAGGTCGGATTCAACCCGAACCTGCGGGTGGTCCAGGACCTGGCACTCACCCTGGAGTGGGTGCGGGCCGGGGCGCAGATCGTGGTCAGCGACACGGTGTGCTTCCAGTACCGGCGGCACGCCGTCAGCGTCTCCAGCGAGCGGGCCCACAGCGGCGCCCGCTTCGCCGAGGAGCGGGACTTCTTCCTCGACGAGGCCGTGAAGATGGACGGGCTGGGCTGGCGACACGCGGCGCGCGCGGCTCGGCTGCACCTGTCGTCGCGGCTGCACGCGGCGACGTTGTTGCCGGGGGCGTTGCGGCGGGGGAGCCGCAACGGGGTGCGGACGTTGGCCGCCTACGCTTTCGGGCCGACTCGGCGCGGCGCCGGCGGTTCGGCTGCCGGTTCGGGTGCCGCTGGTTCGGGATCGGCGGGCTCGGGGTCAGGGCCGGGGTCAGCAGGCTCTGCGAGCTCCGCGGGCTCGGGACCGGGGTCAGCTGATTCTGCGAGCTCCGCGGGCTCCGCGGGCTCGATCGGACCGGTTGGTTCCGCAGGCTCGGCCGGTTCCGCACGTTCGGCCGGTTCCGGCAGTTCAGCCACCCCGACCAGGGGACCGGCCCGGTGAGCGGACCCGGAGCGTCCGACCCGCCGCTCCTCCCACTCCCGGAACCAGACCCGATCCTGCCCGAGGTACCGGGCCGCACCACCCGAGCACGCCAGCGCGTCGTCAGCACCCTGAACCGGCCGTGGCTCCTGGCCCTGATCGGCTTCTTCCTGGTCTCCGCCGGCTGGGCCTTCGCCTCACCGATGTCCACCTCGCCGGACGAGCCCTCCCACATGGTCAAGGCGGCCGCGACCGCCCGGGGCGAGTTCGTGAACTCGACCTCGCGCCACGAGATCAGCGGCGGCTTCGAGAAGACCTGGCTCGGCTATCCGCTGCCGGCCAAGTACAACACCCTCGACGCGATGTCCGCCTGCTTCCGCAACCAACTCGTCTCCGCGGCCTGCGGCAAGAAGTTCGGGACCGACAACTCCACGGCGATCGTCGAGACCTCCGCAGGCAACTACAACCCCGCCTACTACTTCCCTGTAGGGCTTCCCAGCCTGTTCCTCCCCGGAGTGGGAGCGCTATATGGGATGCGCCTAGCGTCCGCACTCCTCAACTCGGGGCTGCTCGCGGCGGCCGTCGGCATCGCCTCCGGCTGGCGCCGTCCCGGCTGGCCGGTATTGGGAGTCGTGGCCAGCGGCACCCCTATGGCGTTGTTCCTGAGCGGCACCGTGAACTCCAACGGCATGGAGGCCACCGCCGCCGTACTCGCCTGGGCCTCCGGCATGTCGCTGGCGCTCGACGACGACCCGAAACCGGGCCAGGTGACGCGGCGCGCCGTGGGCCTGGCCGTCGGCGGGGCACTGCTGGCGAACACCCGGAGCCTGGGGATCGCCTTCGTGGCGTCCGTGCTGGTCGCTTTGGTGATCGTGGCCGGACCGCGCAAACTGGCGTGGCTGGCCCGGTTCCGGGCGGTCCAGATCATGGCCGGGGTGCTGGTGGTCGGCGGGGTCGCGGCGTTCCTGTGGAGCCGGTACGCGGACACCCTCACGACCTCGAACCTGTCCTTCCCGACACTGACCCCCGGGGTCGTGTTCAACGAGGTCTTCTGGAGCTCCGGCACCTACATCATGCAGGTGGTCGGGGAACTCGGCTGGCTCGACGTGGCGCTGCCGCCGGGCACCACGATCGCCTGGTACGCCGTCGCCGGCCTGCTCATCCTGTGCGCCCTCGGCGTCGGCCGGCTCCGGGAGACGGCGGTGGTGGCGGCGCTCGTCGTCGGCACCGTGGCGATCCCGCTGGTCGCGCAGGTGCTGGAGGCCAAGCGCTTCGGCATCGGCTGGCAGGGCCGCTACATCCTGGCCTGGGTCCTCGGCCTGCCGGTGCTCGCCGGGCTGCTGATGGCCCGCCGCGTCGGGGCGGACCTGCCCGGCGCGCTGGAACGGCGGGTCCCCACCGCGGCGGCCGTGGTGCTGGGCCTGGCCGGGCTCGGGGCCTTCTACTGGTCGATGACGCGGTACGCGCACAGCGGCTGGCGGAAGTACGGCATCACCCCGATCCAGTGGAGCCCGCCGGGCGGCTGGATCCTGTGGTGGGTCGTGTACGCGATCGGACTCGCGGTGCTGGTCGCGACGGTCGCGGTCCGGCGGCGCGACGTATTGTGGCATCCACCGCCGGCCGCCTGAGTCGCTTCATCGCCCCTTAGTGGTTCCGCGGCCCCGCGAAGTTGTTCATCCAGGACTGATCCCCGGTCGCCGAGCACTGATGGTTCGGCGCGTACTTCGGACACGAGCCGTCCGGCTTGCGCATGGTCTGCGACACGTACGCGAGGATCTTGTAGCTGTTCGTCTTCGCGGGCATCCAGTAGTCCGACACCGACGACGCCGCGCTCCCCAGCACCAGCAGCACCGCGGCCAGCGCCCCGACATGCGCGCCGAGCCGCGACGGCAGCGGCGGCCAGCCGGCCAGGCGGGTGGCGGCGAACGCCGTCGCCGCGGCGCCGAGCACCAGGACGCAGTACAGGAGCTGGTTGCCGGTACGCGGCCACAGCTGCACCGTGCCCGTCGCCCACATCCGCGACGCGATCTCCATCCGCCACAGCCAGGTGCCGCCGAACACGCACGCCACCGTCACCGCCAGCGGCCGCTGCCAGCCCAGCCACAACGCCACCCCGACCCCGGCGAACGTCAGCACGCTGAACAGCCCCAGCCCGGCCAACTCGCCCGGCGGCGGCCACTGCCCCACGTCCCCGGGCATGTCGGTCCGCCACATCGAGAAGAACGCCGGATCGGTGTACGCGTCGAAGCCGTAGGCGCGATCCACGTTGCCGGGCCCGGTCAGGTCCTTGACGTACCAGCCGCACAGCAGCCCGAACACCGCGACCGTCACCCCGATGAACGCCAACAGCCGCCCGACCCGCACCTTGGACCACGGGAACAGCAACAGCACCGCGGCCACCAACCCGGGCGCGCTCCACAACGACGAGCCCGGATAGATCAGGAACAGCAGCGAATACAGCAACCCGAACAACACCGCGCTGACCAACACCCGCCGCCACGCCATGTCCCCGACCCGCATCGTGTGCCGCACCGAGACCACGAACACCGGCAGCAATACGATCATCACAACAGCGCCATACGGCTTATACGGATCGATGATCGAGTACGCCGGCACCACCCCCACCACCAGCGCCCACAACGGACTCAACACGAACCGCCACGCACAATAGGCGGCCGGCCCGGTAATAGCGGCCCCACCGATCTCCATATCGCGGAACGCCGCCGCGGTGTCGCCGTGGTGGAACAGCTGCGCCCACCACGCCAACGCGTGCAGCGTCAGCGGCGGATACGTCGGATTCGGGTTCCCATGGCCATGCACGATCGACGCCGACCACTCCACCAACCGCCCAGTGTCCCCGGACAGGCCGAACAGGGGCCACGGAGTCCCCTTCAACGCCACCACAATCCCGCCGGCCAAGAACCCCGACGCCAGCCCCGCCAGCGCAGCACAGACCACCCGCTTCGCCACGTCATACGCCCGCCCCCCGCGCCACCGGTGGCAGAACATCAGCACCCCGATCAGCACCACCCCGAGCACGGTGTACCGCACCTGCAACGCCGCCAACGCACTGACCTGCCCCGTCCGATCCAACGGATCCACATCAACGAACCGCGCCGCCACCGGCATCACCAGCCCCCCGGCCACCGCCGCCACCACCTCGGCACCCGGCACCACCACACGCCGCAGGCCCGAAGCCCAACCGCTCATCGAGCCCTGCCTCTCCACATCCACTCACCACCCACGCTGCCGGGGGAACGATCCAGAACGCCCCCGGTAACGCTCCACGCGGCCAGCCGCGATCCCGGCCCGCCAGGAGCTCCGCCCGGCCGCCAGCCGCCCACGCCGCCGGCATCAGCCACGCGCCGCCGCACCACCACCCCGCTCACCGCGCAGGCATTGCCGCACTTCGCGCTGACCTCACCGCCGCCCACGCCGCCGGCATCAGCCACCTGCCGCCGCACCACCACCCCGCTCACCGCTCCCGCCACGCCGGCTCTGCTT
>NZ_JAAFZA010000274.1 GCF_015356865.1 Catenulispora pinisilvae
CACCCCCACCGCACCCCCACCTCACAAGCAGGCCGCACCACCTCCTCCAACATCCACTTCATCCCATCAGCCTGATACTGCCGCCGAGCCCCGACCACCACATGCCCGAACCCGATCCCCGCCAGCGCCGCGATCGACTCCCGCGCCTCGGCGGCCCCGTCGTCCGCCACGATCAGCTGCACCGAACGCTCCACCTCCGCCGGGTCCCGCCCGATCTCCTCGCAATACCGATCCAGCAGTCGCGAGCGCTCGGCCAGCGCCTCGACCGAGTTGTGCGGCGGCCCCGGTATGTTCCATATATCTGCGTGTTCTGCCACCACGCGCAGTGCGCGGTCTCCCCAGGCCCCTATCAGCAGTGGCGGTCCCGTCGGCTGTATCGGCTTCGGGGAGTTGCGGGTGCCGATCAGCGTGGTGAATGGCCCCTCGTAATCGAATTCGTCCTCGGTCCACATCCTCCGCAGTATCGTCACCGTCTCGACCAGTCGCGCTATCCCCTCACGCGGGCTGATCAGCGGTATGCCATAAGCCGCGTACTCCCTGATCCCCGGGTTCTCACCCAGGACGCCGCCGGCGCCGGGCGACTGCACCGTGCCGCCGATGCCGAGGCCCATAATCAGGCGGCCGTCCGATATCACGTCCACCGTCGTCGCCATCTTCCCCAGCAGCGCCGGGCGCCGGAAGCGGTTGCTCGTCACCAGCAGTCCCATGCGGAGCCGGGAAGTCTGCGCGGCCAGGGCGGAGAGCGTCGTCCAGCCCTCCAGGGCCGGGCCGCCGCGGTCGCCGGCCAGCGGCATCATGTGGTCCCACAGCCAGGCGTCGGCTATCTCCGTCATCTCGTCAGCCTGCTGCCACACCCGGCGGACGTCGTCGTAGGACACGTGCATCAGGCTGGTCTTGAGGCCGATCTTCAACTCCATATCGTCACTGTAGCAAATCATCAGTGCCACTGACAATCAGTCTGAGGGTAGAGTGCCCCATATGGCCGAACTGCTCACCTCCCGACTCGGCTACCTGCTGAAGCACGCGCAGCTGAACTTCTCGCAATCCGGCGCCCGCGCCCTGGAGTCGCTGGGCATCAACGGGCGCCAGCTCGCCGTGCTGGTCGTCCTCGACGCCGCCGAGCCGCTGTCCCAGCTCGACGCGGCCAACGAGCTCGGCGTCGACCGCACCACGATGGTCGCCCTGGTCGACGAGCTCGAGGCCAAAGGCCTGGTGGAGCGCCGCCGCAGCCCCGACGACCGCCGCAAGAACATCGTCGAGCTCACCGCGCACGGCAAGAACACCCTCGCCGAAGGCGAGCGCCGCCATCAGGAGACGGAGAAGACGTTCCTGGCCGACCTCACGCCGATCGAGGCCGACCTGTTCGTCCGCATCCTGAAAAAGCTGGCCGCCGACGCCGAAGCACCGGTCGACCAGCCTGAAACCGCGACTGGAAAAGAGAAGAAAGTAGACTAAGCGGCAGCCAACGCCCGCCGCGACAGCTGGTCAGCGAACCGCGTGGTCTCCGGCAACCGATACTTAGCCGCCAGCCGCAAAGCCAACCGAGTGGCGTCCCCGACCGTAATCAGGTGCCCCGGCGAGACGTACACCGGCTTCGTCGACAACTGCGTCCGCAACACAGCACCGACCACCTGGCCATCGTGCACTAGGTCAGCAGCCTCTCCCCGCTGAATCCCGGGCTCTGCAGAGCGCCCCACGAACGCCGTCTTGGCCACTCCCATAGCCGGCTTACCAGCCAGCACCCCGAGGTGACACGCCAATCCGAACCGCCGCGGATGCGCGATCCCATACCCGTCGGCGACCAACACATCCGGCTCGACCGTCAGCCGGGCCAGCGCGCTGATCAGCGCCGGCATCTCCCGGAACGCCAATAGCCCCGGCACATACGGGAACTCGACGTCCATCACCGCCGTCGCCATGTCCTCGACCGCGAGCGTGTCGGCATCGAGCACCACGACCGCCCCCGCGACCCGTGACGAGTCAATCGCATAGGCCACATCCAGCCCCGCGATGTACCGCACCGGCCCGAGCGGCGTGGACACGTCCACCAATCCGGCCAGCCGTCCCTGCTCCGCCTCGGCCTCCTCCGCCGTACGCGGCCACTTCTCATGCGTGATCAGCATTGCTCATCCCCCTGGTTCCCCGTCTGCGCCCGGCCGCCCGACCGGGGCCCCCGTCGGTCCCGGTCGGCCGGACGCACTCACGCGGCGCCGCGGATCCGCGCTCAGATCCGTTCCCGCACCGCCTTCACAATCTCGGCGACGGCGTCATCGACCGGCACCCCGTTGTTCTGCTCCCCACTCCGGTACCGGAACGAAACTGCGGCCTTGGCCACATCGTCGTCGCCGGCCAGCAACATGTAGGGAACCTTCTGCTTCTGTGCGTTCCGGATCTTCTTCTGCATCCGGTCGTCCGAGGAGTCGATCTCCACCCGGACCCCCTCCGCGCGCAGCTTGGCCGCCACCAGCTCCAGATACGGGACGTGCGCGTCCGTGATCGGGATCCCGACCACCTGCACCGGCGCCAACCAGGCCGGGAACGCCCCGGCGTAGTGCTCGGTCAGTACCCCGAAGAAGCGCTCGATCGAGCCGAACAGCGCCCGGTGGATCATGATCGGCCGCTGCCGCGAACCGTCCGCGGCCTGGTACTCCAGGTCGAACCGCTGCGGCAGCTGGAAGTCGAGCTGGATGGTCGACATCTGCCAGGTCCGGCCGATGGCGTCGCGTGCCTGCACCGAGATCTTCGGACCGTAGAACGCCGCGCCGCCCGGGTCCATGACCAGTTCCAGGTCTTCCCCCTCAGCGACCTCACGCAGAGTCTCTGTAGCGAGTTCCCATTCCTCGTCTGTACCGACGTACTTCTCCGGGTCCTTAGTGGACAGCTCCAGGTAGAAGTCGTTCAGGCCGTAGTCGCGCAGCAGGTCCAACACGAAGCGCAACAAGCTCACGAGTTCGTCGCGCATCTGCTCGCGGGAGCAGTAGATGTGCGCATCGTCCTGCGTGAGTCCACGGACCCGGGTAAGTCCGTGCACCACGCCGGACTTCTCATAGCGGTACACGGTGCCGAACTCGAAGAGCCGCAGCGGAAGGTCGCGGTAAGACTTCCCACGCGCCCGGTAGATGAGGTTGTGCATCGGGCAGTTCATCGGCTTCAGGTAGTACTCCTGCTTGCCGTGTCCCTCGTCCAGCACCATGGGAGGGAACATCCCGTCCTTGTACCAGTCGAGGTGCCCAGAGATCTCGTACAGGTGCCCCTTGGTGATGTGCGGGGTGTTGACGAACTCGTACCCCGCCTCCTCATGGCGCTTCCGGGAGTAGTCCTCCATGACCCGACGGATAGTCCCGCCCTTGGGGTGGAACACCGGCAGACCGCTACCGAGTTCGTCCGGGAACGAGAACAGGTCCAGCTCCGCACCGATCTTGCGGTGGTCCCGCTTCTCGGCCTCGGCCAGGAACTCCAGGTGCGCCTTGAGTGCGTCCCGGCTCTCCCAAGCCGTTCCGTAAATGCGCTGCAACTGGGGGTTCTTCTCGCTACCGCGCCAATAGGCGGCCGCAGAGCGCATCAGCTTGAAGGCCGGGATGAACCGGGTGTTGGGTACGTGCGGACCGCGGCACAGGTCCTTCCAGCACAGATCCCCGGTCTTGGCGTTCAGGTTGTCGTAGATGGTCAGCTCGCCGGCGCCGACCTCGACGTCCACACCCTCGCCGGCGTCGTCCGAGGACGCCTTGCCCTTGAGCCCGATGAGCTCCAGTTTGTAGGGCTCGCTCGCCAGCTCCTCCCGGGCGGCCTCGTCGGTGACCGGGCGGCGGGAGAACAGCTGCCCCTGCTTGATGATCGCCTGCATCCGGCTCTCGAGGGCCTTGAGGTCCTCCGGGGTGAACGGCCGGTCCACGTCGAAGTCGTAGTAGAAGCCGTTGCGGATCGGCGGGCCGATGCCGAGCTTGGCCTCCGGGAACGCCTGCTGCACGGCCTGGGCCAGCACGTGCGCGGTGGAGTGGCGGATGATCGCCCGGCCGTCCTCGGAGTCGGCGGCCACCGGTTCGACCAGGTCACCGGCCTTGGCCAGGCTGGCCAGGTCGACCAGGCGGGTCCCCGCGGCGTCGGTCAGGCGGGCGGCGACGACCGAGCGGTCACCGGCGAACAGGTCCGCCAGCGTCGTACCGACCGTGACCGTCCGCTCGTCCCGACTGGGGCCGTTGGCGATCGTCACTGCGAAGTCGGACACGGGGCGCTCCTTCAAAGGGGGTCAACTGACTGGGCCGATCAGGAGGAAACTTTACCGACCGCCGCAGGTACTTCGCGCGACAGCGGTAGCGGCTACGTAGTGAGCCCGCCCTAAGCACCCCCTAAACACCCCTGGGCGCGTCCCGGGCACCCTCCCATCGGCCTGTTGAATCAACGTTCTACCTGACGTCGCCATCCGTTCACAGGCGCTCCCTACGGTGGTCCCGTGGGGAGGACAACTGAACGCAGGACACCGACCAGGCTGCGACTGTGGACCAGCGCCATAGTGGTACTCGCGGCGGCGGCTCTGACCACGGGGACGGTGGCGATAGCGGACACCCAACACGGTGTGAACCGGGTGGGGAAGGAGACCGCGCCACTCGCGCAGTCAGCCTCGGACCTGTACTTCGCGCTCAGCGACCTGGATTCGCAGACCGCGCGCGAGATGCTGACCATCGGGGACAGCGACCTGGACACCGCGCAAGGTGACGCACAGGTGACGCTCAACAGTCGGGTCACGGAGGTCGACACGGACCTGCGCCAGGCTATAGGCGGCACCTCGGACCAAGCAGTCCAGGGACAGTTCCAGACCATGCTGGACAAGGTCACGCTCTACCACGACCTGTCGACCACAGCCCTCTCCGTCGACCAACTCTCTACAGACGCCAGTAAAGGGCACCCCGACCCCGCCGCCCTCGCCTATTACAGCCGCGCCACGGACGTCATGCACTTCGACCTCCTACCGGTCGCCGCGCAGATCCGGGACTCCTACGCGAAGCAACTGGCAGCGTCGGCGAAGAGCGAGAACGATTCCTGGTCCGTCGACACAGTCCTGGTCCTGGTCACCACCCTGGCGCTGCTCGCAGTCCTGCTCTTCCTACAATTGGCGATGTCCGTACGCTTCCGCCGAACCCTGAACCCGTTCCTGGCCGTCGCCACGGTCGCCACCGTCGCCTTCCTGATCGCCGGCCTGGGAATGACCTCCCAGCAGACCGACCGCGTGCAGAACGCCGTCAACCAGCACATGACGCCCTACCTGGGCATCCAGCACGCGCGTGCCGTCTCCTACGACGCGGTCGGCTCCATCGTGCGCTACACCGTCGCGCCGAACTTCGGCTACGACCAGGGCTACGCCGCCGACCTGACCGCTCTGAACGGCACCGGCGGCACCCCGGGACTGCTCCACACTGGTCTGAACGGCACCGACCAGGCGCTTTCCCAGCGCGCCGGGTCTGATTGGACGGCTGTCCAACACGACGCGGGTAAAATCAAGAGTGAGGTCGACGGCGGCGACGTGGGATCGGCGCTCACCGAGGCGACCGGCATCGCCGGCGGCCAGCTGGGCCAGGACTTCTACGCCCTCGACACCCACCTCGGCCAGGCCGCGGACACGCAGCTGGGTGCTTTCCAGGCCACGATGTCCGACGCCCAGTCCGGCGCGTCGGGCTGGGCGGCGGTGCCCGCGGTGGTGTTCGGCGCGGTCATCGCGCTGGCGGTGGCCGGGGTGTGGCGGCGGCTCGCCGAATACCGCTGAACCGTCGGCGACCATGCCGGGAGGGTCCCGGTTAGCGAAGAAGTTCGTATACTGATCGATCAGGGTGCGACGCCGGTCGGCGGGGCACCGCCATCGCGTCCTTTCTGGGAAGGACCCGCCATGATCACTGCGATCGTGAGCGCCATCGTCGCCGCTCTGGCGGCGGGAGCAGCAGGCTTCGGTGCCTCGCTGCGCACCGTGAAGCAATACGAGCGGGGCATCGTGTTCCGCTTCGGCCGGGCGCTGGACAGCATCCGACAACCGGGCCTGACCCGGATCATCCCCGGCGTGGACCGGCTGCGCACGGTCAACATGCAGGTCGTGACCATGCCGGTGCCGGCGCAGGAGGGCATCACCCGGGACAACGTCACGGTGCGGGTGGACGCCGTCGTCTACTTCCGGGTCATCGATCCGGCCCGCGCGCTCATCTACGTACAGGACTACAAATACGCGGTGTCGCTGGTCGCGCAGACCTCGCTGCGTTCCATCATCGGCAAGAGCCTCTTGGACGACCTGCTCTCCAACCGCGAGCCGCTGAACCAGGGTATGGAACTGATGCTGGAGACCCCGGCGACCGGCTGGGGCGTGGAGATCGACCGGGTCGAGATCAAGGACGTGGCGCTGCCGGAGTCGATGAAGCGGTCGATGGCCCGCCAGGCCGAGGCCGACCGCGAGCGCCGGGCCCGCATCATCACCGCCGACGGCGAGTACCAGGCCTCGGGCAAGCTGGCTGATGCCGCGCGCATCATGGCGGAGACTCCGTCAGCACTACAGCTGCGGCTTTTGCAGACGATCGTCGAGGTCGCGGCGGAGAAGAACTCGACGCTCGTCCTGCCGTTCCCGGTCGAACTGCTCCGTTTCCTGGAGAGCGCTGGCGGGTCGCCGACTAGCGCGGTGAAGGCGGTTCATAAGGTGGTGGACACGGTCACGGGGGCTCCGCAGAGCGAGGTGGAGTCCGACAAGGAGCATGTGGCGATCGAGGCCGATGAAGCGCTCCCGCCCCTGACCGCCGTGCTGGACGCCGAGGCGATCGCGGGTCCGCTGACCAAGCCGACCGCCGAGTCCGACGCCGAGCCGCTGTTCAAGGACGACGCGGTGCCCTCACCGGACAGCGAGGCCACCCCCGATCCCTCAGACTCCTGACAGCTCTGCCAGCACGACCGTCACGTCGGCCATCGCGCCGCGCCGGTACCCCCGCGCGCCCCTGGAAACCTAGGCTCCGCTGTCGGCGAAAAAACAAACAGGCAGGATTGTTTTTGCATTCCCGGCCTGGCAGGCTGGCGGATATGAGCTTCGTGGAGCCCGAGGAGCGCGTGGCGCTCCGCCAGGCGGTGCGCGACCTGGCCAAGCGGTACGGACCGGACTACGTACGGCGGCAGGCCAAGGCCGGCCTGAAGTCGACCGAGCTGTGGGACGAGGTGGGCCGGGCCGGTTACCTCGGCGTGAGCCTGCCGGAGGAGCACGGCGGCGGAGGCGGCGGCATCGCCGACCTGGCCGCGGTCGGCGAGGAGCTTGCCCGCGCCGGCTGTCCGCTGCTGCTGATCGTGGTGTCCCCGGCCATCTGCGGCACCATCATCAGCCGCTTCGGCACCGAGGCGCAGAAGCAGAAGTGGCTCCCCGGGATCGCCGACGGCTCGTTCAAGATGGCCTTCGGCATCACCGAGCCGGACGCCGGCTCCAACTCGCACAACATCACCACCACGGTCCGCCGCGACGGTGACGAATGGGTCCTGACCGGCCAGAAGGTGTTCATCTCCGGTGTCGATGAGTCCGACGCGGTACTGGTGGTGGCCCGCACCAAGGACGCCGCCACCGGCAACCTGAAGCCGGCGCTCATGGTGGTCCCCACCGACGCTCCGGGCTTCACCAAGACCATGATCGAGATGGAGATCGCCGGCCCGGAGAAGCAGTTCCAGCTCTTCTTCGACGATGTGCGGCTCCCGGCCGACGCCCTGATCGGCGACGAGGACGCCGGGCTGCTCCAGCTGTTCGCGGGCCTGAACCCGGAGCGGATCATGGCGGCGGCGTTCGCGGTCGGCACCGCGAAGTACGCGCTGGACCGGGCCGCCGAGTATGCGAAGACCCGGACGGTCTGGCGCGACCGCCCCATCGGCACCCACCAGGGCGTGGCGCATCCGCTCGCCCAGGCGGCGATCCACGTCGAGCTGGCCAAGGTGATGACGCAGAAGGCGGCCTGGCTCTACGACAGCGGCGATGACTTCGGCGCCGGCGAGGCGGCGAACATGGCCAAGTTCGCCGCCGCCGACGCCGCGGTCGAGGCCGTCGACCAGGCGATCCAGACACACGGCGGCAACGGCCTGGCGACCGAATACGGGCTGGCCCCGCTGCTCGCGGCGACCCGGGTGACCCGGATCGCGCCGGTGAGCCGGGAGATGATCCTGAACTTCATCGCGCAGCACACGCTGGGGCTGCCGAAGTCCTACTAGGCCGAACGGGTAACGACCTTTTCACCCTAATATCCGTTTTCTGTCATCATCGGAGGGTCCTGAAAGGGGGGACCCTCCATGTGGCATACACATGCTCTTCGTGGGCTGATACGCCCTATACCCGTGCGAGTTCCGGCCCGCGATGACAGTTCCCTGATCATCGCTGCCCGCGCGCTGCGGACCTTCGGCTACGGCTGTACCAGCGTGCTGCTCATGGGGATGCTCGAGAACGCGGGTATCAGCGGCACTCGCCTTGGCCTGATACTCGCGGTGGCGGCGGCCGGGTGCGTGCTGGCGACGATCGCGATGGGCAAATACGCAGACTGCTTCGGGCGCCGGACGTCGCTGCTGGTCAGCGCTTGTCTGATGGGGATCGCGGGCCTCGCTTTCGCGGTTACCAGGTCCTATCCGGTGCTGCTGATCGCGGCCTTCATCGGAACGGTGTCGCCGTCGACCAACGACAACACGCCGTTTTCGGGCGTTGAGCAGGCGATTCTCGCGCAACGCACGCCGGCCCGCCAGCATACGGCGATCTTCACGCGGTACAACGTGACGGCGCAGGCCGCTGGCGCCGTAGGCGGTCTCGCCGCTGCCGCCTTGGGCGCATTGCCGACCTCGCTGGCCGGGGACGCCGCGTTCGCGCTCTACTCGATCATCGCCTTCACGACCGGGTTCTTGTTTCTGCGGTTGTCGGCCGCGGCAGAGCCTTCGGCGGGCCCGCCAGCAGGATCGCCGACAAACGCCGCCCTGCCGTCGGTCGATCCCGAGGCGCTCGCAGCTCATACCCCGACTCGATTACCGGGCCCGGTCCGCCGCCTGGCGTGCCTGTTCGCGGTCGACGCCTTCGCCGGCGGGCTCGCGGTACAAGCGATCCTCGCCTGGTGGTTCCATCACCGATACGGCGCCACCGCCACCGACCTCGGCCTCATCTTCTTCGCGGCGAACCTGCTGCCCGCGGCCGCCCAACTCGCGGCACCGCTCATCGTCAGCCGGCACGGCCTGCTTCCCGCCATGCTCGTGCCGCACCTGGCCTCCAATATCTTCCTGGCCTGCATCCCCTTGGCGCCCGATCTCGGCGACGCGGTCGTGCTGCTGCTCGCGCGTCAGGCCCTTTCGAAGATCGATGTGCCGGCTCGCCAGGCGTTCACCGCGGCCCTGGTCGGCCCTGAGCATCGGACCGCCGCGGCCTCGCTGACGACGGCAGCGCGTGGCGTCGCCGTCTCGGTCAGCCCGCTCGCAGCGACCCTGCTGCTCACCGGCTCATCCGTGGCCCTCGGCGGTCCGTTGCTGGTCGGCGCCGCCCTGGCCGCGGCCTACGACCTCGCAATGTGGCGCTCGTTTCGAGCCAAGAGCTGACGACTGTCACCACAGAACCCGAACACCAGCACATTTTCTCGTAACAGAATGACAGAAACCTCCCATAGACACTGATGTCCGATTACAGTGGAATCAAGCACGAAAGTTCGAATCATTCCAGGAGGGGATCCCATGTCCACCATCAGCAACCTGCCTCAGCCCCGCACCTCCCTCGCCGACCTCACCGAGCGGGTCGACGACCTCGACGTCCGGATCTGGGCCGCGGCCCGGAACACCGATGATCCGCAGCTTGCCGTCGTCCGGGCCCGTGAACACGCCGAGTCCGTCTTCATAGGCCTCGTCCTGACGATCGGCTCCGGAGCACACCGGCTGAACTGCTCGGTTCCCACCGCGTCCGGCGCGGTCACCGCGGGCGAAGACCTCAGGATGGACATCGCCACCGAGGTCCCGGCGGTCCGGCTGCCCGCGTCCGGTGCCGAGCGCGAGCTCTGCGAGCTCTTCGCGCTGGCCCACGTCACGGGCGCCGAAGCGACCGTCATCCTGCGCTCGCGTCGGCTCTTGGAGCCGGACGTCGGCACCGGGACACCCGGCTACGTGGTCCGCGGCTGGCGTCTGTCCGGCGGCCAGACCGCACCGATCGACGCCGCCGGCATGTTCGCGTTCTGCTGTTCCGAGGCCAGCAGCGGCGAACCGCTGCCGCTGGACCCGAGCACGCGCTACGCCGACGCCCGAACGCTGGTCACCCCGCCCGGGCCGGACTGAGCCAGTCGGTGCGGTAGGCCGCCCAGTCGGCGGGGGTCGCCGCGAAGTCGACGTACAGGGCGACGCCGAACCGACGGGACGGCGGGTGCGCACCGAGCGCCAGGCGTACTCCGTCCAGGGCGGCGGGCATGGTCTCGGCCCGGGCCCAGTGGCCGGGATCGTCGGTGTGGAAGGCCGGGACCCCGATCAGCAGCTCGACGTTCTGCGGCACGACGCTCAGAGCCACTTGCGTCTCCCGGGCGACGTAGCCCCGGTAGGCCCACGCCGTCGGCAGCGAGGTGTCGTAGGCCATGAGCGCCACCTGGTCGCAGTGCACAGCGACCTGCCGCAGGTAGTCCTGGGACCACCACTTCGAATGCCCGGCCAGGAAGTTGCCGGGGAGCCGGAAGCCGGGCAGCGGTTCCACCTGCGGCACCGACGCCGACAGCAGGGCGTGGTGGGCCATGGTGACGGTGTGGGCCGCGGCCAGCACGTCCAGGTAGCCGGGGTCGCCGTCCGGCACCGGCT
The DNA here is from genome assembly GCF_015356865.1 of Catenulispora pinisilvae. Classification (GTDB taxonomy): domain Bacteria; phylum Actinomycetota; class Actinomycetes; order Streptomycetales; family Catenulisporaceae; genus Catenulispora; species Catenulispora pinisilvae. Next base: position 10,792 of record NZ_JAAFZA010000274.1, read on the forward strand.
CGAAGTCGAAGTGGACGCCGTCGAAGCCGCGGTCCAGCGCGGCACTCACCCCGGCGACCACGCGGCCCCGGGCGGCGGCGTCGTCCAGGTGCAGGGCGTCCCCGCCGACGACCTGGCCGAGCCAGGCCTGGACCCGCACGCCGGGAAGCTCCCGGTGGACGGCGTCTATGAACCACTCGGCGTTCGGGCTCTTGGCCGGGTTCAGTGAGCCGTCCATCTCGAAGGGCCCGTCGTGCACGAACAGATCCTTGATACCTGAAGAGCGAACGAGGGCGGCCAGCGCCTGGAAGTCGGCGTCGGTCTTCGCCGCGTTGCCCGTGCCGGGCGGCCAGCCGACCCAGGCGTGGCCCAGCCACAGGGCGTCTTCACCGGTGCTGCGCGCGGCCGCCGAGGGCGTACCGGCTCCTTCCGCGTACAGCGCGGCACCGGTGGCGACCAACAGTGTCGCCAGCATGGCGCACAAAGCCACCACTGACGACAGCGTCCGGCGTCGCCATCGTGGCTGCCGCCGATACCAGGCGGCGAGCCGTCGCAGCGGATTGCGTCGGCGTTCGTCGGACCGCTCCGCCTCGGCAGGCGGCTGGGCGGCGGATATATCGGCGAGATCGTCGGGCCCCGGCTCGGCATCGGGCGCCGCCGGATCGGATGCGGACGGGCCAACCGTTTCGGGCGGCCGGCCTCCGGGGTCATCAGCCAGGTGGTCTTCCGAGTTCATGATCGAGTCCTGACGGCAGCGTGCATCGTCAGTTCTGGAAGCTCCCATCTTGCCCGGGCGGAGCGCGTCGGCTCCACCGCCCCATGTGTCGGCGAGCCTAACGCAGCCCCGCTTGGAATATCAGGGCTCATGGATCCATGCCCTCACTGTCACACGGGCTCCGGCGCCTCGGACAAATCGTGCACTACGAGCCCAGGCACGGGCACAGCATCCGCCAGCGCACGGGACAGCGAGAGCTCCAAGTGCGCCTCTGCGGCCCGCAGCGCGGCCACCCGCCCGGCCGAGCGCCGACCGATCACCAGCCACGCCGGCACCCCGGCTGCGCCGAGCACCAGGCTGGCCCACAGCACGACCGAGGAGCCGAGCGTGCTCAACGCCCACCCGCCGACCAGCGGTCCGATGATGCCCGCGATGCTCCACACCAGCGTCGACATGCCCTGATACCGTCCGCGCAAGTGCGCCGGCGCCAGATCGGCACCCAGCGCCATCTGCGGCGGCGTGGTCCCGATCTCCGCGAGCGTCCACACCACCACCGACGCCGCGTAGACACCCATCGGATGCCCCACCGCCGAGACCAGCAGCGGCACCGCGAATCCGGCGCCGGTCACCAACGACGAGACGGCCAGCACCGGGCCGTGGGTGTAGCGGCGCAGCCAGGTCGTCAACGGGAGTTGCAGGACCCCGATCAAGATCCCGTTCAGCGCCGCGATCGCCCCGTACGCCCCAGGCCCGAGGCCCGCCTCACCCATCATGATCGGCTGCACAGTCTGCGCCTGCGAATAGATGACGGCACCGACCAGAACCGCGCCCAAGAACCCCAGGAAGATCCGGTCCCGCAGCACGTCAGTAAGGCGGCCCCCGCGCTCCTCCGAATCCGCGCCAACACCGGATCCGCCATTGGCAGCACCGGGACCAGTAGAACCGATACTCGAGACCGGCCGCGTCTCCGGCACTGTGAAGAAGACGACCACGGCGCATCCCAGGTTCGCCGCGGCATCGCCCATGAAGAGCAGGCTGTACCCGTGCGAGGCAACCGCCCCGGCGGACAGCATCGCGACGGAAAACCCCAGATTGATCGCCCAATAGTTGAGCCCATAAGCCCGGCCCCGATCAGCCGACGGCACGACGTCCGCAATGATCGCCCCAGTCGCCGGCCGCGTCGCATTGTTGGCCAGCCCCGCCAAGAACGCCAGCACCGCGATCAGCGCCACCGAGTGCACCGACCCGAGCGCCACCAACGTCACCGCCGAGGCGACCAACGCCCCCAACAACGTCGCCCGCCGCCCCACCCGATCCG
>NZ_JAAFZA010000275.1 GCF_015356865.1 Catenulispora pinisilvae
ACCCCGACCCGGGTCCGCATCCCGTCGATCAACGTCAACGCGCCGCTGACCCCCCTCTCCCTCAGCTCCTCAGGCCAACTCACCGCCCCGCCAGAACAGAACCGCAACCTCGCGGGCTGGTACGGCAACGGCGCGACCCCCGGCGAGATCGGCACCGCCGTCATCGCCGGCCACGTCGACAACAACCAGGGCCCCGCGGTCTTCTACAGCCTCGGCGCCCTGAAGCCCGGCGCGGAGGTGGACGTCGACCGCACGGACGGCGCGACAGCCGTGTTCACGGTGGACGCGGTCGAGGCATATGACGCCCGCGCCTTTCCGAGCGACAAGGTCTACGACGACTCGGCGCGCGCCGAGCTGCGGGTCATCACCTGCGGGGCGGGCTTCGACAAGCGGGACTATCAGTACATGGGGAACGTGGTCGTGTTCGCGCACCTGACGGCGGCGCGGGGGCAGGCGACCGGGCAGTAGACGGCAGCGGCCGGCCTTGCTAATCGCTCAGGCTCGGCTGCAAAGGACGTGCGGCGTCAAGCAGCCCGGTCTCGGCAAGGATGCGCTCGACGGTGTCCCGCTCCGTGCTCTCCGGCCCGATGACGCGATCGGTCCCGCCAGCCAGCACATCATCCGCGGCATACCACCCGCGCATGTCCTCGACGCTCCAGTCGCCGTGGTTCGGCTTGGTGAAGTGGCGCTCGACGGTCACGTCGAAGGGGATGTCGAAGTAGTACGAATACGCGGCGCCGGCATGGTCGGCGAGTAGCGCGTCGAGCATGGCGCCGTACCGCTCGGTGTGCATGATGCCCTCCACGACGCATGGCACGCCCTGCGCCAGGATGTGCCGCGCCATGGAGTCGACGAGCTCGATGTTCACCGCGCCGGCCAGGTCGCGCTCGCGGAGGATTTCGCGACGCACGACATCCTGCCGGACGATTGCCAGTCCTCGTCCGTAGCGCTCGCGCAGTGCGGTGGCGGTGCGGCTCTTGCCGGATCCGGAGGGACCGCGCAGGACGATCAGGGGACTGGGCATGGTCGACAAGGGTAGCGGGTGGCTAGGTTCGCAGCCGGGCCGCACTCTGAGCACGGTCAGCGGTCAATCCCAAGCAACGTGCTCTCACCGCAGCGGCCGGTTCCTAGGCGCGCGAGGAGCCCGGCGCGGTGCCACGCCAGGTGTGAGTTCCAGCAGCCTGATCACGCGGTAGCGATGCGGGCGCCACTGCTCGTAGAAGGCTTCGACCTCGTCATCGGCGAGCGGGCGGCCGAGCAGCGCGATGCCGGTGGTGCGGCCGAGGTGGTAGTCGCCGAGCGGGAGGGCGTCGGCGTCGCCGAGGGCGCGGTGGCCGACTTGGGCGGCGGTCCAGGTGCCGATGCCGGGCAGGGTCGCCATGAGGCGGTAGGCGGCTTGCGGGTCGGCGGCGGTCTGGTCCAGGCGGTCGGCGTGGCGCGCGGTCTGCACGATGGTGCGTGAGCGCTGCGAGTCGATGCCGGCTTGGCGCCAGTCCCAGCTCGGAAGCGTTGCCCACGCTTGCGGCGACGGGGGCACGCGCATTCCGGCCGGGGTCGGCCCCGGTGCCCGCTCGCCGATCGCCTTGACCAGGCGGGTCCAGCCCGCGAAGGCGTCCACGCCCACCACGCGCTGCTCGATGATCGCCGGGACGATCGCCTCGAACAGCCGCCCGGTGCCCGGGACACGCAGGCCGACCAGGCGGCGTTGGGCCCGGCGCAGCAGCGGCTGCTCGGGGTGGAACTGCTCGGGATGGTCGCGGGCGCCGAGTTCGTCGCGGATGCCGTCGGCCAGTTCGGCGGCGCCGGGTCCCCAGGCGTCGATGAGCAGATCGTCCAGGCGCTGCTGACGGATGCGGTAGGTGACCAGGCCGGTGGCGGTGCGCGCGGTGCGCCAGATGGTCCCGTCCGGCTCGACCCGGTGCGTGGGGTCGCGCTGTCCGTGGCGCAGGCCGCCCAGGGTCAGCCGGGCGTCCACGGGGAAGGCCGGCTGCCAGTGCACGGAGTGGTCCGGGGGCTGTTCCATGACCTCGTGGGTCCCTCGGCTGGGCGATGGCTCGGGACGTGTTCTCGGACGTGTTCTTTCCTACCGCTTTTGGCGCAAGAACACCGCTGTTCGGCACCACGAGAGTGACCGTCGTCGCGAGACCTCGTCACGATCGAACATTCGTTCTATAGTGATCGCCATGAGATGGTCCGGCCAGCTGATCAGCGGAAACACCGACGCGGCGAACGCGAACGCCTCGAACCCCACCCAACCAGGGCTGTTCGCGGCGTCCGAGACCGTCGTCCGGACCTTCGACACGCCGGGCTTCCGGGGCGCCACGTTCTACGAGGTCCGCGCGAAGTCGGTACTGAACAAGGTCCCTGGCTCCTCGCCGATGTTCGGCTGGACCATCAACCCCTATCGCGGGTGCGGACACCGGTGCGTCTACTGCTTCGCCCGGCAGACGCACACGTACCTGGACTTCGACGCCGGGCTCGACTTCGACACGCGCATCGTCGTCAAAGTGAACGCCCCCGAGGTGCTGCGACGGGAGTTGGCGCGGCCGTCGTGGCGGCGGGAGTCGGTGGCGATGGGGACGAACGTCGACTGCTATCAGCGGGCCGAAGGCCGCTATCGGCTGATGCCGGGGATCATCGAGGCGCTGGCCGGGTCGGGGACGCCGTTCTCCATCCTGACCAAGGGGACGCTGATGTTGCGTGACCTCCCCTTGCTGGAGGCGGCCGCGCGGGACGTGCCGGTGCAGTTGGCGATGTCCATCGGGTCGCTGGATGAGAGCGTGTGGCGGACCGTGGAGCCCGGGACGCCCAGCCCCGCGCGCCGTCTCGACGCGGTCCGCACGCTCGCCGACTCCGGCCTGGGCTGCTCGGTGCTGATGGCGCCGGTCCTGCCGTTCCTCACCGACTCCCCCGAGCAACTGCGGGCGACGGTCGCGGCGATCGCCGATGCCGGGGCACGGTCTGTCACACCGATCGTGTTGCACCTACGGACCGGCGCACGGGAGTGGTACTACGAGTGGCTCCAGGCGACCTATCCGCGCCTAGTCCCCCGCTACCGCGCGCTCTACCGGGACGGTGCCTACGCACCGTCTTGGTATCAGGACCGGATCACGTCCGCAGTGCGCGAATACGCGAAGGCGTATGGGCTGGTGCGGCCCAAGGCACCGGCCGGAACCGGAGCGGAAGCGGAAGCCAACGAGGAACCCAACTTCCGCAAGGTCGGAACCCCCACAGCGCGGGCCGCAGAAACCCAACCCGCGCTGTGGGAAGACGATGAGAACGAGTCCTAGGGGAATAAAGGGAACGGTTCACGGACCAAACAGGCAAAACAAAAAGAACTCAATCCGAGCTGATCACCGGCTACACCCCTCCGCCGTCAGCCCCCCGACCGTTGTGCGAAGCAGCGCGCCTACGCGAACTCGTCCGCGACGATCCCACCGACCGTCGCGCACCACGTGTCGGTGTCGACCTTGCCGGTCGGCTCCAGCCAGTGCAGACGCTGCATGTCCTGCACCGCCTTGTGCGTGTCGTGGTCGAAGTCGCCGCTCTGGGTGAGCGTGTAGCCCTTGTTCACCAGGATCGACTGCAACGCCTGGACCGCGTTCCCGCTGTCCCCCTGCCGCAGCGGCACGCCCAGCGCCTCCCAGGTGGGGTCGGTGACCGTGCCGTCGGAGGCCACGATGACGCCGAGCTTGCCCTGCAGGTCCTGGATCGCCGCGACGGTGGCCGCGTCGAAGCCGTTCGTGGTGGTCACGGCGTAGCCCTGGTTCATCAGCAGCCACTGCACGACGCGCACCACCGGGCCCGCGTTGCCGTCATAGACGTCGGGCCAGGTGCGGTCCGGGAAGTCGGTCTGGTCCAGGCACTGCGCGACGCTGCGGCGCAGGGTCGGGAACTCGCGGTAGAAGGCGCGGCCGGGGCAGTCGGTGTCGTTGTAGTCCCAGTGCCCGAAGATGTGGTTCGCGGTGAGGCCGTACTGCCGGCAGATGGCGATGCACAGGTGGGTCAGCGACTGGAACTGGACCTCGGGCGGGGTCTCGGTGAAGTAGGTGCCCTCGTTCTCGATGCCGATGCCCTGCGAGTTCTCGCCGATGCAGTGCGCGCCCTGGACCTGCTCCGTGCCGGCGGTAAGGGCCTCCAGGCTGCGGTGCCGGCCTTCCAGGACGTAGCCGCCGCGGCTGACTGTGAAGTGCTGACCGGTGTCGATCCAGCCGTTTTTGTCCATATGCAGGTTCTGGCACTGCTGGGCCAGCCGGATAGCCTGGGCCCGGGAGTAGTCCGTGACGTTCGGGAACTCCATGTGGTGCACGATGATCTTGCGCGTGGTCCCGACCTGCATCAGCACCGGCGACGACGGCGGACGGGCGCCCCAGTCGGCGCAGTCGATGACGAACGACAGGTCGGCGCCGGGGGCGGCGGCGGGCGGGGCAGCGGAAGCGGAGGCGGGCGCGGCGAGCTGGGGCAGAAGCCCTAGCCCGGCGGCGGCGGTGGCGCCGACGCCGGCGCGCAGGGCGGTGCGGCGGCTGACGGAGCGGTCGGGACGCGGCATGGAAGTCCTCTCGGGCGTGTGGGGTGCACGGGAGTAACGGCGATCGGGTGGCACTGAAACCACATGATCCCTAGCTTTGATTCGCGGAGAGATGTGGATTGTTTTCTACTCTCGGCAGTTCCTGTTGTCTAGGGGGAGTCCGGCGATCGGCGCGACAGTTCACGGATAAAGCACGGGCTGGGCATGGGCTGAGCACGCGCTGAGCATGCGAAAGCCGCACGCGCTCCATCGGGAGCGCGTGCGGCTTGGTGGGTGAATCAGGGTGCTGGGGACAAACTGAAGGTGAAAGTGAAGGCGGAGGTGAAGAAGCTCTCAGCGCCCCCGCCGCGTCCCGCCGGTCCGGCCATTCGCACGCTTAGGCGCCGCCGCTGCCGCCACGGCCTTCGCCACTGCCGCCCTCTCGTCCTTGGCCTGCTTGTCCTTCACCCGAACCGCTTCGCGCCGTACTTCGGCCTGGATGGCCCGCTCGGTCCGCAGCCATTCCGGCTGGTCGGCCTTCAGCTCCTCGATCTGCGCCGTGGTCAGCGCCTCGTCAACGCCGCCGCGCGCCAGTCCGGAGATGGAGACGCCGAGCTTCGTGGCCACCACGGGACGCGGGTGCGGTCCGTCCCGCCGCAGGTCACGCAGCCACTGCGGCGGGTCGGCCTGGAGCGCGTCGAGCTCGTCCCGGGAGACGACCCCCTCCTGGAACTCGGCGGGGGTGGCCTGGAGGTATACACCCAGCTTCTTCGCCGCGGTCGCGGGCTTCATCGTCTGGGGGGACTTCTGCGACGTCATGGGCCCAACCCTACCGAGCCGCGCGGGTACGGCCGGCCGCCGAAGCCCGTGGGCACCTGTTCCAGCCGGATACCCTGACCAGGTGACAGGCACGCAATCGCTCCCATCCCCGACCTTCCGCCTCGCCTACGTCCCCGGCGTGACCCCCGCCAAGTGGGTGCGCACCTGGGCCGAGCGGCTGCCCGAGGTCCCGCTGGAGCTGGTGGCGGTGCCAGTGGCGGCCGCGCACGAGACGCTGACCGGCGGGGAGGCGGACGCCGGGCTGGTCCGGCTGCCGGTGGATCGAGATGTGCTCAACGCCATCCCGCTCTACGCCGAGACCACGGTGGTCGTGGTGCCGAAGGACCACGAGGTGACGGCCGCCGAGGAGGTCTCGGTCGGGGAGCTCGGCGAGTACATCGTGCTACACCCGCTGGACGACTGCCTGGAGTGGGACAGCCTGCCCGGCCACTCGGCCGTCTCCCGCCCGGAGACCACGGCCGACGCGATCGAGCTGGTCGCCGCCGGGATCGGGGTGTTGTTGGTGCCGCAGTCGCTGGCGCGGCTGCACCATCGCAAGGATCTGACGTACCGGACGGTGACGGACGCGCCGCAGTCGCAGATCGCGCTGTCGTGGGCGGGTGAGACCAGTGACCTGGTGGAGGAGTTCATCGGGATCGTGCGGGGGCGGACGGTGAACAGCTCGCGGGGGCGTGCGGCGCAGGCCGCGCAGGCGGCCGCAAAGCCGAAGCGCGCCGCTGAGGCGAGCAAAGGCGGGGGTGGGGGCGGGAGCAGCAAGAGCGGCGGCGGCAACAGCGGCAGCGGCAATAGTGGCGCCAAGTCGCGGTCTGGCGGCAGCGGCAAGGCAGCCTCCGGCCGCCGCCAAACCGCTAAGCCTCGGCGCCGCAAGTAGCAAAGGCTCCGTTCCAGCGGCTCACCTCAGTTCCACATCTGGAACCCGTCGCTCCCGCTGCACGTCCACTGCCGAATCGGCGCACCGTTGGCGTGATCCGTCCCGTCGGCGTCCACGCACGTCCCCGCGTGGTTGCTCCGCACCAGCGCCTGGGCCTGGCCGTCGGTGTTCATCCGGCCGCTGCCGAGGAACCGGAACTGCTGGCTGCCGTCGGAGGCCTCGCAGGTCCACTGGACGATCGGCTGCGCGTTGCCGGCTTTCGTCCCGCCCCAGTACAGGCACGTGCCCGCGCCGACATTGCGCAGGATCGGCAGCGCGCCGACGTTGGAGACGACCGTCCACTGCTGGTAACGGTCGCCGCTGTCGCACGCCCACTGCCAGACCGGCGCGCCGTTCGCGTGGTCACCGCGGTCGGCGGCCAGGCAGGTGCCGCCCGCGGCGCTGGCCAACTGGAAGCTGAACCCGCCGGAGATCGCGGCCTGGGCATCCCCGAGGTACTTCTTCCAGGCACCGTTGGTGAAGGTGCTCCAGGGCGTCCAATCGGTGCCGTGGTCGGAGACGTTCCACGCGGCGTCGGCGTTGCACTGGATCTGGAAGGCGCAGGAGTTGGAGACCTCCGAGTGGTAGAGGCTGTTCATCTGCCACAGTCCGCGATCCTGCGAGCCGCCCGAGTTGTGGTTCGTCGCGCCCGGGTCGCAGCTGGACTCCGCCATGGCGACCGAGATCGCGACGATGATCTGCGGCTCCTGGCCCAGCGAGGTGCTGACCGTCTGGTTGAAGGAGTAGCCGGCCTTGGCCGCGACCTTGGCGCACAGGATCGTCGAGGCCGGCGCCGTGGCGTAGGACAGGCCGAGGGTGTGCGGCGACCGGTGCGCGCCGCCGTCGGCGGGGCGCGCGACGGCCTGGGCCGGGCCGCCGGAGATCAGGACCAGGCCGAGGCTGAGGCTGAGACTGAGACCCAGACCGATCAGGCCACCGCACATTCGGGAAACGCGCAAGTTCCACCTGTTTCTCTCCGGCCACGGGCCCGACCGGTATGACGAACCACTGAATGAGAGTTCTGATATCAAGTCTATGGTTCGGACCCCGGGAAACCGGGTGAGGCCGCGGTGGTGGCGCGGCCGTGGCTCGACAGCGGCTCGACTATGGCTCGGCCGTCAGCCGGCGGAGGCGGACCGCCAGATGGCCGCTCGGGGAACAGCGCGCGGACCGGGGTGCACAGTGCGGCCGGGCGTGGTCTGCTGGAGGCGAGGCGGTGATCGCGATGGTGTACGTCGTCTACTTGCAGGGCGGCCCCGAGCCACGCGGGGTGCGCACGGACAACCGCGTCGTGACCACGACCGACGCGGTGCCGGAGATGAGGGTGCCGTGCGAGGGCGGGGTGGGGCTGTGGCGCTACGCCGATGAGCACATGACGATCGGCACCGGGCAGGCCGCGGTCTTCGAGTTCGTGCGGATGGAGGAAGAGGACCCGCAGCCGGAGTAGCGAGGCCCAAGACCGAGACCCAAGACCGAGGCCCAAGACCAAGACCCAAGACCAAGGCCCAAGACCGAGACGCAAGACCGAGACGCACGGAAATGGCCCGGGTCCGGGCGGGAAATCCCGCTCGGACCCGGGCCGTCAGCCGACCGAAAGGCTCAGCCAGGCTCGGCGGGCCCGGCTCAAGATCGAGCCGGATCAGCCGAGAACCAGCTCAGGGCACCAGCCCCGAACCAGCTCAGCCCATGTGCACCGCGCCGCCGGCCGGCAGGTCGTCCTTGCGCGCCTTGACCAGCACCGCGACCACCAGCGTGGCCGCCCCGAGGATGACCGCGCTCCAGATGAACGCCGTCACGTAGCCGTGCACCGCGGCGTGCGCCGTGAGCGCCGCCTGGTTCGTGGCGTGCGCGGCGTGCGAGGTGAAGTAGTTGGTCGTCGCGGTGGTCGCGAACGTCACCAGCATCGCCGTGCCCAGCGCGCCGCCGATCTGCTGCGTGGTGTTCACCAGCGCCGAGGCCACGCCCGCGTCGTGGTCGGCGACGCCGATCAGCGAGGTGGAGGACAGCGGCACGAAGAACAGTCCGATGCCGAAGGCCATCACCAGTTCCGGCGGCACCACGTGGGTGGTGTAGGAGGTGCCGACGCCGATCTGGGTGAACAGGATCATGCCGACGGTGGCCAGCCCGAACCCGACGACCATCAGCATCCGCGGGCCGATGCGGGGCAGGAACCGGGTCGCGACGCCCGCGCCGGCGATCACGCCGAAGGTGAAGGGCAGGAACGCGAAGCCGGACTTCAGCGCCGAGTACCCCATGATCTGCTGCATGTAGTAGGTCAGGAAGATGAAGACGCCGAACATGCCCACGCCCATCAGCAGGGAGCTGAGGAACGAGCCGCCGCGGTTGCGGTCCAGGATGACGCGCATCGGCAGGAGCGGGTGCGTGGTGCGCACCTCGATGACCAGGAACGCGATCAGCAGCAGCACGCCGACGCCGAGCAGCCCCAGGGTGGTGGAGGAGCTCCAGCCGTCGGTGTTGGCCTTGTTGAAGCCGTAGACCAGCGCGGCCAGGCCGGCCATGGAGGTCAGCGCGCCGGGGATGTCGTACTTGGTGTTGCCCTCGGCCTTGCTCTCGGTCAGCTCCCGGGTGGCGAAGAACGCGGCGATCGCCGCGATCGGCACGTTCACCAGCAGCGTCCAGCGCCACGAGGCGTACTCGGTGAGCACCCCGCCCATGATCAGGCCGATCGCGGTGCCACCGCCGGCGATGGCGCCGTAGACGCCGAACGCCCGGGCGCGTTCCTTCTCCTCGGTGAAGGTGACGGTCAGCAGCGACAGGGCGGCCGGGGCCATCAGCGCGCCGAACGCGCCTTGCAGGGCGCGGGCGCCGTAGAGCATGGCCTGGGTGGTCGCGGCGCCACCGAGCGCGGAGGCCCCGGCGAAGCCGATCAGACCGATGATGAAGGCCCGCTTGCGGCCGGTGTAGTCGGCGACCCGGCCGCCGAGCAGCAGCATGGAGCCGAAGGCCAGGGCGTAGGCGGTGATCACCCACTGCTTGTTCACGTCGGAGATGTGCAGGGCGCGCTGCATGGTCGGCAGCGCGATGTTCACGATGGTGCCGTCCAGCACGATCATCAGCTGGGCCACGGCGATCACTACCAGGGCCCACCAGCGGCGCGGATTGAGCGCCGAGCCTTCTACGTCGGCGCCCGCACCGGCACCGGCCGGCGACAAGCTTTCTGTGGTGGTTGACATGCGCTTCTTCTCGCTTTCGACGGGCGGCCGTTTCCGGCAGCACTCGATCGACGCGCGGCCCCCTCGAGTCGCGCGAGCCTGTGTTGCTATGGGTTGTTACTGGTTGCTATGGGTTGCTATGGCGTTTCTTTGAGGACGGTCCGGACTTCGTCGGTGAAGTCCGGAGTCCGCCCGCGGCTGGTCCGGCGTGCCTAGTGGCTAGTACCTGGTCGGCTAGTCGGCTAGTGGCTGCGGACCATCAGAGGAATGAGGATGTCGTCGGTGAGATGCGCCAGGAAGTCGTCGTCGACGGACTCGCCGTTGACGAAGATCCGCATGAACAGGACCGCCGGGGCGACCTCGGGGACGACGTTCGGGTCGGTGTCGGCCGGCAGCTCGCCCCGGGCGATCGCCCGGTCCAGCATCTGCCGGTTGATCTGCTGCTTGTCCTCGACCATCGAGGACCGCACGGCGGCGGCCAGGTCCGCGTCCTTCTGCAGCGCGGCCAACAGCCCGGCCATGAGCTGGCCGAGATCCCCGGTCAGCAGGTCGCGGATCCCGGTCAGCGTGGCGAGCAGGTCGCCGCGCAGGGATCCGGTGTCGGTGTTCTTGGCCAGATCGGCCTGCTCGTAGCACTGGATGGCGTCCACCACCAGCTCGGCCTTGCCGGGCCAGTGCCGGTAGAGGGTCGCCTTGCTGGCCTTGGCCCGGGACGCGACGGCGTCCAGCCGCAGCGCCTCGTAGCCGGTCTCGGCCAGCAAGTCCAACGTCGCGCTGAGGATGGCCTGCTCCCGCTCTGGATCGAGCTTGGGCCCGGCTTCCATGGCCGCTCCTTTCCGCGAAGTGCACGAACTGCGAGGTGTACGAAACTGTTTCGTACAGTAGCACGGTGCGGCGGCGAAACGAAACTGTTTCGTACAGCGGGCGGGCGGGAGCTGGGTGAGCTTCGCCACAGTCGCCGCGCAGGCTCAGATGCGCTCAGTAGCGCTCAGTTGCGCTCAGATGCTTGGTGAAGAAGAGCACTGCGTCGTCCGTCTCGAACTGCGGCAAGTCCCCATGTCCGCCGGAGTGGGCGTGCAGGGTCTTCTCCGCCGAGCCGAGGGCGTCGAACAACGCCAGGCTCTGATCGCGCGGCACGCGCTCGTCGTCCCACTGCACCAGGAACTGCACCGGCACGTCGATCCGCGCGGCCTCGTCCGCGTTGGCGTGCGCCCCGCCCAAGCCGAGCACGGCCGCGCGTACCCGGGGCTCGGCGGCGACGAACGGCACGCCGAGACCGCAGCCCAGCGACACGCCCCAGTAGCCGACCGGGGCCGGGCCGAGATGGCGCTGGACCGCGTCCAGCACGGCGCGCCACTCCGGCACGGTCTGCTGCGCGACGAGCACATGGAACTCGGCCATCAGCGCGGCCGGGCGCTCCCCCGCCGCGATGCGTGCCTGGTTCTCGGTGGCGAGCCGGTTGTAGCGCTCGTGGACGGGCCGGTCGCCGTGGCCGGGCGCGTCGGCCACGACGACCGCGAAGCCGCCTTCGGTCACGAAGCGCCGGGCCCGGGCGACGATCTCAGGGGCCTGCTTGTGCCGGCCGCCACCGTGCCCGAGCAGGATCAGCGGGCGCGGGCCGGTGGCGCCTTCCGGCGTCCACAGAACGCCGGGGACGTCGTCGAGGCCGGGAACCTCGTCAAGGATGAAGGGTTGTTCGGTGACGCCGTCGGACGACGTCTGAGAGGTGAAGCGCATAGCGTTTCCCACCTGTTGGGAGCCTTGTGCGGGCGCTCCCTAGGCCATGCGCGGGAGGGAGCTCCGACCTGTCATAGCGTTGATCGGACTCACCTCCTCAGGTCGGCACGGTGCACGGCGTCGCCGAAGCTATCACGGCGCCCGGCACCGGATCACATCAGTTCGGCCGCCGCCCACTCCAGCACGTCCGGCAACGCGGCCGCATCCACCGGCGCCCACATCGAGCAGGCGCTGACCCCGGCCTGCGCCAGGCGCCCGAGCTCGTCGGCGATGCTCTCCTTGCTCGGCCGGTCGCCGCCGAGCAGCGGGCCCGGGGACTTGCCGGACAGCTCGAAGCCGGGCGGGAGCAGCATGCTGACGATGGTCACGTCCAGGGTGTCCGGGTCGCGGTCGGTGCCCTCGGCGAGTCGGGCCAGACGGGCGCGGGTGGCGGTGACGGCCTCGGGGTCGCCGGAGCCGTGCCAGGCCGCGCCGAATCGCAGTGCCCTACGAAGCGCGGCATCGCTGCCGCCGCCGACCCAGATCGGCGGGCCGTCCGGGGTGCGGGGCGGCATGCCGAGCAAGACGTCTGATTCGCCGCGCCACAGCGCGCGCAGGGTGGCCAGGCCCGCGTCGGTGCGCTTGCCGCGCTCGTTGAAGGGGACGCCGACCGCGTCGAACTCGGCCTGGTCCCAACCGGTGCCGATGCCCAGGACGAAGCGGCCGCCGCTGAGCGCGTCCAGGGTCGCGGCCTGGTGGGCGACGACGATCGGCTGGTAGAGCGGGGCGATCAGGATGCTGGTGGCCAGCCGGATGCGGGAGGTGGCGCCCGCGATCGCGGACAGCAGGACCAGGGGATCCGGGGACAGGCCGAGGTCGCCGGCCAGCAGATGGTCGCCGACGATGACGTGGTCGAAGCCCAGGCGTTCGACGCGGCGGGCGGTGTCCAGCACGCCGGTGAGGTCGGCGGGGTCGGTGGGCCAGAGGCGGTGCGGTGCGAATCCGATGCGCATGGCGGTAAGCGTAGGAAGGTGCGGGGGTCTGTGCGCAGGCGGCGGCGAGCAGTTCTTCATGCCTGAGCCGGCCGCCGCGCGCCCGACATCCCGTCCGCCACGTCCCGCGCGCTACTTCCCGCGCAGCCCGATCGCGTTCCCGTCCTTGTCGAGCAGCACACACACCCGCGCCCCCGGCGCCACCTGCTGCGGCGCGGTCCGCTCGGTGGCGCCGGCCGCGAGCAGCGTCTCGCGCGTCCCGTCCAGGTCGTCCACATCGACGTAGGCCACCGGCCCGCCCTGCACATCCCCCGGCGCCAGCGCCACCTCGAACCCGCCGACGTTGTAGCCGACGTAGTACGGCTGGTCGGTGTGCGGGGCGCCGAGCAGCGCGGTGTAGACGGCCTTCGCGGCTTCCAGGTCGGAGACCGGGATCACTTGGCTGCGGATCGCTGTGGTCATGGCGGGGTCCTTCCGGCAAGGGCGGCGGGCGGCGTGATTTGGTCCGTTATCGGAAGCTACCCGGGTGCGCGGCGGGGCCGAACAGCAGCCCGCCCAACGGTCGGCCGCCCAGCGTGGTCCCGTACGACCTGGCCTCGTTGCGGGCGACGGCGGAGACGATCTGGTCTGGGCGCACCAGACTGCGGACCGCGGCGAATTCCGC
>NZ_JAAFZA010000276.1 GCF_015356865.1 Catenulispora pinisilvae
GCCGAAATCTGCCGATTTCTCAACAACGCCTTTAAACCCCGTACACGACCGGCGACCTCCGCACCCGACTCTCGTCCAACAGGTGACCACACCACCAACCCGGTGAACCAATCCGGCCACCGCACTACCCGCTACGACCCCGCCGCCGTGACGCACAGGTTCGTGTCGGCGGCGTTCTCGCCCGCCGCGCTGGACAACGCCGCGGACGGCAGCGCGCTCGGCTGCGACGAGCTCGAACTCGTCCCGCTGCCGCTGCCACTCCCGCTCGCTGTAGAGCTCGACCCCGGGCTGAACACATCGCCGCTGGCGAAGTCCGCACCGACGCGCACCACGATCGGGGCGCTGCCGTCGCCGCCGGACTGGACCGCGGTCGCCGGGAGTTGGAGTGCCGCGGCGACCGACTCGGCGCCTGCCTTGGCTTCCGGGGTGCTGTAGAAGACCTGCGTTGTCGCCACGTCGCTGTAGCTGACGCCGGTCGCCTTCTTGAAGCCGTCGGCTTGCAGGGTCGCGGCGAGTTGGCGGGAGCGGCCGTCGTTGCTGGTGCCGTTCTCGACCACGATCGGGTCCTGGACCGCGCCGGGGCTCAGGGTGCTGGAGGTCGCCGACGGCGTGGGCGACGGGGTGGTGGGGGTCGCGCCGCTGGCGGAGCTCGTGGTGGTGGGGCCGGTGACCGACTGGTCGTGGGCGATCAGCGAGAAGATCTGGTTGTCCAGGGCGGTGTCCGGGGCCACGCGGTTGGGGTCCGGCTGGTAGGCGACGGTCGGCATGGTCAGGAAGGTGATGTTCTGGGTCGGCACCTTCTTGAGGGTGTTGGCCAGGTCCAGGAGCTTGCTGACGCTGGCTATGCCGTCGTCGACGGTCAGCGACTTGGAGGCGATGTCCATCAGGTGCGTGGCCTGGAGCGGGTTGTCGAACGTCGCCTGGGACTTCATCTTGCGGATCAGGGCCGACAGGTACTGGTGCTGGGCCTGGGTGCGGTAGAGGTCCGAGCCGTCGCTGAAGCCCTCGCGGGTGCGCAGGAACTCCAGCGCCGTGTCGCCCTGGATGACCGAGGTGCCCGCCGGGAGGTTCAGGTGCGAGTCGGGGTCGTTGACCGCCTTGGTGACGCAGACCGGGACGCCGCCGACCGCGTCGGTCAGGGCCACCACGCCGGAGAAGTCGACCATCATGAAGTGGTCGATCTTGACGTGGGTGAACTCCTCGACGGTGTCCACCTGGCAGCCCGGGCCGGCGGCCAGGGCCGAGTTGATCATGGCGACGCTCTGCGCCGGATAGTTGTTGCCCTTGGCGTCCACACACGCCGGGATCGGGACCATGGTGTCGCGGGGCAGGGAGACGACGGTCGCGTTGCTGCGGTCGGCCGAGACGTGGACCAGCATCTCCACGTCGGAGCGGCCCGAGGGGTCGGTGTAGCCGCCGAGGCTGGCATCCTGGCCGGGCAGCCGGGCGTCGGTGCCGATGAGCAGGATGTTGATCGGGACGTCGCCGTAGGGGTCCGGGGTCGGCTGGACGATACCGGCGCTGGCCAGCTGGTCCGGCGCCGCACCATGCAGCGGCGCGCCCTTGATGTTGTGGTCGATGCGGTAGTACCAGTACCCGGCGTAGGCCACGGTGCCGCCGACGACCAGCACCAGCATCCCGGAGATCACCATCAGCGTCCGCTTGACCCGCCGTCGCGTCTTGCTTCCGTCGGTCCCGGCCGGCGACCGGCCCTGAGCGTGCCTCGGAATCCAGGCGGTGCCGGAGGCCTCGCCCCCGGCTATGCCTGATGTGTCGCCCTCGGATATGTCCGACGTGTCGTCGCTCATGGTTGGTACTCCGTCCCTCAGTCCCCGCTTCCACCCACTTCGATGACGTTCGACCCCCCGGCCGCGGTTCCACCCATAATCAAATCTGCGACGCGTAGCGTCTCCTCAACGGGCGGCGGTGGGAGACGGGTGGGGGAAACTGTGACCAGCAACTGAGTAGCGCGAGTGGCGGTCACATAGTGCGTGCGCGGGCCCATCGGCGACTCCGCGGCGATCAGGTCCGGGTCGACCAGCACCACGGCGTCGAACTCCAGCCCCTTCGACTCCAGCGAGCCCAGGACCTGCACCCGGTCCGGCACGTCGGTCACGGCGAACCTCCCCAGCCTGGTCATCGGGACGATCACTCCGACTGTGCCCTCCACCTCGGCGGCCAACCGGCGGGCGGCGGCCCCGGCCGCGGCGGCCAGGTCGGCCTCGTCGGCGACCACGAATTCCGGCGGCCGTCCGGTCGAACGGACGGCCCGCGGCAGCGGCGCGTCCGGCAGGAACCGGTGCAGCAGCGTCGCGGCGTAGTCGGCGATCTCGACCGGGTTCCGGTAGTTGGTGGTCAGCTCGTACTGCCGGCGTTCCCGCGAGGTGCCCAGCGCCAGGTCCATCGAGCGCCGTGCCTCCTCCAGGTCCTCCCACGAGCTCTGCGCCGCGTCGGCGACCACGGTCCAGGTCGCGTGCCGGCCGCGCCGGGCCAGCATCCGCCACTGCATCGGCGACAGGTCCTGGGCCTCGTCGACCACGATGTGCCCGAATTCCTCGGGGTCGGGCTCCTCTTCGTAGCCGCCACGCTGCGCCGCGCGTTCGCCGAACGTCGACAGCTCGCGGAAACCGCCGGCCTCCGGATCCGAGCCGTCGTCGGTCTCCTCGCCGGTCAGCAGGTTCACGCCGTCGACCACGTAGGGGTTCGCCGCCGCGGCCGCGCGGGCGGTCCGGGGCCCCTCGCCGAGCAGCGAGTCCAGTTCGTCCAGCAGCGCCACGTCGGAGTAGGACAGGCCGGCGCCCTCCTCCCCCACCGCGCGCCAGGATTCGGCCAACAGGGTGGTGTCGGCGGCGCTGAGCACCCCGCGCGAGACCTCGGCCAGGTACGCCGGGTCGCCGAGCGAGCGCAGCACCTCCAGCGGGGTGCGCTGCGGCCACCAGGCGGTCACGAAGTCTCCGAACTGGCGCTGCGAGCGCAGCTCGGACAGGAAGGTGCGGCGGTCGTCCTCGACCTGGTCCGGGTACTCGTCGTAGGGCGAGGCGTCGCCGGCGGCGCGCTTGGCGTCCTGGTAGGCGGTCCAGGCCGCGTCCTGCAGGGAACGGATGACGTCGGCCCGCACCGCGTTCGGCCGCCGGCTGCCGCCGCGCAGCATCCGCTCGCGCAGCCCGGCCAGCTGCGGGGCGTCCAGGGTGAAGAACGTGCCCTGGTAGACCAGCCGCACGTCCTTCGGGGCGCCCCACGGCGCGTCGTTCGCCGCCTTGCGCAGGATCCGCACCATCCGCGGCGAGCCCTTCAGCTTGGCCCGCGCGGCGTCCTCGTGCCGGGTGGCCGCCAGGCCGTTCACCACGTCGCCCAGCGAGCGCAGCGCCGCGCCGCCCTCGCCGAGGGAGGGCAGCACCCGCTCGATGTACTCGGTGAAGCGCCGGTTCGGCCCGACCACCAGCACTCCGCGCGAGCCGAACCGGCGGCGGTGCTGGAACATCAGCCAGGCCACCCGGTGCAGCGCCACCGCGGTCTTGCCGGTGCCCGGGCCGCCGGTGACGACCACGCTGACATCGGCGGGCGAGCGGATCACCACGTCCTGCTCGCGCTGGATGGTCGCGACGATGTCCCGCATGTGGCCGGTGCGGGTGCGGGCCAGCGCCGCGATGAACGCGCCGTCGCCGACCACCGGCAGGCCGTCGGGGGCGGCGTCCGGGTCCAGCAGGTCGTCCTCGATGTCCAGGACCTGGTCGCCGCGGCAGTGCAGCACCCGGCGGCGCACCACGCCCCTGGGGTCCTCCGGCGCGGCCTGGTAGAAGGCCGCGGCGGCCGGCGCGCGCCAGTCCACGACCAGCGGCTCCAGCTCCTCGGTGCGCACCCCGAGCCGGCCGATGCGGTAGGTCTCCAGCTCACCGCCGGGCAGGTCGGGCTTGAGGTCCAGGCGGCCGAAGACCAGCTCGTTGTAGGCGTTCTCCAGGGACCGCTCCCAGATGGCCGCCTCCATCACCTGGACGTCCCGGTCGACCAGCGCCGAGTAGGTACCGCCCTGCGCCAGCTTGTAGCTCTCGCGCACCCGGTGCGCGGCCTGTTCGCGCATCTGGGCCAGCCGGGCGTACGCGGCGTCCACGGCCTGTTGCTCGACCGCGATCTCGCGCTCCTTGACGTGCGCCGAACCGTCCTGCTGAGGTGACACCCCGCGACCTCTCATCTTCTACTACTGAGCCAGCACAACCGCACGATCATCCAAGACCGAGCCCACCCGGGCAAACGCCGTCCGCCCCCGAAGTGTTTGCATTCCGTTTGCAACAGTGGTCACAGGGTCCTCACACACACCATCCAGTCCTATGTTCAGATCGTGTCGGGGACTCTTACTCAGGCGCCCAACCGCAGTACATCGCACCGGGCGGCCGCAAACGGAACCAATTCCAGCGATCATCTCACCTACGTTCCGCACGCACCTCGCCGGACCACGCCGAACATCCTGCGGGCGGCTGCCGCCGTCCTCGGGGTGGTCGCGGTCCTCGCCGCGGTCGTGCTGACGAACTCCGCGTCGGGGGCGCGGTCCAAGATCAGCTCGGTGGGGAGCACGGACGCCCCCAGCGTGCAGGCCACCAACGACTTCCTGTTCAAGCTCCAGGACATGGACGCGCAGCTGGTCAACGCACTACTGGTGAACGGCGACCCGGGCGTGCACGTGCCGCGCGCCAAGAGCGAGGCGCTGTACGACCAGGACCGGCAGGACGCCAACGCGGACCTGGAGTCCGCGACCGTCGCCCTGGCCGGGAACACCAGCGCCTTCAACCAGCTGCACGACGTGACCGACACCTTCGGTCAGTACCAGGAGCAGGCCACCCGCACGCTGGCCGACGACGAGCGGATCGGCGGCGACGCCGCCGGCCAGGCCCCGGATTCGATCCTGGCCGACTACACGCGCGACAACGGCATCCTGTTCGGCGCCGACGGCGAGAGCGGGCTGATGGCGGCCGCCAAGTCCTTGGAGCAGACCAGCAAGGAGGCCATCAACACCTCCGCGAGCTCGGTCACCAGTTCGCTGAGCACCCTCGTCGCCGAATTCCTGATCTTCGGCGCACTCCTGGTCGCCGCCCTGGTGGCGATCCAGGTGTTCCTCGTCCGGCGCTTCCACCGGGTGCTGAGCCCGGCGCTGATCGGCGCGACCGTGGTCGCCCTGATCGTCATGCTCGGCGGCACGGCCGGCACGCTCAACACCTCCCAGGACTTCCACACCGCCAAGGCCAACGCCTTCGATTCGGTGCTGGCCCTCGGCGAGGCCAACGCGCTCAGCGCCGGGATCAACTCCGACGAGAGCCGCTGGCTGCTCGTGCACAAGGAGCCCAGCCAGGCCGACCAGTTCACGATCTCGTTCCTGGCCGGCGAGCAGGCCGTGGCCGGCCAACCGGACGCGGCCGGCCTCACGACCTACGCCGCCGCGCTGAAGGACGAGGCCGCCGCGCGGACCCCGGACAACCTCGACCAGACCGCGTTGGACGCCAACAGCAGCTTCGGCGAGGAATTCCACAACATCACCTTCCCGGGCGAGGCCGAGGCGGCCCTGGCCGCGTTCAACGCCTACGACACCTACATCCAGGACGACGCACAGCTCCGCGCAATGCCGCTGAACTCGTCGGCGGGCCTGAGGCAGGCGATCGACTTCGACACCAACGCGGACACCCCGGGTTCCTCAGACCAGACGTTCAACGCCTACAGCACGGCGCTCGGGGCCGTCACCGCCATCAACGAGTCGCACTTCCAGACCGCGATGCCGGCCGCGAAGAACCGGATGGGGGTCTGGACCTGGCTGCCCTACCTCCTCGCGGCGCTGCTGATCGGGCTCACCGTGCTGGGGCTGCGGCCGCGGCTGACCGAATACCGCTGACCGGCTCTGCGCGGAAAGCCTTCGGGCCGCCGTCCCGCTCAGGCGGGCGGCGGCCCGGAGTGCTTCGGCGGGGCGCTGCGGGGCTCAGTGGTGGATCGAGAACCAGACCAGCGAGAACGCCCCGGCCAGGACGCAGTAGATGCCGAACGGCTTCAGGTCGCGGTTCTCGAAGTACCTGGTCAGGAACCGCACCGATATGTAGGCGCCGACCGCGGCCAGCACGGCCCCGGCGATGGCCGGCCCGAGGATCGAGTGGTTCACCGGTTTGGCCAGCTCAGGGGCCTTGTACACACCGGCGGCCAGGATCACCGGGGTGGCGAGCAGGAACGCGAAGCGGGCGGCGTCCTCGGTCTTCAGCCCGCGGGCCAGGCCCGCGACCATCGTGATGCCGGAGCGGCTGATGCCCGGCAGCAGGGCGAAGGCCTGCGCGCCGCCGATGCCGGCCGCGGACTTCCAGCCCAGCCGGGCCAGTCGGCGGTCGGCGGCGATCTCCGGGGGCTCGCCGCGACCCGGCGGGACGTTGCCGTCGTCGGCGTGCCGGCCCTTGGAGGAGCTCTTGAGCATGTAGTCGGCCAGGAAGATGACGAAGCCGTTGACGAGCAGGAAGACCGCGGCCGGCACCGGTTTGCCCAGGTGGGTCCGCAGCGCCTTGTCCAGCACGATGCCCACCAGGCCGACCGGGATGGTGCCGACCACCAGCAGCCAGGCCAGCCGCTCGTCCGGGCCCTCCACGCTGCGGTGCCGGATCGAGCTGAACAGGGCCCCGATGATGCGCACCCAGTCCCGCCAGAAGAACGCCACCAGCGCCAGCGCGGTGCCGACGTGCGCCAGCACCAGGAACGCCAGGTACGGCGAGTCCTTGGCGGTCATGTCCAGATCGCTCTTCCAATGGCCGCCGATGAAGGCCGGCAGCAGGATCGAGTGGCCGAGGCTGGAGATGGGGAACAGTTCGGTGACGCCTTGGACCAGCCCGATGGTGCAGGCTTCGAGATAGTTGAGGCCGGACAAATCGGTTCCCCTCCGGAAAAGAAATGCGATGCGCCGGAGGATACGCGGGGCGTCCGGCGGTGCGAGCAAACAAACGGTGAACGCAGGGCAAAGCGGCAGCGCTGGGGCTTGACAACCGGCTCGCCCGCCGTTGCCCCCTAGACGACGCGCGGACCGGAAGACAGCCTACGACAGGATGTAGCAGTTGTGTTCGGGTGCGGCCCTACGGGGTGCGGCCGGCGTACCAGCCGTCCAGATCGGCGGGCTGGACCCGCAGCGCGGCCGCCAACTGTTCCCGGGACAGCGGCTCCGGGCCGGACACGGCCATGTTCAGTACCGCCTGCAACATCGCGTTCAGCACGCCGCGCGCCTTCATCAGCGATTCCAGCGCGTTCTCGTAAGCACCCTGATCCACCGCGCGGGTGACCATCGGCAGGCCGACGTTGACCAGGCCGGTGATCCGGCCGCGCAGTTCGGCGTCCAGTTCCCCGGGCAGCAGCGCGCGGCCGTCGGCGTGCACCTCGGCCAGCGCCAGGCCGGACTTGTCCCGGATCATCGCGCGCACGCTGTGGTACGCGCCGTAGCGCAGCGCCGGGGAGTGCGCCTCGCCGCTCGGCGCGATCACATGCTCGGCGAAGTCCCGCAGCCGCGGGACCATCGCCAGCACGTAGTCCTTCAGGGCCTCCAGACCGTTCAGCGGAGCGGGATCGACGGCGTCCACCGCGGCGGTGGCCCATAGAGTCCCGCCGACGGCGGCCTCGGCGGGATCGGGATGCGCGGTGAGAACGTCGTACTCCACCCGCTCCGGGCGGAACTGTCGCGCCATGGTCTGGAGTCTGGTGGACCAAGGCGAACCCCCGGTGAACATCCGACGAAATCCGGACGCCCGCGGGGGCAGCAGTAAGCTCTTGAGCTGGGGATTGTCAGTGGGCGAACACAGGTTCGCCGGCCCCGCTCCCGGCACCCTCAACGTCCCCTGAGGTGCCGTTCGGGTCCTTGGCGCGCACGTTCTTCGGCAGGAAGAACATCAGCAGGAAGACAAGGAACTGTCCACCGGCGACGAACCACAAGGTCCTCTCGTAGCCGTTGATCATGGTCTGCTGGCCGGCCTTGACGCCCTGGCTCGCCAGAATCTGTCCCACCGCCGGCGACTGGTGCGGGTCCGGGTGTGCCGGGTTCGGGCAGGACGCCGGCAGGCCGCTCGGGTCCTTCTCCTTGGCCCGGTCCACCGCGCACTGCTTGAACGAGGCGTAGACCTGGTCGGCCTGCGGCGCCGGCACTCCGGCGGCCACCAGCTGGTGGGTGATCGCCGGCAACATGTCGTCGACCGCCTTCGTGGCGTTGGTCCCCATCATGTTGAAGAAGACCAGCGCGGTCAGCGCTATACCGAAGGCCTGGCCGAGCTGCTGGCTGGTGTTCAGCAGGCCGGAGGCCGAACCCGCGTCGCGGGTCGGCACGTCGGTGAGGATCAGGTCGAAGATCGGGGCCACCACCAGCCCCATGCCGATGCCGGTGATCAGCAGCGGCAGCGCGGGCGCGCCACGCCCGTTTCCTCATGATCAGCCATGCCTCGTCAGCCCCCTCAGGCTCGGACTCATTCTCAGATTGGAGTCCAGGCTAGAGGAGGCCGCCGACAGTATGCCGAGGCGAGAAGCCTGTGATGCCTCACACCGCGTTGTGACACGGATACGACGTGATCCGCCTCACACGTACTGAATCAGCTCTCGACGACGTGCTGCGTGAACCGGTCCCGGGCCTGCGCCCACATCCGCTGATCCCACTGGCCGGCGCCCAGCGCGTCGGCGGCTTCGTAGCCCATCATCAGCGCGTGGTGCGTGTTGTCCGGCGTGAACAGGCCGAGCCGGCCGAAGGTGGTCACGTGCGGCAGCGACTCGACCCAGCCCTCCAGGTCGGCCAGCGCCTCGCGATAGCCCTTGTGGTAGATCGGGTACACCTGGCGCATCCGCTTGACCTGCACCCACTCCAGGTTCAGCGGGGGCAGGCCGAGGCGGCGCACGGTTTCCTGGACCAGGCTCGCGAGCTGGTCCTCCTCCGCGGCCCACAGATCGTCCCCTATGGCACAGGGGATCTCGAAGCACAGCACGGTCCGCTCGGTCGGATCGTCCGGGGAGAACCGGTGGTTCGGCGGCTCGGAGATCCGGGTCACCGGGGTGTCGCCGTCCGGGATGTAGTGCACGTCGCAGCCGGTCCAGCGACCGCCGGCGTGGACCGCGTAGACCAGCAGGATCGCGCGGAACTGGAGCTTGCCGCTGGCCTCCACCGCCTCGTACGGCGCCCCCGGCGAGGTCAGGCGGGCCAGCAACGGGACCGGGATGGTCGAGAAGACGTGGCCGGCCCGGATGTCCGAGCCGCCCTCGGCCCAGTGCTGCTCGCCGGACCAGCCGCCGCGTTCGGCCGCCGAGCCGTGGAACTCCGAGCGGGCCAGCGTCACGCCGACCCCGTCGGCGTCCACGGTCAGGCGCTCGGCGGCGGCCCCGAGGCGGATCCGCGCGCCGGCCTCCATCGCCGCGTCGGCCAGGGATTCGCAGAGCTGGCCGAAACCGCGGCGCGGGTACAGGTAGGCCAGCGACTCCCCGGCGATCGAGTTGCGGACGCTGCGCACCAGAGCGCTCAGCATGGTCTGCGAGCCCGCCTTGCGCCGGGCCTGGTCGATGTCGAGCTCCTCGCCGGAGACGCCCCACAGCTTGGCGGCGTAGGGCTCGTAGACCTGCTTGTACATCGTCGGCCCGAAGCCGGCCCGCATCAGCTCCGCGTACGACTCGGCGGCCGCGGTCTGCTTCTTGCCGCGCCAGGTGGTGGCCAGCGCGTCGAAGGCGGCGCGGGCCATCGGCACCGCCGGCATCGACTTGGCCAGCTCGCGCGGTTTGAACGGGTAGGTCACCCAGCGATCGCCGATCAGCAGCCGGCCGTTGCGGTAGCGGGTCTGGAGATCCGAGCCCATCAGGGCTCTGAGATCGGCGAGGATGTGCTCGGGCAGGTCCGGGTTCAGCCGGTGGCTGCCGAAGTCCACGCGGAACCCGGCGACATCGAACGACGCCGCCATCCCGCCCACTGTCTCAGCGCGCTCCAACACGTCCACGGACAGGCCGCGGCGCGCGGCGCGCCACGCGGCGGCCAGGCCCGCGGGGCCCGCGCCGAGCACGACCAGATCGGCCCTACCGGTCATCGCTGGTATCCATCAGAACGCCCACAGTAGTAGTCCCACCCCATTCCCGGAACGCGCCGCGCGATGCGCGTCTCGGGTCTCACCCGATAGGGGAGATCATGCCGTATCCGAGGGCTGGGTATCACATCTCGTCGATGCGCGGCAGCAGCACCTCGGTGGCGATGAGCCGGATGGCGACCGCCGCGGGGATCGCGACCAGCGCTCCGACGATCCCGAACAGCGCGGCACCGACCAGGACCGCGAGAATCGTCACCATGGGGTGCACGTCCACGGTGCGCCGGTTCACCCGCGGGGCGATCAGGTAGTCCTCGGCCAGACGGGCCGCGACGTAGTAGGCCAGGGTGAAGATGGCCACCTTCAGCGAGACGGTCAGCGCCACCAGCGTCACCACCGCGCCGCCGATCGAGGAGCCGACCACCGGCACCAGCCCGAACAGCGCGACCACCATGCCCAGCGCGGCCGGGTAGGGGATCGACCACGCCATCGCCCAGACCCAGGTGAAGAAGCCGGCGATGGAGGCGATGATCATCTGCCCGATGACGTACCGGCCGACCTGGGCCAGGATCCGGTCGGTGAGCTCGGAGACCCGCGGGCGGCGCCGGACCGGCACCAGGTGGTAGCCGAAGTTCTTGATGCCGGGCAGGTTCGCCACGAAGTAGAAGGTCAGCGCGATCCCGGCCAGGGTCCCGGTGACCAGCGAGAACACCGCCTTGCCGGCGCCCAGGATGCCGTTGAGGTCCAGGGTCCCGGCCTTGTTGGCGCTGATCCAGGACTTGACCTTCTCGATGATGTGGTACTTGTTCTCCAGCTTGCCCAGGTAGGTCGACTTGTTGCGCAGGTCGTTCAGGTAGCCGGGGATCGCGTTGATCAGGGAGTTGACCTCCCGGTCGATCGGCGGGAAGATCACCGCCACGAATCCGGCGAACAGCGCCAGCACGCCCAGCGCGACGACCGCCACGGCGAAGCCCCGGCGCAGGCCGCGGTGCACCAGCCCGGTGACCATCGGATCCAGCGCGGTCGCGAAGAACACCGCCAGCATCAGGATCGACAGCAGGCTGCCCAGGCCCGAGACCAGGTGGACCAGGGCGTAGGCGGTGATGGCGCCGGCGGCGAGCCAGAAGGCGAAGGTGAACCAGCCGCCCGCGGGCATGGCGGACAGCGACGGCGGATCGTCGGCGGCCGGATTCGCGCCGTCGCTCCTGGCCGCGGTGCCGTTCGGCGCCGGGGACGGGCTCCCGGCCTTCGGGGGGCGCGTCGAGGTCGCCTGATCGGTACCCCCTTGCTGAATGCCGGCCATGCCCACGACCTTAGGGGAAGCCGGTGGTCTACGGGTAACCAGTCGGCGACGGGCGATCGCCGGGTGCTGTGTTCGGCGGGCCGGAGATGAACGTCAGCCAGACAGAGACCGAGCCGGCGATGAATCAGGGGTGCGACAGCGACGCCTCAGAGGTACAGACCGGTCTCGCCCTCGCCCTCGGCCAGCCGTTCGGCGGCCACGGCGTGCACATCGCGCTCCCGGAGTAGGACGTAGTCGGTGCCGCGCACCTCGACCTCGCCGCGGTCGGCCGGATCGTAGAGCACCCGGTCGCCGACCTGGACGGTGCGCACGTTCGCCCCGATCGCCACGACCTCGGCCCACGCCAGCCGGCTGCCCACCCGGGCGGTCGCGGGGATGAGGATGCCCCCGGACGAGCGCCGGTCCCCGGTTTCCGGGTCCTCGCGCACCAGCACGCGGTCGTGCAGCATCCGGATCGGAAGCTTTTCTCCTGAACTCACGCTTGTGACGTTATCGCACCGGCCCTCGGGCGTCCGCCCGGGTAAGGGGCGAGCCGGCGACGCCCGGCTTCCGCCAGGTGGCTGACCGCGCGGGCGGTTAGCCTGGTGCCGTGAAACTCAACCCCGGAGACACCGCCCCCGCCTTC
The DNA here is from genome assembly GCF_015356865.1 of Catenulispora pinisilvae. Lineage (GTDB taxonomy): Bacteria > Actinomycetota > Actinomycetes > Streptomycetales > Catenulisporaceae > Catenulispora > Catenulispora pinisilvae. The sequence goes on from NZ_JAAFZA010000276.1 coordinate 11,972, forward strand.
ACCCTCACCGACGACCACGGCGACGCCGTGAGCCTGGCCGACTACGCCGGCCGCAAGGTGATCCTCTACGTCTACCCGGCCGCGATGACCCCGGGCTGCACGAAGCAGGCGTGCGACTTCCGCGACAACATCGCCTCCTTCCAAAAGGAGGGCTACGCGATCCTCGGCCTGTCCCCGGACAAGCCGGAGAAGCTGGCCAAGTTCCGCGAGCGCGACGCGCTGACGTTCCCGCTGCTGTCCGACCCGGACAAGGACGTGCTTCAGGAGTACGGCGCGTACGGCGAGAAGAAGCTGTACGGCAAGACGATGGTCGGCGTGCTCCGCTCCACGTTCGTCCTCGACGTGGACAAGAAGGGCGTCGCGAAGGTCGACGTCGCGCAGTACAACGTGAAGGCCACCGGGCACGTCGCGAAGCTGCGGCGGGATCTGGGCTTGGACGGGTAGCACACGCCGAGACCGCGGGAACCGGCGGCCGCCGGGCTCCTTGGACGGCCCGGACCGGTCACGATAGCCTGGGGCGGGGCTGTACCCCAATGGTAGAGGGACAGGTTTTAGGTACCTGGCAGTGCGAGTTCGAGTCTCGTCAGCCCCACTCAAAATCTTGGTCATGTCGGCTGCGCCCGCACCGGCGCCCGCTAGGCTCCGTCAACGAGTGAAGATCCAAACGACGAAGTCAAGGGGCGCCGGACCGTGACCACACCGACGTCGCGCCGGTCACGCAGCCAGGCCTGGCCGTCCAGCACTGGACGCAGCTCGTCCAGCGGGACCGGGCACAGCTCGTCACGGCCCGGATCGGTCTCCTCCTCCGAGGGCTCGCCGGACTCCCAGAC
>NZ_JAAFZA010000277.1 GCF_015356865.1 Catenulispora pinisilvae
TATAAGCGACAGCGGGGCGACCGGGGACGCGGAGGCTGCGGACACCGGCGGAGGCGCCGCCTGGGGAATCGTCGGCGGTGGTACCGGCTGCGGCCGGCGCACCGGCAGCATCTCGGTCCCCCGGCGCGGCTCGGGCACCGGCTGGTGCGGCTGCTGCTGGACGTCGCCGCCGGACAGCGCGCGCCGCCGGCCCGGTCCTTCGGGCGGCACCGGGGCCAGCGGGCCGAGCGAGTAGCGGCCGCCCGGGGCGTCGGTCGTCCCCGGCTGGCCGAGCGCGTCGAAGCCGGACACCTGGAGCGCGGAGTTCTGCGGTCCGGCGGTCGGCGGCTGCGACGGTCGCGGTTGGTAGGAAGGAGACCCGGTCTGCGCCTCGGCCGCCGGATACGGGGCGGCGTGGGAACCGGCCTGGCCGGTCGGACCGTTCACCGAACCGGGGCCGGGAGCGCCGTATCCGTCGAACGGTGTACTCGGCGTCGGCAGGCTGAACGCATCCCCCGGCTGCGACGCCCCGGGCACCCGCCGGGGCAGACCCTCAGCCCCCGGCGGCAGCGCGGGAGCAGAACCCGGACCAGGACCAGGACCAGATCCGGCACCGAATCCGGCACCGGGGCCGAATCCAGCGGGCGCCGACTCCGCGGCCGGCGAAGGCTCGGGAACATGCATCGGCTGCGCCGGCGTCAGCGGCGACCGCCCGCGCGTCTCCAAGGCCTGCGCATGCGCCTGCGCCGGGCTGGAGGGCAACGCCGAACCGGCCGGCAGCGTCGGCACCCCGTTGCCGGCCGGCGCGGCGGCCGCACCCGGCGTCCCCGTCGCGGCGGCCGCGGCGGCGTCCCCGCGCGGGGCCCGCGTCCCGGCCGTCTCGGCCACCGGCCCGGCCAGCAGGAATCCGGGCACGTACACCCGCGCGGTGGTCCCGCCGCCGGCCGTCGCCGACAGTTCCACGGCCGCACCGGTCCGCACCGACAGCCGGCCCACCACGAACAGGCCCAGTACCCGGGTCGGCGCCAGGTCCAGGCGCTCGCGGCGCACCAGGCGCGCGTTCTCCTGCGCCATCTGCTCCGGCGACATGCCCATACCGCGGTCCACGATCTCGATCACGAACCCGCGCGCCGACAGCCCGACCGCGATCTCCACCCGCTGGCTGGCCGGCGAGAACGACACCGCGTTCTCCACGAGTTCGGCGACCATCAGCGTCAGGTCGCCGACCGCCGAGGGCGCGACCATGGCGTCGTCCTCGGCGATCAGAACCACCCGCTGGTAACCCTCGACGCGGCCGACGGCCGAGCGCACCACGTCGGTGAGCCGCATCGGGGCGCCGGAGATGTTGGCCTCCCGCTCGCCGGAGAGCAGGATCAGGCTGTCGGCGCCGCGCTGCAACCGCACCGCGAGGTGGTCGATGCGGTAGAGCCGGTCCAGCAGTGTCGGATCGGTCTCGGTCCGCTCCACCTGGTCGATGATCGAGAGCTGACGTCCGGTGAGGTTGTGGATCCGGTGCCCGACGTTGCCGAACATCTCCGCGGTGTTGCGCCGGATGGTGACCTGCCGCTCCAGCATCAGCAGCGCGGTCTCCTGCACCTTGTTGAACGCCAGCGCCAGGTCGCCGAGCTCGTCGTCGGTCGGCACCGGGATGGCCTCGAACTCCGGCAGCTCGCCGCGCTCGCCGAGGTCCTCATCGGTGACCCGTTCCAGATCGGCCGCGGCGGCGCGGGCGACGCGGGTGGCGGCCCGGGTCAGCGCCAGCACCGGCCGCACCACGGATCTGCGGATCAGCCCGGACAGCACCATCAGCCCGCCGGCGGCCAGCACCCCGATGCCGATCAGCAGCGCCACGGTGAACTCGGCCTGCTGGGCGTTGTCCCGGGCCAGGCCGATGATCCGGTCGGTGATCTGGGCCTCGGCCGCGGCCCGGGAGGTGGACGCGGTCTCGAAGGCCGCGGTCAACGACGTGCGGTCGCTCAGGGTCTGGATGTCCTGCAGGTTGACCTGGGTGGCGCCGTTGACCCCGCGGACCGGGTCGAAGGCCAGGCCGTACATGGCCTCGGCGCGGTTCTGGTAGCCGCGGAAGACCTCGGCCTGCGCCGAGCGGAGCAGGTCGGCGATGGCGTCGCGGTCCGAGGCCGCGGTGGACTGCTGCACCAGCCCGAACTGCACCTGCGCCACCTGGTCCCAGCGCAGCGCGGTGGCGTACTCCTCACCGGCGTTGTATTCGGTGGGGCCGGAGGCGAAGGCGGTCAGTGAGGCCTCGCGCTGGCTCTCGGCCATGTCGCCGGAGTACAGCGCGGACAGCTCGGATTCCAGCGAGGCGGCCGGACCGCCGTCGGCCGCGTGCCCGCCGAAGTCCAGCGCCGAGACCATCTGCGAGTCGATGGCCCCGTACACGGTGTCGACCAGCCGCTGGACTTGGGCCTGCAACACATAGTTCTGCGACATGCCCTCGGTGGCCGGCAGTTCGCGCACGTAGCTCAGGTCGGAGACGGCGGCCAGGGCGGCGGTCAGGGTCGGCGTGGCGCTGCCGCCGTAGTCCTTGGTGACCTGCTGGACCTGGTCGTCGGTGGTGCCGATGGCGGCCGTGTACTGCTGCACCTTGTCCGGGTCGCCGCTCATCGCGGCCTGGGCCTTGTCGCGCTCCACCGACAGGTCCTGGATCAGCTGGCTGACGGACTTGGACGAGGACAGGAAGTCGGCCGCCGAGTTCCACTGGCCGGCCACGTCCACCTCGTGGACCGCCACCGGGGTCATCAGCGCGGCCATGGCCACGGTGGGCAGCACGACCAGCAGGTCCATGCGGCGCCGGAACGGCAGCCGGCCGCGCATCCCCGCCTTGCTGTTGCTGGTGGTGGTGTTGGTGGTGTTGGCGACGTCGGCGCCCGAGCCCTGCGTCATGTCCGCACCGCCTCCCTTGCCCCGTGCGGTCATTGGTGTTTTATCCGGTTCCAGGCCGCGACCCACTGCGAGTAGGCCACGCACGTGCGGTCGCTGCCGTCCTGACAGTGCGCGCTGGGCGTGGTCCAGAACCAGATGTTCTTCCAGTAGGACTCGTCGTCGGCGTGGTAGGTGGCACAGAACTTGGGATCGGTGGTCTTGGCGCAGGCCTGCGAGTTCGCCGGGGCCTCCCCGACCCACTCGGCCACCTGGGCGTTGACGGTCGCCGAGGAGATGTAGTTCAGCCACTCATAGGTGCAGGTCAGATCCTTCGCCGTGGCGCTCACCATCCAGGTGTCGGACCACCCGGTGCTGCCCTCGGTCGGCGTGGCGGTGGCGATCTCCCCGTGTCCGGAGTTCTGAAGACCGTTGACGACCACCTGCCAGCCGGTGCCGATGGTGTCCGCGCCCTTGGCGAAGGCGGCCTCCTGGTCAGCGGTGTCCGGCCAGTAGTCGCCGACCGCGGCCCGCTGCTTTGTCAGTAGCGCGACCACCGCTGCGAACTGGTTCTTGTCCAGTTCGTAAGGGTTCTTGATGCCCAGCGCCGGCTGGCTGCTCATCAGGTACAGCGCGGCGTCGGCGATGGTGATCGGGGAGTCGTAGACCGACACGTGCCCGGCCGCCGAGGGGTCGGGGTTGAACACCGCGCTCAGCGAGGTCGGCGGGGCCATCTTGTTCTTGTTGTAGATCAGGACGTTCGCGCCGCGGCCCTGCGGGATGCCGTAGGGCACGCCGTTCGCCGAGTTCCAGGGCCGGTCCTTCAGGCCCGGGTAGATCTGCGCGTAGTTGGGGACCTTGGAGACGTCGACGGGGGCGACGTCCCCGCTGGCTATCATCCGCAGGCTGGCGTCCCCCGAGGCGGAGACCACGTCGTAGCGTCCGGACTTGACGTCCGCGACCATCTCGTCGGAACTGCCGGCGGTGTCGGCGTGCACCTGGCAGTTGGTCTGCTGCTGGAAGGGCACGATCCACTGGTTCTCGGCGTAGCCGTCCCACACGACCATATACAGGTCGCCCTCAGAGGCCGAGCCCGGCTCGGCCATCGGCACCGGCGGGGCGACGAAGGCCCCGGCGGCCGCGGATCCCGCCCCGGACGAGCAGCCCGCCATCAGCGCCAGGGCGGCGACCACAGCGGCCAGGCGCGCCGCGAGGGACCCGTATCGACGTCCAGAGGACGCCGAACGCACTATCGCCATAGACCGGGGCGCTTTCTGCTCACTCGTCGCTTGTCATGCCAGAGCCTTGCGTGGGGGGGACACGGACGGCACGCGACCGTACGCGACGCGCTGCACACTACACGATCGTATGGTCAGTCGAGAATCAGGGAGCGTATGGAAAGGGCTGGATCCGATCAGACCCAAACATCAGTACGGAGGCTCCCTGGCAGGTATTCGTTGCCGGGCGCGTGGAACGACGGATCGGCGCCGGCGGCCCGGGCGGCCTCGTAGTCCCGCAGCGCGCCGAAGGCCCAGCGGCCCAGCAGGACGATCGCCGCCAGGTTCATCAGCGCCATGACGCCCATCGCCACGTCAGCGAACTCCCACACCAGCTGCAAGCTCAACAGCGAGCCCAGAGCGACCGCCGCCAGCACCACCACGCGGAAGGCCTGGATCCGGGCCCGGGTCGCGCCCAGGTAGTCCAGGTTGACCTCGGCGTAGACGTAGTTGCCCAGCACCGAGGAGTAGGCGAAGACGAAGACCATCACGGTCATCAGCCACTTGCTCCAGTCACCGAACTGGTTCACCACGGCGGCCTGGGTCAGCGAGGCGCCGGTCGAGGAGCCGGGATGGGTGGGGTCGTAGACGCTCCGGTCGGCGAGCATGATGATCATCGCGGTCGCCGTGCAGACCACCAGGGTGTCCACCGCGACGCCGAGCGACTGGAGCAGGCCCTGCTTGGCCGGGTGGGTGGTGTCGGCGGTCGCGGCGGCGTTCGGGGCCGAGCCCATGCCGGCCTCGTTGGAGAACAGACCGCGCTTGACGCCGTTGAGCATCGCCGCGCCGAGGCCGGAGACGCCGCCGACGGCGGCCGGGCCGAAGCCGAAGGCGTCGCGGAAGACCCAGCCGAGGGCCTCGGCCACGCGGCCGGGGTTGGTGACGATGATCACCGCGGCCAGTGCCAGGTAGGCCACGGCCATCACCGGCAGCACCAGACCGGCGATCTTGGCCACCCGCTGGACGCCGCCGAACAGGGCGGGGGCGGACAGGACGACCAGGATCAGGCCCGTCCAGTGCGCGGAGACGCCGTGCGTGCCGGCCAGGACGTCGGCGACGGTGTTCGCCTGGACCATCGTGAAGGCGATGCCGAAGGTGAAGATCAGCAGGACGGCGAAGACCGCGCCGGCCCGGCGCGAGCCGAGGCCGGTCTCCATGTAGTAGGCGGGGCCGCCGCGGTAGCCGCCGCCGGGCGCGGCGCGCTTGAACAGCTGCGCGAGGGTGGCCTCGACGAAGCCGGTCGCCATGCCGACCACCGCGACCACCCACATCCAGAACACCGCGCCGGGGCCGCCGACGGTCAGGGCCACCGCGACGCCGGCGATGTTGCCGGTGCCCACGCGCGAGGCCAGGCCGATGGCGAAGGCCTGGAAGGAGGAGACGCCGTTCTCGGAGTGGCTGCGGGAGGAGTCGCCGACCAGCAGGCGCAGGGCCGGCTTCAGGAGGCGGACCTGGACGGCGCGGGTGCGGGCGGTGAAGTAGAGGCCGGCGCCGATGAGGAGGTAGATGAGGACGTACGTGTACAGGAAGTGGCTGACCGGGTCGATGAACTGCTCCCTGACGAAGTCCATAAGGAGGTGATGATCCTTCGCGGGCGCCGCGAAAGATCGTTTGGGCCGGTCGAGTTGGAGGGCCGAGGTCGCCGGTCGAGTTGGAGGGCTGCGGTCGCCGGTCGAGTCGGAGGGCTGCGGTCGCCGGTCGAGTCAGGGTGGCCCTCTAGGATCGGCCCCATGGCGAAGACCCAGGAGCGCCTGATGGTGCTCGACACCCCGACGCTGTACTTCCGCGCCTTCTTCGGCGTACCGGACACGATCCGCTCCCCCGACGGGATGCCGGTGAACGCGGTGCGCGGGACGCTGGACTTCGTCAGCCACCTGATCGGCACCTACAAGCCGGACCGGCTGGTCGCGTGCTTCGACGCGGACTGGCGTCCGGCGTTCCGGGTCGAGGCGATCCCGTCGTACAAGGCGCACCGGGTACTGGAGGAGGCGCCGGCCGGGGCCTCGGGTGCCGACGGCGTCGACGTCGAGGAGGTGCCGGACACCCTGAGCCCGCAGGTGCCGGTGATCGAGGCGGCGCTGGACGCGCTGGGCATCGCGCGCGCCGAGGCACCCGGCTTCGAGGCCGACGACGTGCTGGCGACGCTGGCCGAGCGCTGGAGCGGGCACGGGCCGGTGGACGTGGTGACGATGGACCGGGACCTGTACCAGATGGTCGACGACGCCCGGCAGATCCGGGTCCTGAACATCGGCAAGGGCGTGACCAAGCTGGAAGTGGTCACCGACGACGTGCTGCGCGAGAAGTACGGCATCAGCGGCGGCGAGTACGCGGACTTCGCGGCCCTGCGCGGCGACCCCAGCGACGGCCTGCCCGGCGTCACCGGCATCGGCGAGAAGACGGCGGCGGCCCTGATCTCGCAGTACGGCGACCTGCCCGGCGTCCGCGCGGCGGCGACCGACCCGGCCTCGACGCTGAAGCCGGCCCAGCGCAAGCGGATCGCCGAGGCGGCGGGCTACCTGGACGCGGCGCCGACGGTGGTGCGCGTGGTGCGCGACGCCCCGGTGGTGGAGCACGACGACGTACTGCCGCGGGAGGCCAAGGACCCGATCATGGCGGCGATGCTGGCGGAGAAGTTCGGGCTGAAGACGGCGATGGCGCGGGTGATTCGGGTGATGGGCGAGCGGTAGAGGGCCAGGCCGGTGTCGGCTCGGCGTCTTGTGGTGGCGCCCGGCTGTGCTGCTGACCGGCGGCGCCGTCCGCATTCTGTTATGGACCATTCGCCCCGTATATACATGTATAACGCTCGCCGCCGACATCTTCGTCAGCGGCGAGCGTTATCCACGCAATACGCCGACCTACCCGTTCAGCATCGAGTAGGCGACCACCCCGCGCCGCAGCCCGTCGATCGCCTCCTGGGCGGCCTCACGCACCGTGCTCTTCTTCCCGTTGTCGGCCTTGAGTTCCGCCGCCGCGTTGGCGACCTGGCCCAGCAGGTCGATCAGCTGCTTGCACCAGCGGACGAAGTCGCCGGCGGGCATCTCCACGTCCCACAGCACCTCTTCCAGCGCCTTGCCGGAGGCCCAGTGGAAGGCCGGGAGGGCGAAGCCGAGGTCTGGTTCGCGTTGGAACTCCAGGTGGTGGTCGGTCTCCAGCTCTTCGAGCTTGGCCCAGAGCCGGACCATCTCGTCGAGGGTCTTGGGGACGGCGCCGCCGGGCAGGCGCGGGGGGCCGGCGTCGTCGGCGCGGCGGGCCTCGTAGACCAGGGCTGATACGCAGGCGGCGAGTTCGGGCGGGGTCAGGCCCTCCCACAGGCCCGCTCGCAGGGTTTCGGCGGTGAGCAGGTCCAGTTCCGTGTAGAGCCGCCCGAGGCGCTTGCCGATCGGGGTGACCTGGTCGCCGTCGAGGTAGCCCAGCTGTTCCAGCAGGCCGCAGACCCGGTCGAAGACGCGGGCGATGCTGTTCGTCCGGCCGGCGACGCGCTTCTCCAGCTGCTTCGTCTCGCGGTCCAGCTTGTGGTAGCGCTCCGCCCAGCGGGCGTGGTCCTCGCGCTCCTGGCAGCCGTGGCAGGGGTGGGCGCGGATGGCCTTGCGCAGGCGGTTGATCTCGGTGTCGTCGGCGGCCTCGGCGCGGTAGCGGGTCTTGCGGTAGGGCGGGATCTCCTTGTCCCCGGCCTTGCCGCGCAGGACCGCGGCCAGGTCCTTGCGGGACTGGGGCGACTTGGCGTTGAAGGACTTCGGGACGCGCATGTGGTCCAGCGGTTCGGCCGGGCTGGGGAAGTCCGTCACCGACAGACGCACCACCTGGCGGTCGACGGTCAGAACCACCGGGCGCGGGCCGTCGCCGGTGAACTGCTTCTGCCGCCCCGCGGTCGAAGCCGGTATCCCCGGGTCCAGGACCACGGCCACCCCGGCGCGCTTGCCGGCGGGGACCACGATGATGTCGCCTGGTTGCAGCTTCTCCAGCGCTTCCAGCGACGCCGCGCGCCGGTTCGCAGCCCCCTGCCGCGACAGGTCCGCCTCCCGCTCCGAGAGCTGACGGCGCAGCACCATGTACTCGTCGAAGTCGCCGAGGTGGCAGGTTATGGCCTCGGAGTAGCCCTCCAGCGCGCCGGTGTTCTTGCGCACCTGCCGCGTCAGCCCGACCACGGCCTGGTCGGCCTGGTACTGCGCGAACGAGGTCTCCAGCAGGTTGCGCGCGCGCTCGGCGCCGAACTGGCCGACCAGGTTGACCGCCATGTTGTAGGACGGCTTGAACGACGAGCGCAGCGGATAGGTGCGGGTCCCGGCCAGCCCGGCCAGCGCCTTGGCGTCCAGGTCCTGGCGCCACAGCACCACCGCGTGGCCCTCGATGTCGATCCCGCGCCGGCCCGCGCGCCCGGTGAGCTGGGTGTACTCCCCGGCCGTCAGATCGACGTGGTTCTCACCGTTCCACTTGGTCAGCGCTTCCAGGACGACCGTGCGGGCCGGCATGTTGATGCCCAGGGCCAGCGTCTCGGTGGCGAAGACCGCCTTGACCAGGCCCTGGACGAAGAGCTCTTCGACGATCTCCTTGAACGTGGGCAGCATGCCCGCGTGGTGGGCGGCCACCCCGCGCTGGAGGCCGTCGAACCAGTCGTGGAAACCCAGGACATTGAGGTCTTCGGAGGGGATCTTGCCGGTCCGCTCCAGCACGTGCGTCTTGACCCGGGCCCGCTCGTCGGCGGTCAGCAGCCTGACCCCGGCGTGCAGGAACTGCTGGACCGCGGCGTCGCAGCCGGCCCGGCTGAAGATGAAGGTGATGGCCGGGAGCAGGCCCTCGGCGTCCAGCTTCTCGATCACGTCGACCCGGCTGGGGACCCACGAGCCCCGGCGCCGGTCCCGGCCGCGTCCGCCACGGTTGGCGTTGGGGCCGCCGGCGCGCGGGCCGCCCCGCTTGTACATCGACTCCTCGCGGTTCAGGCGCACCAGTTCGGGGTTGACCCGCAGCTCGCGGGCCGCCGAGATGCCGCCCTGGCCGTTGGCGCCGGGCATGGCCTCGCCGTCGGCGCCGTTGGCGAACAGGTCGAACATGCGCTTGCCGGACAGGACGTGCTGCCACAGCGGGACCGGGCGGTGCTCCCAGACGATGGACTTGGTGTCGCCGCGCACGGTGCGCAGCCAGCCGGCGAACTCCTCGACGTTCGACACCGTCGCCGACAGCGCCACCAGGCGCACCGACTCCGGCAGGTGGATGATGACCTCTTCCCAGACCGCGCCGCGGAAGCGGTCGGCGAGGTAGTGGACCTCGTCCATGACCACGTAGCCCAGGCCGGACAGGGTCGCCGAGCCCGCGTAGAGCATGTTGCGCAGCACCTCGGTCGTCATCACGACGATCGGGGCCTCGCCGTTGACCGTGTTGTCGCCGGTCAGCAGGCCGACGTTGGCGGCACCGTGCCGGGCCACCAGGTCGGCGAACTTCTGGTTGGACAGTGCCTTGATCGGGGTGGTGTAGAAGCACTTGACGCCCTGCGCCAGGGCCAGGTGGACGGCGAACTCCCCCACGACGGTCTTGCCCGAGCCGGTCGGGGCCGCGACCAGGACGCTGTCCCCGGCCTCCAGCGCCCGACACCCCTGGATCTGGAACCCGTCGAGGTCGAAGTCGTAACCCCCGCGGAAGCGCTGGAACTCGGAGAGGGCAGGCACGTCGGGAGCCCGCAGGGGCTCAGCGGGCGATGACATGCCTCCAGCCTAACCGCAAGCTTGATCGCCGCGCCTCAGGTTTGCCCGGCGGGCTCCGGCGGTGCTCAGGGCGCGGCTCAGGACGCGGGCCGGAAGACCCGCAACGCCCCTGGCAGCGTCCGCAGCGCCACCGGCAGCGCGCCGATCCGCTCGCCGTCGGCCCAGCAGCTGACGCCCTCGGCGCGCAGCTCGATCGAGGCGGCGTGGTGCACGTTCACCTTCGGGTGATTGACATGCCGACCGGAGAAGACCTTCGGGAAGATCGTCAGCAGGGTCGGCTTGGAGATCTTGCGGACCTCGGTGAGCTGGAACCGGCCGTCGTCCATGCGGGCCTGGGGGCAGATGAGCATGCCGCCGCCGTAGGAGGGGCCGTTGCCGACCGCGATCAGCATGCACTCGGAGGTCTGCTCCTGGTCGTCCAGCCGTATCTGGAACGCCGGGGCCTTGAAGCGGGGCAGTTCCAGCAGCATCGACAGGTCGTAGCGGCGCTTGCCGCGCGGCCAGCGCATCTGGTTGGCCCGGTCGTTGACCTTGGAGTCCAGGCCGCAGGCCAGCACCGTGAAGAAGCGGCGGACCACCTCGGCGGAGGTGCCGGCGCCGACCGTGGCCTCGCCCAGGTCGACCCGCTCGACGTGGCCCTCGACGATCACCCGGGCCGCGGCCTCCGGGTCCTTCAGCGGGATGCCCAGGCTGCGCGCGGTGTCGTTGCCGGTGCCGGCCGGGATGATGCCGAGCACGCACTCCGGCTCGGCGGTCAGCAGCCGCAGGCCGGCCGAGACCATGCCGTCGCCGCCGACCACCACCAGGGCGGCTTCGGGGTTCTTCAGCAGGGCGTCGCCGGCCCGCTGCTCACCGTCGGCGGCGGTGCGCCCGACGATCTCGGTCACGTCGATCCCGGCGGCCCGCAGCGCGGCGACGGCACGCCGGCCGGCTTTCGCCCCCGCGCCCTTGGCGGACGTGGGGTTGATCAGGACGACGAGGTGGTCGGGTCGGTGTTGGTCGGAACGGCTGGGCACGCGCGAACGTTAGCAGCGCGTGCCCTCCCGCGTCATGGCGTCGTGACCGGCGCGTTATCGCACCCGGGCGGCGCGGGCCTCAGGTGAGGTCGTCGTAGTCGTCGTCGAAGCCGCGCCGGACCTGCTCGACCGGGCGGGCCTGCTCGACCGGGACCGGGCTCAGGTCCAGGTCCGAGGACTCGTCCGGGGACAGGTTGGCGTTGATGTTGCGGGCTGCGCGGCGCTTGTCGTTGAGGACGGCGATGCCGATGGCGCTGTAGTAGAGCAGGCACATCGGGGCGGCCAGGGCTGTCATGCCCAACGGCTCACCGGTCGGGACCGCGGTGGCGGCGAAGATGAAGATGCCGAACGTGACGTAGCGCCAGGACTTCTTCAGCCGCGCGGCGGACAGCACTCCGGTGAAGTTCAGCGCGACCACGATCAGCGGAACCTCGAACGAGGCGCCGAAGACCAGCACCATGCGCATGAAGAAGCCGATGTAGTCGGCCAGCGGGATGGCGTTGGGCGACTCGGAGGGGGTGAAGCCGAGCAGCACGCTCATCACGTGCGGGACGATCACGTAGCACAGGGTGGCGCCGCCGGCGAACAGCGGGACCGCGACGCCGACGAAGGTCAGGCTGTACTTCTTCTCGTTCTTGTGCAGGCCCGGCGCGATGAAGGCCCACAGCTGGTACAGCCAGATCGGGCAGGACAGGATCAGGCCGACCATGAGCGAGACCTTGAAGTCGACCGCGATGCCGGAAGTGGTGCCATTGGAGGTGAGCACGCCGCTTCTGCAACTCGGCACCCCCTGGGCGACGCCCCTGGCCTTCGCGTCGCAGACCGCGCGGGTCAGGGCGTGGATGACCTGCTTGTGGACGAGCCAGCCGGCGACGGAGCCGATGGCGATACCCACAGAAGCCCGGAACAGCCGGGTGCGCAGCTCACGGATGTGCTCGCCCAGCGGCATCCGGCCCTCGGGGTCCTTGTCGGCCTTCACCACCTTCGGCGGCTTGCTCTTGCCCTTGGGCCGGGTCCCGTTGGCGCTGGCCTGCGTCGTCATGATGGGCCGATCCTTCAGTTCTGGGCGTTGTCGGCGCGCTGGGCACCGCCGTCGACGATCGAGCCCGGGATCACCTTTTCCTCGGGCAGTTCCACGTCGTCCGCCGCGGCCTGCATCTCGGACTTCATGATCCGGGCCGACTTGCGGACGTTGCGCACCGAGTCGGTCAGCCGGTTGCGCCCGAACAGCGCCCACGCTGCCAGCACGAGCAGACCGATCTCGATCAGCCGCATGAACACGGTCCGACCCCCTTCACTGCGACAGGCCCCGGGTTGGCGGGCGTCGTGGATATGAACACGGGCACGATGCGAAGACTAATCGTGCTGGGCCCGTGCCCGCAGCGCCTTGACGCCCTCCATTTCCTGAACTCCGCGCAATGTCTGGCTCGCATCGTTCAAGATGGCCGAGGTCTTCTTCAGCTCCCGGATCAGACCCTTGGCCGCGGCGAACACCCGCCAGCCGAACGCGGCGATGATCACCAGGGCGACGACGGCGGTGATCGTGATCAGCAGGACCCAATACATGCTGGAAACTATAGGGCCTGGCCGGGCCCGCGACGCAGGGCGAGGGTGGCCACACCCGCGGATTTCAGGATCTCGGCCAACTCCGGCCCGGCCGGCCGGCGCACCCGGGCCCCGCAGGCGGGGCAGGTGAACAGGTAGCGGTTCGCCTCCGCACCGTCACCGGTCTCGACGAAGCGCACGTCGGCGATGGCCACATACTGCGGTCCGCAATCTGGACACCGCACCCGGAAGTCGGCGGCCGGAGCCGCTTGCTGCGGCGCGGCGGAGCGGGAGCCACGCAGGGCGACCGATTCGACACCGATCGCGGCCAGCGCGTCGGAGAGGTCTGCGAGGCCGCCGGTCAGAGCGCGCAGGCGGGTGCGGCCGTCGGAGGTGGGCTGGGGG
>NZ_JAAFZA010000278.1 GCF_015356865.1 Catenulispora pinisilvae
GCCCGACCCCGACCCCGACCTCCGTGACGCGGCCACAAACGATCAGGTACAGTTGGCGCTCATACGGCGGCTCGCCGGGCGGATTCTCGCCGGAGGGTGCCAGCGCGGGCGTAGTTTAATGGTAGAACATGAGCTTCCCAAGCTCAGAGCGCGAGTTCGATTCTCGTCGCCCGCTCGCTGAAAGACCAGGTCAGAGGGTATTTTGCGGAAGACAAGGTTCTTACTCAAGATACCCTTCGCGCGAGATTGGTTTCTGGATCACCGCTCCAGTGGGTATGCGCGGCGGGGTTGAGTCGCCCGGAAATCCGCCCAAATCATTACATCGAAGCCGCCCAGGGCGTGGGCCACGCGGCATCGCGGGATCGTGAAGCTCATGTTTCACTCGCAGGTGTGACTCGCAGCAATTCCCGCGACATCCCTGGCCAGGCGATCGTCCCGGCGCCGTGGTGCACCTCGGTCGACGGCGGCCTTTCCCGACTGGACGGCAGGCAGGTCGCCTTAGTTCTCCATCAGCGTCCTGACATTATCGGCGCTGGCGAGGCCCGCTGCGATTTGACTTTGGATGCCGAACAATTGCACGAATCGAGATAGCAGAAGAGTCTGATCGGAATTCCTCCGCAGGAACGCCGCCGTCCGGTCGCGGCCAGCGCTGGGCCGCCGGCGCGCGAGGCGAGGAGAGCAGCCGGCGAGTCCTGATGGTGTGGACGGCAGGTTTTGGCGCGTGGGGCTGGTGTGGCGTTGGCTGCATTGGAGCGGAACTACACAGTTTTTCTGTGTAGCTTTCGGGTACCATGAGGTCATGACTGTTCTCGACACTGCCCGTGCCCACGGCCTCTCGGTGACCGATGCGTCGCGCCGTGGACTGCCCGCGATCGTCGCCGAGGCGGAGCAGCACCCGGTGCTGATCACGCGCCGCGACCAGGAGGCGGTCGTCGTCATAGGGGCGGATCGTCTAGCCGAGCTGGACGAGGCCATGGCCGACATGATGGATCTCGCGCTGGTTGTGGCCCGTGCCGTGACGGACACCGGCAAGAGGTACACGCTGACCGATGCGATGGCCGAGTTCGGAATGTCGGAGGAGCAGATCCTGGCACTGCCGGATGACGAAGATGACATCCTGTTGAAGGAACGGGCCCGTGGGGGTCGCGGTGCCTGACGGTCCGGCTGCCGACCGCATCCATTTACACGAGGGCGCCCACGACGACCTGTTGAAGCTGGCGCCTTCGATCGTGCCCGTGGTGTTGAAGAAGCTGCTGCTGTTGGCGGATGCGATTGATGCGGGAGCGCCGTTACGCGGGGAATTGGCCGGGTATCGCAAGCTCGTCGCCGGGCGCAACCATTGGCGCATCGTGTACCGGATCGCCGTGGACGGCCAGGTAGAAGTGTGCGAAGTGTGGTGCATGGGGGCGAGGGCCGATGCCGAGGTGCACGCGGAGGCTGTATCCAGAGTCAAGCAGGCCGCCCAGGCCGAGCCCCGCTTCATTCCGTTGCGGGACGCAGTGCAGCAACTCGGGGAGGCCGCTCTCGCCCTGCTCCCGCCGCCTGCGCCCATCCCAGAGCCGGTCCCTGACTGGTTGGCTCAGAGGCTGATCCACTCCGTTGGCCTGTCTGCCGATGCAGTAGCCGGGATGGGATTGCAGGAAGCAGTGGCCGCGTGGGAGACGTGGATGACGGGTGGGCGGCAGGGGTGAACATGTACAGAACGAAGGCGTCGGTGTAGACAGCCGGCTTCGCTGGCAGCGCGAATTGTCATCCAGGGGCACCCGCGAGCCTCTGATTCGCAGCCTCGAGTCCCTGGACTTGGTGCTGCAAACGGTCTCGTTTCTCGGCAACATGACCGAGCTCTACGAGGAGCCGCTAGTGCTCACCAAGGACCAGCCATACGAGCGGTGTGCCCAGGGGGTGGTCGGCGGACAGATCTGCCCGTTGGGCTGACAGCACCCCCGGCAACGTTGTTCGTCAGATCCGTGCCAGGCGAAGGCGAGGCTGAATCGACGACGTGGGCCAGAGCGCTGATATCGCCGCTGAGGAACGGCGTCAGCGCTTCCAAAGCCCTGTATTGCATGTCCGGATCTTCGACATGAAGCTCGCTCGTCTGGCGATCGTAGTAGCCGACGTTCGCGCCGGTTGCGGTGTAGGTGATGTACAGGCGGTCCTTGCCGTACCGCTTCCACGCCTTGACCGTCAGTTCCCCCACGTTTCCCCCTGCTGAGCTTGCCCAGTGACCGACGACCGCCACCGCGCGTAGAACGCTGGGCGGTCAAGCATGCACGCTCGGTGCAGCCTATGGCTCCGGCCGCAAGTCTGGCAGTCTCCTGCGACATTCGGCTCAGGGGCGTGAGAGCTGTGAAGAGGCCGGCAACGACCGCCGCCCCCGCCACGGGCGTCGTGACCAATTCGTTATCAGCCCTATGACAACCAGCCGACGTGCGACCCGTCATGTCGGTGTGAGCAAAATCCATCACGGAAGGTATGTCATGGCACGGGTGCGCTTCGCCGAGATCGTTGCAGTCGCCGCGTTGGTTGGGGGCCTTGCCGCTTGCGGCTCCAGCACGTCGAAACCAGCGGCGGCACCGGTCACCGTCACATCGACGGTCCAGTCCGCGCCGACGACGTCAGCCACGACGACGTCGGGGAGCAGCGCCGGGAGTACGACGGCTGCGAACGCCACCAGCTCGAGTTCCGCCCAGCCGAGCAGCCCGCCCACCGCCAAGAGCAGCTCGGCGGCCTCTAGCGGGGGCGGCGTCGCCAACGCGGGAGACCAGGTCTCGATCGTCGGCACGCTGGAGTACCTCGCGCCTGGCAAGTTCATCGTCCATCCCGACGATGGCAGCACGGACCAGGGGTTCTACGTCTCGGACGCCACCAAGATCCTGGGTGCGGCCGCGATCTGCGGTGGGCCCGACGGCAACGTGACCATCGGCGGGGATGGGTACGGCACGACGAAGTGCACTGAGGACCAGCTGGAAACGGCCTCGAAGACCAACAGCGTGAAGGTCCGGGTCACCATGAACCGCAAGTCCGGCAGCGTGCAGACGGTCGAGGAGAAGTACCACCCGTAATCCCCGCGCCCTGCGTCATGCGCGCCGGGTGGAAGGGGCTGCGGGGTAGGGCCATCCCCACCGCTGTCGACGGGCTCGCTCCATCGTCGCCGAGTCAGGGACTTGCGACGGTGGACCCATGAGTCCTTCCTTCCACCGCGCGCGCCGGGCCCGCCGCCGCGCCGTCGTCACGTTGGCTGTCGCGGGCCTGGCCGCCGCCGGAACGGTCGCGACAGCGTCCGCGTCGACATTCGGCTCCGCATCGGCGTCGTCTGCGGCCGCGGTCCCGACCCCTCCGCTCGATCCGCAGGCATTGCACAACGCCATCGCCAACCTCCCGAACAGCGAGATCACCGGTGCTTTGATCAAGGTGAGCGGACCGAGCGGGCAGTGGTCCGGGACCTCCGGGATCGGCGATCTGGCCACCGGGGCCGGGGTGCGGTCGGACGACCGGTTCCGGATCGGCAGCGTCACCAAGGTCTTCACCGCGACCGTGGCGCTGCAACTGGTCGCCGAGAACCGCGTCGACCTGAGCCAGACCATCCAGCACTACCTGCCGGGCCTGTTCCCTGAGGGCTATCCGCCGGTGACCATCGCCGAACTGCTCAACCACACCAGCGGGCTGCCGGCCGCCGGGAACCTGCCGATGCACGAGGACGACCCCGCGTGGTTCGTCCAGAACCGCTTCAAGGTGTGGACGCCGCAGCAGGTCGTCACCGCCGCGCTGACCAACGCCGGGACCCCGGCCAACCCGATGGACTTCGCGCCGGGCACCGCGCAGCGCTACAACGGCCTCAACTACTACCTCCTCGGCATGCTGATCGAGAAGGTCACCGGGGACAGCTACTCGCATCAGGTGCAAAGCAGGATCCTGCGCCCGCTGCACCTCACCGCCACTTCCGTCCCGGACCTGGACGATCCGCGCATACCCGGACCGCATCTGCACGGCTACCTGACCGTCGGCAGCGCGGGCGGCCTCGCCGACGTCAGCGATCAGAGCCCTTATCCGTGGGCCGAGGGCGGGATGATCTCCGACGCGTCGGACCTGACGCGGGTGCTGACGATGCTCACCTCCGGCCACCTGCTGCCGCCGGCCGAGACGAAGCTGCTGTTCACGGTGCCGAACGTCCCCTACCGCGACGCCACGCACTGCGACATGGGCCCGGCGGCCGGCCGCGCCTGCTTCAGCATGGGCCTGATGTCGGTGACGATGCCCAACGGCGTGGTCGGCTGGGGCAAGACCGGCTCGCGTCCGGGCTACACCGACGGTGTGTTCGTCAGCAGCGACCTCCAGCGCACGATCGCCTACGCGTACACGCCGACCGACGACGGCAAGGGCGGCGACACCGCGTTCCTGATGGGGATCGCCGCCGCGGCGTTCGACCCCGCCGCGGCTACCGGCACCGCGGCGGCGCCGAAGTCGGCCACCGGATGATCAGCTCAGACTCCGAGTCCTGACAAACCCACCACCTCGCCGCTGTCCGCCGACCGATACGCCGCCATGATCACCTCCAGCACCACCGATCCCTCGATCTCGGTGTGCGGCGGCCGTTCGCCGGTGCCGACGCATCGCACGAAGTGCGCGATCTCGGCGCTGAACGTGTCGACGGCGGGGAAGCGGCGAGCCCGCGAGCCGCCGTCGATCGTCTCCAGGCGCAGCCATTCGCCGCCGCCGCGCAGCGAACCCTTCGAGCCGAAGACCGAGAACCGCTCGGTGTCCGAAGGCGGCTGGTAGGCCCAGCTGGTGGCGATGTTGCCGATGACGCCGTTGTCGAAGCGCACCAACACCTGCGCCGAGTCCTCGGCTTCCAGGAAGTCGAGCCGGTGGTTCGCCAGCATCGCCGTCACCTGGGTCGGTTGCCCGCCAGCCAGGTGCAGGAGCAGGTAGGACGGGTGGTAGCCGGTGTCGATGAGTTCGCCGCCGCCGGCGGTCGCGGTGCGGGCCCGCCAGCCGGCGGACTCGGCGGTCATCCCGGTGCGGAACGCGTCGTTGGTGCGGACCTCGTAGATGTCGCCGAGCTCGCCGGCGGCGATGAGCTCCTTGGCCGCGGCGACCGCCGGGAGGAACAACTGGTTGTGCGCGCACATCAGGGTGACGCCGGCCTCCGCCACGGCTCGGCGGACCACGGCGGCCTCGTCAGGCGTCGTGCACAACGGCTTCTCACACAGGATGTGCTTGCCCGCGCGCGCCGCCGCGACCACGGCGTCGGCGTGCAGGTGGTGCGGCAGGCAGATGTCGACCGCGTCGACGGCGTCAACGGCGTCGACCTCCACCGCCAGCATCGCGTGGTAGTCCTCGTAGGGGGTCGCGCCGAGCTTGCCGGACATCGCCTCGGCGGCCGGCAGGTCGATGTCGCTGACCGCCGTGACCCGCGCCGCGTCGGGGATCTGGGAGTAGGCCTCGGCATGCAGCCCGGCGATGCCGCCGGCGCCGATGATCCCGACCCGCAACTGCTTCGTCATCGTGTGCCTCCGCGTTCTCTCATTCGGGCCGGCGCGGGACGGACCGGCCCGACGCCGCGCTCTCGTTGGCCATGGTCACCAGCTCGGTGAGATTGCGTGCGGCGCGCAGGTTGGCGTCGTCCACGGTGCCGGTCGCGATGTGCGTGACCCACTGCTCGAACGGCGTCGGCGCGTCCTTCTCGGTCTTCTCCAACGAGCGCGGCCCGCCGTCGGCCCACAGCTGGAACCCGTCGCCCCCGTGGCCGTAGAACAGGCTCGCGCGATTCCAGTGCAGCTCGATCGTGAAAGGGCTGTATCCGGGGGTGACGAACCCGGTCTCGGCGACGCCGATCGCGCCGCCGGCGTACCGGAACGTGACGACCGAGTTGTCGTCGACACCGCGCCCCGTCATCTGGCCGTAGACGGCCGAGACCGACTCCGGGAGCCGGCCGAAGAAGTGGTCCAGCAGATAGACCGGATGACAGCCCAGGTCGGTGAGGGCCCCGCCGACCGCTTCGTCGGGGTCGTAGAACCGTTTGGGGAGCCAGTCCTTGATGGAACCGTCGTGTGCCAGGCGGACCCGCGCGTAGGTCAGGTCGCCATACTCTCCCGACCTCAGCAGCCGGTCGACAGTCAGCGTGTAGTGCTCGTGGAGCCGCGGTAACGCGACCGTGAAAGCCACCCCGGCGCCGCGCGCGGCCTCAAGGATGGTGTCCACCTCGGCCAGGTTCACGCCGAGCAGCTTCTCGGCGAAGACGTGCTTCCCGGCGGCCGCGGCCCGCACCATGACGTCCGCGTGCTCGACCGTCGCCGTGGTCACGACGACCGCCTCGACGTCGGAGGACAGCACGGTGTCCAGGTCCCGGACGAACGGGACGCCCCACCGCTCGGCGGCCTCGACGCCGCGCACCGGATCGGGGTCCCAGACCGCGACCAGCTCGGTGCCGGGATGATCGCGGATCGTCTCGGCGTAGCCGGTGGCGTGGACGTGCCAGAACCCCAGGATCGCCACTTTGAGCATTGCGGATTCCACCTCTCGGCGCTTGACGGCTTAGCTTGACGGCTTAGCTTGATGACCTACTTGATCGCGCCCTGCGTCATCGCCTGGACGATCCGCCGGCCGGCCCACAGGTAGAGCAGGATCATCGGCATCACCAGGATGACGATGCCGGCGAACAGCCCGCCCCAGTTCGAGGTGTACTGCATCGTGTTGTACAACTCCAGCAGAGCCGCCGGCAGCGTCCGCTGCTGGGGGTCCCCGACCACGATCAACACGAACAGCGTCTCGTTCCACAACGCCACGATGTTCAGCACCAGCGCGGTCACCAGCCCGTGCCGGGCCAGCGGGACCATGATCTCCACGAAGGTGCGGGTCGGCCCGGCGCCGTCGACCGCCGCCGCCTCCTCGATCTCGGTGGGCAGGGACCGGAAGTACATGGTGAGCAGGTAGACCGTGAACGGCAGGGACAAGACGACGTAGATCAGCGCCAGCGAGATCCGGTCGTCCCACCAGCCGGTGACCCAATCGGTCATGAACGTCGAGAGGTCGTTGGACATCAGGAAGAAGGGGACGACCAGCGCCTGCGCCGGGATCCCCATGCCGATGGCGAAATAGGTGATGATGCGGTCGGCGCTGCGCCGGTTCACCCGGGCCAGCACGTAGGCCGCCGGGGTGGCGATGACCATGGTGAGCAGCGCGGCCGCCGCGACCACGGTGACCGAGCTGAAGGCCGCCTGCCCGAATCCGGACACCGACCAGGCCAGGCGGTAGTTCCGCCACTGCGGGGACTTCGGCAGGCCGAACGGATCGGTGAACACCTCTCCGTTGGTCTTGAGCGAGGTGACCACGACCCAGACGGTCAGGACCACCAACATCGCGACCCACACCCACAGCCCGGTCTTGACCGCGCCGCCCAGCAAGGCGTCCAGCCGGTCGATCGCGCGTTTGCCGGGCGTCGGGCGCCGCTTCGCCGCCCGGGCCCGGGCGGTACCGGCCGGGGCGGGGTCGTCAGTGCTCGGATTCACAGTTCCACCGCCTCCGAACGCAGCAGCCGGCGCAGCGCCACCACCAGCACCGCGGTCAGCAGGAACATCACGACGCCGATGGCGGCGGCCGATCCCAGCTCCGGCGTCCCGGAGACCCCGCCGGTCACCGCCAGATACTGCTCGACCGCCGCGCTGCGGGCCTGGATCGGCGGGTTCCCGGCGGTGCCGGTGAAGGCGATCACGATCTCGAACGTCTTCACCGCGCCGATCACCCACAACACCGCGCCGGTGGACAGCGCGTCGCGGGTGAGGGGGAAGGTGATGTAGCGGAACTGTTCCAGCCGGTTCGCCCCGGCCAGGCGCGCGGTCTCGTAGAGGTCTTCCGGGATGGCGTCGACCCGGGACATCATGATCGCCACATAGAAGCCGGTGCTGATCCAGACCACCGCCGCGATGATGCACTTGAAGACGAGATCGGGACCGAGCCAGCCCCGGGTCAGGCTGTGCAGTCCCACGTCCGACAGCACCTGGTTGAGCGCGCCGTCCGGATTGAGCAGGAAGCCGACCGCGGTGCCGATGGCGATCGGGGACAGGATGCACGGCACGAACAGCATCGAGCGGACGAACGCCCGGCCCCGCATCTCCCGCATGACGACCATGGTCAGGAAGGTCAGCGCGAAGACGAACGCGCCGCCGATCACGACCAGGATCAGGGTGTTGCGGAACGCGGTGAGGAACACCGAGTTGGTCAGCATCGCGCGGTAGTTGGCCAGCCCGTTGTAGTGGGCCGTGGTCCCGAGCCCCTGCCATTTGGTGAAGCTGTACCAGATGGTCACCGCGGCCGGCGCGATGAACAGGAACGTGTAGATGAGCAGGGCGGGAAGCAGGTACGGAACGTAGATCCGGTCACGTTCCCCACGGACGCCACCGACGCTGCGCGCCATCGTCCCTCCTTCCCGCCCTGCGGCTTCGCGAGGCAGTCGTCACGTACTAGACAGCCGTCATGTACGAGGGGCCGTCGTCACGTACTAGGCGTCACTTGTACGAGGCGGTCTGGGACTTGCCCATGCTGACGAACTGCTCGGCCGTGATCTTCCCGGAGAACAGCTGGTTGTCCAGCGGCAGGAAGACGTCGTTCCACCAGCCGCTGTACAGGTTCGAGGCGTTGTCGTCGGTGGGCTGTACGCTGGTCGCGGCCAGGATCGCCTTCTGCGCGGCGGCCAGCATCGGCGGTGCCGGGACGTCGGATCGCGGGCTCATGTTCAGGGCCTCGGTCGAGATCCGGGTCATGTACTGCTTCTGCATCATGAACAGCAGGAACTGCTCGTCGCTCGCCACGTTCGGCGACTTCGGGTTGATGCTCCAGCCCTCGGTGCCGACCTCGGCGGAGTCCGTCCCGCCGGGCACCGTCGGGAACTGGAACATCTGGGCCTGGAACCCCGAGACCTGATCGGGCGCGGTCTCGCTGTTCAGCCAGGTGCCGTTGATGTTCATGGCCTCCTTGCGCTGGGCCCACTGGTTCTGCGCCGCCGGGTACTTCGTGGCCATGTAGTCCGGCTCGAACAGGCCGGCCTTCACCAGTCGCTCGTCGTCCTGGGCCGCGGCCAGCACCGCCGGGTTGTCCCAGCCGGCCGGGCTCTTGCCCAGCGCGGCGAGCGTGCCGGGGCCGCCGTGCCGCACCAGGAGCCAGTAGATCCAGTACGCGTTGTAGCCGTCGACCGAGCCGTCCTGGGCGAACGGGACGCCGCCGGCGGCCTTGATCTTCTCGGCCGTGGCCAGCAGGTCGTCGAAGGTGGCCGGCGGGTTGGCGGCCCACTCCGGATGGGTCGCGGCGTCGAACCAGATGCCGCTGGAGCCGAGTGTGAAGGGGATCAGCCCCAGTCCGGCGGCGTCGGAGGACGCCTTCTGCACCGCGGTCGGCAACACGGAGCCGAGCTTGACGTTGTCGTTCGGGATGGTCATGTCCATCATCGAGCCCACGTCCAGGACCAGCCCGTGCGACCGGAAGTCGGAGATGTGGTCGGAGGTGTCGTCGAAGATGTCCGGTCCCTTGCCGACCGCGCCGGCGTCCTTCACGCTGGTCCCGTAGTCACGGCCGAGCCAGCGCACGCTCACGGTGACGCCGGTGGCCTTCTCGTAGGCCGCGATGCCGTCGGCGAAGATCTTCTGCTGCGGTTCGCCGACCCGCCACGAGGACCAGTAGGTGATCGTGGGATGGGTCGGGGCCTTGGTTCCGGTCTCCTTGGTCCCACACGCGCCGACGGCCATGGTCGCCGCGAGCGCTAGCGAGATCCCGGCCCGGGGCAGGCGTCTGCGAATCGTTCTGGGCATGCTTGATCCCCCTGTCGTGCGATAGGAAGTCCTTGATCTCTCGTTCGGTGTCGGCGGCGGCACAGGTGTGCCGCCGCCGATGAATCCCCGTCTGCTCCGGTGGCTACTGCCGCGTTACTGCTGCCAGGTGTCCTGGTGCACCGAGCCGTCCGACTGCCGCCAGAACCAGTGGTGGATGTGCCCGGCCGAGTCCGGGCCGAAGGCGTGCTGTTCGGCGTTGAAAACGTTGCAGGACCACGGATCGCCCGCGAGCGCCACGACGCCGCCGGGCGCCTCCGTACTCCAGTCCTCGTGGCCGAGGCCCAGTCCGTGGGTACTCCAGACGTGGTCGAGCTGGTTGGTCGTGGCGTCGCGGAAGAAGGTGTGCTGTTGGTCGCCGTAGACGAAGGCCGACGGGTCGCCGGCGATCGAGTAGCCAGTCGCGGCGGTCCAGTCCTCGACGTTCGTCTGGCCGGCGACGTCGTCGAACCACCAGTGCTGAAGATGGCCCTCGATGTCGCGGGCGAACACGTGGATCTCGGTCTCGGCGTAGTCCAGGGCGATGGGTGAGGCGTCAGAGGCCGGCAACGGGCCGAACCAGATCTCGTGGTGCTCGTAGATCGGCTCGGAGCCCTGCCACCACCAGTGGTGCAGCAGCCCATCCACACCCCGCGCGAACACGTTCTGGACGTCCCCGAACGCGACCGCGGCCGGGTTCCCGGTGATCGGTCCGCCCCAGTCGTCGGCCCGGGTGGTGTTGTCCGCGTCGGTGTACCACCAGTGGTGGATCCGGCCGTCACTGCCGCGGCCGAAGACGTGTTGCGTGGCGCCGAACACGAACCCGACCGGGTCGCCGGCCAGGTCCAGCGACGGGCCGCCCTGGGCCGCGGCCTCGGCGGTCCAGTCCACCCGGCCCCAGCCGCCGAACGCGGTGCCGGTCACCCACTGGAGCAGGTGCCCGTCGGTACCGCGGGCGAAGACGTGCTGCTGGTTGCCCGAGCCGAAGGCCGCGGGCCGGCCGGCCGCCGAACCCGCCGGCGCGACGGCCTCGGTCTTGTAGCTGCCCGGCGGGTCGTAGATGTAATAGGTGTGCAGGAGGCTGCCGTCCGGCTGGACGGTGAACGTGCCGAGCGCGTCGTCGTACACCTCGGCCTGGGAGCTGGGCAGCGAACCGGCGCCGGGGTCCCCCGCGGCGGGTGTGTCGAAGAACCCCGGCGCCTTGCCGACCGCCGTGACGGTCGACGCCATCTGGGCCCAGGTCGGGTACTGCTTCGGTGAGCCCCAGGCGCGTTGGGCGAGGGCTTCCTGCAACGGTGCCAGGTCGCGTTCCAGGGCGCCGACGCTCTCCTGCGTCGCGTCCCAGGACGACAGCTTGACGCCGATCAGGTGCGGATCGGTCGCGCCGCCGGGCAGCGTCTGGTTGCCCTCGAAGACGGCCGGATCGAAGTTCTGCCAGATGATCTGGCCGGTGGTGTTCGCGGCCCCCGGCGCGTTCTCGTCGAAGTAGAGGTATCCGGCGTTCGCGTTGATCAGCAGGTTGCCGTTGGCCGCGTGCTGCGCCGGGGACATGCTGCCGCCGAGCCAGTACTCGATGGTGATGTCGCTGTTCAGCGGGACCGTGGCGGTGGCGAACAGGTCGTCGTTCCACATCCGCAGCGACTTGCCCTGCTGCCGGACGATGGCGTCGGTCTCGTTCATGAAGGCGCGGTAGACGTCCTCGATCGTGCCGTTCGGCCCGTACTGGCTCTGCGCGTACTGCAACAGCTTCGGCATGTCCGCCGGGTCGTTCATCTTCTTGTTGTAGAAGGCGTACTCGTCGCCGCCGGTGTGCCAGACCGGCGCGGACATCAGGTCGAGGTAGTGCGCGGCCAGCTGCCGGGCCCAGGCCACGGCCTCGGGGTTGGTGAGGTCCAGGGCGCCCAGGATCGGCGCGCCGGTGCTGTCGGTGAGCTCGTACTCCGGCGGTATGCCCTCGTGCGCGGTGTCCATGTGGCCGGGCATGTTGACCTGGCCGACGAGGTTCACGTGGTAGGCCGCGGCGAACGCGCCGAGTTGCTGGATCTGCGCGTCGGTCAGGTTCAGGCCGGACACGTAGAGCATCAGCTCGTTGAGTTTGAGGTAGGAGAGCTCGCGGATCTCGTTGTGCCAGAAGCCGACCGGGAAGGGCCGCGAGCCGTTGTCGACCAGTACCGAGCGGACCGGATAGAGCGGCCAGTCCCGCACGGTCCCGGCTGGGAGCGTCAGGCTCTGCCGGATCATCTGGATGATCGTGCGGGTCGCCCAGAACGCCCCGGCTACGGAGCCGGCGGCGATCTGCAGGATCGGGCCGAAGGTCAGCTCGTAGCCCTCGGCCCCGAGTTGGGGATCGGTCGCGGCCAGCGAGATGTGGATGTCGCCGGCGGCGGCCGCCACCAGGGCACCGGTGACGACGGCGGGCGCCGGCGCGTTCAGTACCATGCCGACATCGTCGGCGAACGTCTGCGCGTCCGCGGTCAGGGCCGGGGCGAACGACGGATCCACCAGGATCCGGCCGGACGGCTGCCAGCCGAAGCCGGGTCCGGATCCGGGTGTCCATTGCTGGATGGCCGGCAAAGTCGCAGGGGGTGCGGATGGAGCGCTGTCTCGTTCGGTCGTCGTCACCATGGCCTCCGTCACAGAGCACGAAGTCGCAGCCGAGCCGGTGTGCGCGTTTTAAATAACCAACTTTAAGTTAATATTCTGCTGACGAAGCGTCAAGGGCAGGGCGGGGCGGCCCGAACTCGATGACGAAGGAGGCGGCCGGTGGCCACGCGCGGCGGCGATCGCTCACTGCTCCGGCGGATCAACCTGCTGGCGACCCTGCGTGCCGCGCGCGACGCGCCGCGGACGATCGCGGCGTTCGCCGGGCTCACCGGCCTGTCCCGGACCGCCGCCGAGGCCGTGGTGCTGGACCTGGTCGACCTCGGCTGGCTGATCGGGGACGGGCAGGGC
>NZ_JAAFZA010000279.1 GCF_015356865.1 Catenulispora pinisilvae
GGCCGTAAAAAGCTTTGAAATCCACAGCCCAACCGCAACTCGACCCGAAAACCCAACCCCCCAAAAAAACCCGAACCCCCCAAAAAAACCTGAACCCCAACCAAATCACCCGTCGAAGTCAGGCACCTCATCGCGCAAATGCGCCCGGCCATCCATAGTCGACGAAGCCTGCGCGTGATAGCGCTTAGGCATCCGCCCAGCCGCGCGCGCCAGCCGCCCGGCCTCGATCGCGTGCCGCATCGCGGTAGCCATCGCCACCGGGTGCTGCGCGCGGGTGACTGCGGTGGCGAGCATGACGCCTGAGCAGCCCAGTTCCATGGCCAGCGTGGCGTCGGAGGCGGTGCCGATGCCGGCGTCCAGGATCACCGGGACCGAGACCGCGTCCACCATCAGCTCGATGTTGTGCGGGTTGCGCACGCCAAGGCCGGAGCCGATCGGTGCGCCGGCCGGCATTACGGCCGCGCAGCCGATCTGTTCCAGGCGCTTGGCCAGTACCGGGTCGTCGTTGGTGTAGGGCAGGACGGTGAAGCCGTCGTCCACCAGGGCTTCGGCGGCCGCTACCAGTTCGATCGGGTCCGGGAGCAGGGTGTGTTCGTCGGCGATTACTTCGACCTTGATCCAGTCGGTGCCCAGGGCCTCGCGGGCTAGGCGGGCGGTCAGGATCGCCTCGCCGGCGGTGAAGCAGCCGGCGGTGTTCGGCAGGACCTGGATGTTGTTGCGCTTGAGCAGGTCCAGCACTGAGCCGCGGGTGGCTGTGGACACGCGCCGTAGTGCCACGGTGGTCAGTTCGGTGCCGGAGGCCAGTAGCGCCTGCTCCAGTACCTCCAGTGACGGTGCGCCGCCAGTGCCCATGATCAGCCGGGAGGAGAAGGTCTTGCCGCCGAGTTCGAAGACGTCGGTGGGGACGGCGGCCGGGGCCACGGTGTTGCTGTCGGCGCCAACAGGGTGCTCGGCAGGGTGCGGGGCAGGGTGCTCGGCGGGGCGCGCGGCAGGGTCCTCGGCGCCGGATTCCCCGAGTGCTGCTGCGAACAGGGTGGTCATGTCAGCCTCCTTGCACGGCGGTCAGGATCTCGACCCGGTCGCCGGCCGCGAGCGGGGTGCCGTCCCAGGACGCGCGGGGGACGACCGTTTCGTTGACGGCCACGGCGATGCCGCCGCGGTTGCCGTCGCGCGCCGCCTCGACCAGCGAGACGACCAGGTCGGCGACGGTGGTGCCCTCGGTGATCTGCGAGGGCTCGCCGTTCACGGACAACTGCATGTGCGACGACTGCGCGTGCGACGACTGCGCGTGCGACGACTGGGCTTGCGACGACTGTGCGTGCGACGACTGTGCATGCGACGGCTGAATATGTGAGGACTGCATGTGCTCAGCGCTCATTTCTGGGGACGCCCGAACCGTTGGGGACTGAAGGGGGCCAGGGCCTCCGGGACCGCGCCGGTGGCCAGGATCTCGGCCATCCCGTCGGCGGTGGCCGGGGTGAGCAGCACGCCGTGCCGGTAGTGGCCGGTGGCGTAGAGCAGCCCGGGCAGCGCGGTGGGGCCGATCATCGGGGCGTTGTCGGGGGTACCGGGGCGTAGTGCGGCCCGGGTCTCGATCAGCGGCAGCTCGGTGATGCCGGGGACCAGTTCGCGGGCGTCGCGCAGCAGTTCGTAGACGCCGCCGGCGGTGACCGTGGTGTCGTAGTCCTGTTCCTCGACCGTGGCGCCGAGGACGAGTTCGCCGTGGGCGCGCGGCACGAGGTAGGCCTGGTTGTTGCGGACGACGTAGCGCACCGTGCGGGAGAGGAACGGCCGGAACACCTCCGGGACCGCCAGCCGCAGGATCTGCCCCTTGATCGGCCGGACCGGCGGCAGCAGTTCCGGCGGGATGCCGCCGATCTGCCCGGACCAGCAGCCGGCCGACAGCACCACCTGCTCGGCGGCCAGTGCCGTCCCGTCCTCCAGCACCACACCGGTCGCGCGGTCTGCGGCCACGGTCACCTCGGCGACCTTCGACCGCACGATCCTCGTCTTCGGCTCCCGTTCCAGCGCCGCGAACAACGCCGCCAGCAGCATCCGGTTGTCGACCTGGTGGTCGCCGCTGACCAGCAGCCCGCCGCGCACGCTCGGCGCCAGCATCGGCTCCAGCCGCCGGGCCTGGCTGCCGGCCAGCCACTCGGCCTTGAGTCCCAGCGACTGCTGGAACAGGTGCAGGTCGGCCAGCACTTCGCGGTCGTCGCCGTCGAAGGCCACGACCAGCGTCCCGGCCTCGGTGTAGCCGGGGTCCAGGCCGCCGGCGGCTTCCTGGAGTTCGGCGATGAAGGACGGATACCGCTTGGCCGAGGCCAGGTTCAGGCCGAGCAGGGCTTCCTCGCCGTAGTGCAGCTCGGTGACCGGGGTCAGCATCCCGGCCGCCGCGAACGAGGCGTTGGCCCCCGGCGCCGGATCGCAGAGCGTCACCGACAGTCCCCGGGCCGCGGTCCGCCAGGCGGTGGCCAGACCGATCAGGCCGCCGCCGATGATCAGAACGTCTGAACGAGCGGGTTCGGGCATGGTCATCAGTGTAGATCCGACGTCCGATGTACGGGATTCAGCGGCCGGTGAACGGGATTCAGCGGCCGATGTACAGAGTTCACCGGCCGGCCGCCCCTTGCCAGACATTGATCAGCAGCATCGGCTTGCCGGTGCTGACCCGATAGAACTCGACCGCGTTGAGCGCGATGACCAGCGCGGCCAACATCGCCAGCGGCGCGAGCGCGGGCAGCCCGGGGGAGACGGCCGTGATGACGGCGGCCCCCAGCGCGGCCACGACCCGGGTGTAGGAGGCGCCGCCGAACATCATGATCCGGGTGTAGCAGAACGTCGCGACGTAGAGCGTCACCCCGCTGCCGAGCAGCAGCGCGTGCACGCCGTGCAGATGCGCCCCCGGAGCGGCCACCGCCTGCGACATCCCGGCCGCGGCCAGGATGATGCCCAGTACGAACAGCATGTGCCCGTAGGAGAACGAGGACCGGACCAGCACCGCCGGGACCTTGGCGACCCTCAGCGCGTGCTCGGTCGCCGAGGCCCCGTACTGGAAGTACGTCCACCACAGCCCGCAGGACAGCAGGAACGCGACGAACAGCGTCACCGCCTCCTGGCTGTGCAGCGCGATGTGCGTGCCGCCCTGCCCGATGTCGGTCAGCGTCTCGCCGAGCGCGATGATGATGAACAGCCCGAAGCGCTCCGGCAGGTGCGAGGCGTCGAACTGCATGTAGTCCAGCCGGTGCCCGAGCACTATCGGCACCGCGAGCTCGACCAGCGCGATCGCCAGCCAGGCCCACTGCCTGTTCTCGGCCGGGAGGAGCCCGGTCAGGGTCCAGGCCAGACCGGCCAGGACGCCGACGGTGAACGGGTTCAGCCGGATCCGGAACGCCTCGCGCCGCTGCATCGGGATGCCGAGCAGGATCCGGGAGACCAGGTACGCGCCGCCGAACAGCACGCCGCGGTTGCCGTAGGCGTCCGGTACCGAGATGCACATGACGAACGCGGCCCCGGCGATCGCCAACAGCAGCAGGTGCCGCTTGGTCGCGGTGATCACCATGCCGTTGAACAGGATGGCGCAGCCGACCCAGGCCCACCAGAACGGTACGAACAGCAGCACCGAGCGGCCCAGGCTGGCCCAGCCGGCACCGACGTAGATCGCGTGCGCGATCTGCGTGACCGCGAACACGAAGACCAGGTCGAAGAACAGTTCGGCCCAGGTCACGCGCTGCACGGCGTGCGGGGAGCGGCCATGGTCCGCGCCGCTGTCGTCGGCCGTTATCTCGGTGCTGTCCCCGTCGGCCTCAGGCTCGATCGGGGTGTCCGGGTAGTCCTCGCTCGCCACGGCGACCATGATGGCCCATACAGGTTTTCCACGAGATACAGTGGCGGACGATGAAACTAGAACGTGTTCTCGTTGTCGGCGGCGGGATGGCGGGACTGCACACGGTGCGGTCACTGCGCGAGAAGGGTTTCCAAGGCACGGTCACGTTCCTGGGCGCGGAACAGCACGCCCCCTACGACCGGCCGCCGCTGTCCAAAGCGGTGCTGACCGGCTCCGGCCGCGCCACCCCGGAGGAGGTCGGCGAGCTCGCTTTCGCCTTCGACTTCGCCGAGGGCGGGGTGGACTGCCGGTTCGGCGAGCGCGCCGTGGCCTGGGCGCCGGGCGTGGTCACCACCGAGACCGGCGTGGACCTGCGCTACGACCGCCTGGTCGTGGCCACCGGCTCCGAACCGATCCGGCTCGGCTTCGGCGAGACGCTGCGCACCTACGAGGACGCCGTACGGCTGCGCGAACGCATCAACGGCGGCAAGCCGATGGCCATCGTCGGCGCCGGGTGGATCGGCGCCGAAGTGGCCACCGCGGCCCGTAACGCCGGGACCGAGGTGGTGATCCACGAGGCCCGGGAACGGCCGCTGGCCGCGCTGTTCCCGCCCCAGGTCGGCGAGGCGATGGCCGGCTGGTACGCGCAGGCCGGCGCCGACCTGCGGTGCTCCGACCCGGTCGACGGCCCGCCGCCGGGCACCGACCACACGCTGGTCGCGGTCGGGGCGCGGCCGGACACCCGCTGGCTCGGCGAGGCGTTCCACCGGGCCAAGGACGGCTCGCTGCTGGTGTCCGAGCACCTGGAGACCAACGTCCCCGGCGTGTTCGCGGTCGGGGACGTCGCGGCCTACCGTAGCGTCCGCTACGGCGGCCGCCACATCCGGGTCGAACACTGGGACAACGCGCTGCGCGGCCCGCAGGCGCTGGTGCCGAACGTGCTGGAAGGCGTCGGCGCGGCCGTGCACGACCCGGTGCCGTACTTCTGGAGCGAGCAGTTCGGGCGGATGGTGCAGTACGTCGGGCACCACACCTCCGCCGACCGCATGGTGCTGCGCGGCGACCTGGCCGCGCCGACCTGGTCGGTGTGCTGGCTGGACCCGCACGCCAGGCTGACCGCGGTGCTGGCCGTGGGCCGGCCGCGCGATCTGGCGCAGGGCCGGCGGCTGGTGACCGCCGCGTCGGTGCTGGACGCCGCCCGGGTGGCCGATGCCGGAGAGGCTTTAACGTCGGCGGTGCTCTAGAACTCCTGGCATGCTGGAGGGCGTGACTGAGAAGAACACCGCTGTTGGGACCCGTTCCGTCGAGGCCCAGCGCGATTCGATCGACCCCGCCGTCGACGCCCTCGTGGGGGAGTGGCTGACCCTCCCGGACGTCGCGGAGCGCTTCGGCGTCCAGGTGACCCGCATCCGCCAGCTGCTGCGCGACAACCAGCTCATCGCGGTCCGCCGCGGCGAGAACCACGCCCTGCACGTCCCAGCCGGGTTCATCGTCGAGGACCACACGGTCAAGGGCCTGACCGGCACCCTGACCCTGCTCAAGGACGCGAAGTTCACCGACGCCGAAGCCCTGCGCTGGCTGTTCACCCCCGACGACTCGCTGCCCGGGACCCCGGTCCAGGCGCTGCGCGAGAACCGCGGGACCGAGGTGCGGCGGCGCGCGCAGGCCGAGCTGTGAGTCCGGCGGCGGCCGGGCTGCGCGCCAAGCTGGCGGACGCCCGGCTGTATCTGTGCTGCGACGCCCGGGAGAAACAGGGCGACCTGCCGGCGTTCCTGGACGCGGTGCTGGCCGGCGGCGTGGACATCGTCCAGCTGCGGCAGAAGGGCATGGAGGCGCGTCAGGAGCTGGCGGCACTCGAAGTGTTCGCCGACGCCTGTCAGCGGCACGGGAAGCTGCTGGCCGTGAACGACCGCGCGGACGTGGCCCTGGGCGCCGAGGCGGACATCCTCCACCTCGGCCAGGACGACCTGCCGGTCTCGCTCGCGCGCCGCATCATCGGCGAGAACCCGGTCATCGGCCGCTCCTGCCACGCCGAAGAGGAAGTCGACGAGGCCGCGCTGGCCGACGGCGTGGACTACTTCTGCACCGGCCCGGTCTGGCCGACCCCGACCAAACCCGGACGCCCCGCCCCCGGCCTCGGCCTGGTCGAGTACGCGGCGCTGCTGGCCCCGGAAGGCTCGCGGCCGTGGTTCGCGATCGGCGGGATCGACGCCGGGAACCTCGGCGAGGTGCTGGCCGCCGGCGCGCGGCGGGTGGTCGTGGTGCGGGCGCTGACCGAGGCTGCTGATCCGGGTGCGGCCGCTGCTGAGCTGAGCGGGATGCTTCGGGGCTAGAGGTTCTGGGACCGGCGCGGCCAGTCCGCGCCGGCCACCGGCCCGGCATGCCGCCGCCACTCACGCCGCCGATACCGGAGCCACTCACGGCCAATGCCGCCTATGCCGCCGCCACTCACGCCGCCAATACCGCCGTTCATGCCGCCACTCATGCCGTGATCGCGTGCCGGTAAGATCACCCTGCGTTAGGCTCCGTGCGTGAGCCCGTCCGCGTCGCGCCGCCGCATCAGAGCACTCATGCTGCTGCTCGCGGCGCTCGTAGCGCTCGCCGGCTGTGGTGGTGGCAGCGGCGGCGGCAGTGGCACTGGCTCATCGGGCAAGAGCACGACCTCGGTGGTCAAACCCGCGGGCATGGCCAGCATCGCCGAGTCCGCCCTTCCCGCCGAGGCGCGCGACGTGATCAAGCGCATCGACGACGGCGGCACCTTCCAGTACCGGCAGGACGGCGTCACCTTCCAGAACCGCGAGCGCCGCCTGCCCTCCGAGCCGAGCGGCTACTACCGCGAATACACCGTTGCCACGCCCGGGGCGGCAGACCGCGGCGCGCGGCGGCTCATCCTCGGCCGCAAAGGCGAGCTCTACTACACCCCGGACCATTACGGGTCCTTCATGTGGGTCCTGCGAGGTGGTACGACATGACAGCGTTGGCCCACGTCCTCGGCGACGCCGGTCCCGGAGTCCACCTGTGGCACTCCGACCGTCCCGCCTCCGAGATCCGCGCCGAGGCCGAGGAGATCGGCTGGCGCTGCGTCATCGTGGACGGCTCGCGCGTCCGCGACAAGCCGCAGTTCCTGGAGGAGTGCGAACGCTCCTACCGCTTCCCGGCCTACTTCGGCCACAACTGGGACGCGCTCGCCGACTGCCTCGCCGATCTCCAGTGGCTGCCCCCGCCGGAGGCCGGCAGCGGCGCCGGGATCCTGACCGTGTTCGAGGACAGCAACACGTTCGCCTTCGCCGACCTGGACGCCTACAGCATCGCCCTGGAGGTCTGGGAGGAGGCCGCCGAGGCCTGGCGCCGGATCGGTGTGCCGTTCACGGTGTTGTTGCGACCGGGGGAGTGATCCGCGGCGCCGCGACCCGGGTGTGTGGGGTCACGGCTCTTCTCGCAGCACATATCCCAACCCGCGCACGGTCTGGATCACCCGCGGCCCGCCGCCCTCGGCTTCCAGCTTGGACCGCAGACCACTGATACTCACCCACAGTGCGTTGGAGTCCGGGCCGAAGTCATGGCCCCAGACCGTCTCGAAGATCTGGGTCCGGCTCAGCACCCGGCGCGGATTGCGCAGGAACATCTCCAGCAGTGCCAGCTCCGTGCGGGTCAGCCTCAGGTTCCGCTCGGCGCGGGTGGCCCGGCGGGCCGCGGTGTCCAGGGTGATGTCGGCGAAGACGATGGTCTCGGACGGCGCGGCGGTGGTGCGCCATAGCAGGGCCCTGAGCCGGGATCGCAGTTCGGCCGGCGCGAACGGTTTCACCAGATAGTCGTCGGCCCCGGCGTCCAGCCCGGCGCTCCGGCCGTCGGCCTGGTCCTCAGCCTGGTCGCCGGCCGGAGCGCCGGACCGGCCGTCGGTCAGATCGCGGTCGATGAGCAACAGGATCGGGGTGCCGTCTCCGGCCTGGCGCAGCTGCCGGCAGATCTCCAGCCCGTTCGGTTCGGGCATCATCACGTCCAGCACCAGCGCGTCCGGCGGGTTCTGCGCGAGTGCGGCCAGCGCCTCGGCGCCGGACGCGGCCAGATCCACCTGATGACCGTCGCGCCGCAATGCGTGTTCCAGCGCGCGTCGCAGGGCCGGGTCGTCATCCGCTACCAGGATGCGCATGGTTCGTAGTCTGGCGTCGTGGCCTGAGACCGCGCTGAGAGCGTCATTCGCCGCTCGTCACGCAATCCCCGGGCGTTCAGACTCTTGACACCCCGTCTGGTCTACACCATTTTGAACACAGCCCCCGTGGTGTAGACCACTACCCCCACAAGATCTGCGGGGTCTTCCCCAAGAGAGGTGTGCTTTGACCTTGGCAAGAACGCGCTTGCGTGCGTTCGCGGCCATGTTGGCCGCCATCCTGATCGCCGCCACGATGACTGTCGCGATGAGCGCCTCCCGCGCCCACGCCGACAGCAATCTGGTGGTGAACCCCGGCTTCGAGACCGGAAGCCTGAGCCCTTGGACGTGTGACGCCGGCACCGGCGGTGTGGTGTCGTCCCTGGTCCACAGCGGCGCTCACGCGTTGGCCGGAGCGGCGAGCAATTCCGACGACGCGCAGTGCACGCAGACGGTGGCCGTGCAGCCGAATTCGGCCTACACGCTGTCGGCCTACGTCCAGGGCGCCTACGTCTACATAGGCGCCACCGGCTACAGCTCCACGTGGACGCCGTCGGCGTCCTCGTACCAGCAGCTGTCGACCGGCTTCACCACCGGCGCCTCGACCACGAGCGTCCAGATCTACCTGCACGGCTGGTACGGGCAGGGCACGTACTACACGGACGACGTCTCGCTGATCGGACCGGGTGGCCAGACTCAGGTGCCCCCCGTGCCGACCGGCCTGGCGGTGACCGGCACGACGTCCAGTTCGGTGTCGCTGTCGTGGAGCGCGTCCAGCACCGCCACCGGATACAACGTCTACCGCGGCGGCAAGCTGGTCGGGAGCGCGACCGGGACTTCGTACACTGACTCCGGTCTGAGCGCCTCGACCAGTTACAGCTACACGGTTTCCGCGACCAACTCCGCAGGGGAGTCGGCGCAGTCCGGGTCGGTCAGCGCCACCACGTCCCCTGGCGGGACCTCAGTGCCGCCGACTCCGGGTGGGCTGACGGTGTCCGGGACGACCTCGAGTTCGGTGTCGCTGTCGTGGAACGCGGCCAGCGGCGCGACCGGGTACAACGTGTACCGGGGCGGTTCGAAGGTCGCCGGCGTGACCGGGACTTCGTACACCGACTCCGGTCTGAGCGCGTCCACCAGCTACAGCTACACGGTCTCGGCGACCAACTCCGCCGGCGAGTCCGCGCAGTCCGCCGCGGTGAGCGCCACCACGGCCAACTCCGGGGGCAGCGGCGGTTCGCTGCCCAAGCACGTGCTGACCGGGTACTGGCACGACTTCGTGAACTCCGCCCAGCCGCTGAGCCTGGCGGCCGTGCCGGCCGGGTACAACCTGGTCGCGGTGGCGTTCGCGAACGCCGACCCGAGCAACCCCGGCGGCGTGACCTTCAGCGTCGACTCCGGGCTGTCCTCGGCGCTCGGCGGATACACCGACGCGCAGTTCAAGGCGGACATCGCGACTCTGCACTCGCGGGGCCAGAAGGTGATCATCTCGGTCGGCGGGCAGAACGGCGCGATCAGCGTCAGCGACTCCACGTCGGCGAACAACTTCACCAACAGCGTCTACGGGCTCATGCAGAGCTACGGGTTCGACGGCGTCGACATCGACTTGGAGAACGGCGTCAACGCCACGTACATGGGCCAGGCGCTGGAGTCGCTGTCGGCCAAGGCCGGCTCGGGGCTGATCGTCACGATGGCCCCGCAGACGATCGACATGCAGTCCACCGGCATGGCGTACTTCCAGCTGGCGCTGAACATCAAGAACATCCTCACGATCAACAACACGCAGTACTACAACTCCGGCACGATGAACGGCTGCGACCAGGGCGTCTACGCCGAGGGCACGGAGAACTTCATCACCGCGCTGGCCTGCATCCAGTTGCAGGGCGGCCTGCGTCCGGACCAGGTGGGCCTGGGCCTGCCGGCCTCGGGCAGCGCGGCCGGCGGCGGGTACGTGTCGCCGTCGGTGGTGAACAACGCGCTGGACTGCCTGGCGTCCAAGACGAACTGCGGTTCGTTCGTCCCGCCGAGCACCTGGCCGAGCATCCGCGGCGCGATGACGTGGTCGATCAACTGGGACGCCAGCAACGGCTGGAGTTTCGTGAACACGGTCGCCCCGCACCTGGCGGCTATGCCGTGAGGCGGGATGCCGCGAGGCGGGATGCCGCGAGGCGCGATGCCGCGATGCCGCGATGCCGCGAGGCGGTGAGGCGGTGAGACCGGCTCCCCGGCGCGCGCCGGTTCCGGTCGCCGGACCCGGGCGGGGTCGGCGCTGACGTCCTGAGACAGGGCCGACGCCGGGCGCCGGGAGGGCCATGCGGCGGCCGTCGGACTCTGGTCCGGCGGCCGCCGCGCGCCGTCCGGGTTGCTTCCCCCGGGTGGCAACCGGCACCGGTCCGGGCCTCCCACCAGCGTCAGCGCCCTGCACTACGGTGGATGACGTGGTCCACGCCGTCGTCGCCGTCTTCTCCGGCGCGCTCACCGTCGTGCTGATGCTCCTGGTCGTCGCGATCAGCGTGCTCGCACTGCTGGCTGCCTTGGGCCTGTTGCTGGGCTTTATGGGCCTGCTGTTCGGGGGATCCGAGGCCTGGTTGGCCGCCGCCGGGGAGGTGCTGTCGTGGATCTTTCAAGTGCCGGTGTTCCTATGCAAGATCTGCGTGCGGATCAACCTGCGCCTCGCGACGCGAGCGCCGGGGCCGCGGCGGTGGCACCTGTGGGTGGCGAATCATCCTGGGGCGGCACAGTCCGCGCGGAGCCGGTTGGTCCGGCGCAGGCGGGTCACGCCGGAGATGCTGCGGGACGTGTTCGTCGGCAAGACCACCACCGAGCGGGTGCGGATCGACGTGGTCCTGCGCTGCGACGACTTCGGCGGCGTGACGCGGGTGATGCCGTCGGTGGTGAGTGATTTGTCGGAGCCGGCCTATGTCTGGCCACTGACATACGCCGATGACGCGGTCGTCGTCCAGGACGCCCTGCGCCGCTGCTTCACCGACAAGAATCTCTACCGCCTGCGAACCGGCTACGCGCGGTTGGCCAGTCTGGCCGGGCCCGAGGCCGTGTGGGCGCTGGAGCTGGACCGCGTCGGTTCGCTGGACCTCATGGATCCGGTGGTGCGTGCTTCCATGCTGTCCGGCGAGGCCGACGAACTCCTGAAATCGCTTGAGCGGTACTACTAGCTCCTGGCCGAACAGGTCAGGCCTCGGCTGTCTTGCCGGTCCTGCCGGTCCTGCCGGTCCTGCCGGTCCTGCCAGTAATGCCAGTCCTGCCTGTCTCAGGCTTCTTGCTCACTGCGCCGTGATCACCAGCGGCCGGCCGATGAGCGAGTCGAGGATTTCGCGCGCTGCTTGCAGGTCTTCGATCTGCTGCGTGATGCGTGCGCGTTCGACGGCCAGCCCTTCGTGCAGTTCCGGGCAGCGTCCGGTCAGGACCACCGAGTCGTCGTAGACGTTCGGCAGGATCTCGGCGATGGCCGACGTGCCGAGGCCCGCGGACAGCAGGACGCGGATCCGATGGACGGTCGCCACGCTGCGGTCGTCGTAGACGCGATAGCCGCTGGACAGGCGTTCCGGGGCCAGGAGCCCTTGTTCCTCGTAGTAGCGCAGGGAACGGATCGAGGCGCCGGTGCGGCGGGAGAGTTCGCCGATCTTCATGGGGCCGATCTTCATGGGACCAGGAGAACCCCGGGTTGACTCTCACGTCAATGTGAGGCTTTAGCTTCGCGGCATGAATGATGACGGACGAAAGATCGCGGTGTTGGGACTCGGGCCGATGGGGCGGGCGCTGGCCTCGGCGTTCGCCGGTGGCGGGCATGCGGTGACGGTGTGGAATCGGACGCCGGGGCGGGTGCCGCCGGCGCCGGTCCCGGAATCGGTGTCGGTGTCGGCGCAGTCGTCGGACTCGGCCTCGGTCCCGGTCCCGGCCTCGGAATCCGTGCCCGCGCCCGCGATATCGGTTGCGGAGTCGGTGCAGTCGGCGGTTCACGCCGCGGATGTGGTCGTGGCGTGCCTGATAGACAACGAGGTGGTGCGCCGGGTCGTCGACGGCGTCGACTTCGGCGGCCGCCCTCTGATCAACCTGACCAGCGGCGACCCCGGCCAGGCGCGGGACATGGCGGCGTGGGCAGCCTCGCGCGGCATCGGCTACCTGCCCGGCGCGATCCTCACCTCGACCCCGATGATCGGCACGCCGGCCGGCACGGTCCTGCTGAGCGGCGACGCCGCGATCCACGCGGTCGTGGCGCCCGCGTTGTCCGCTCTCGGCGGCCGCATCGTCTACCTCGGCTCCGATCCGGCGCGGGCGAGCGCGTTCGACGTGGCGCTCCTCGATCTGTTCGCCACCGCGACGAACGGTCTGCTCCACTCCTTCGCGCTGGCCGCCGCCGAGGGGATCGCCCCGACCGAGTTCGCGGCCTTCGCCACCGGGATCGGCGCGCTGCTTCCGGATATGACGACGCGCTTCGCCGAGCAACTCGAAGCCGGGGACTTTCCCGGCACCCGCTCCACGATCGCCTCGGCCGCCTCCGGCATTCGGCACGTCACCGCCGCCGCGCGGGCCCACGGTCTGGACACCGGCATGCTGGACGCCGTGCACACGGTGATCGACCGGGCCGTGGCGCAGGGATACGGCTCGGACGGCCTCGGACGGTTGGCGACGGCTTTCCGGCTGGAACTAAAGCCAGGACGAATTAGTGAGTAATAGCAATAAATCCTGATCATCGGGCCCTCCGCCCGGCCCCGCCGCCC
>NZ_JAAFZA010000028.1 GCF_015356865.1 Catenulispora pinisilvae
CCGCCCACCCGGCCCGGTCATGAATGCCGCCGACATCCCCGTCAGAACGAGCGAAGGAGAACCGGACCCATGCCAATGGACGCCGTGAGCGTATGGCCGCTGACCGGGCTGCGCCTGGTGACACAGAGCCTTGAGCTGCACTTCCCATCAAATGAGGACCTGCTGTCGCTGGCGGCCATCGCGGCCGGCGGAATCCACGATCCGGCGGTGCAGCCGTTCACCGCCGCCTGGACCGATCAGAACCCAGCGCAGATAGCCCTGGGAAACCTGCAGTTCCACTGGGCCAGGTGGGCATCGTGGACGGCCGAGGATTGGTCGCTGGGCTTCGTCGCCAAGCTGGACGGGAACGTAATCGGAACACAGTCAATTTCGGCAAAGCAATTCGCGGTGCTCCGCGAGGTGCGTAGCGGGTCATACCTGGGCCGGGCCTTCCAGGGCCGGGGTTTGGGGACGGAAATGCGCGCGGCGGTCCTTCACCTGGCCTTCGCCGGGCTGGGCGCGCACTACGCCGTGTCGTCGGCGTACACGGACAACGCGGCGTCGTTGGGGGTATCGCGACGACTCGGCTACCAGAATGACGGCATCGAACGTCACGTCGTACGCGGCCGACCCGCCGTTTCGCAGCGGTTGCGCCTCAGCCGGGACGATTGGGAGCGCTACCGAAACCTTCCGGTGGAGATCTACGGGCTTGAGGCATGCCTACCTCCGATGGGCCTGACTGACGATGGAGTGCCGAAGGATGACGAGCGCCTCGTGCCTTGACCTATCCAGTTCTTGAATTCGCACGATCTATCTCGTCAGTCGATCTTCCCTGCCGGTGGAGGACGCACGCCCCGCGTCCCTCGAGAGCCGAGACGAGGGGGTTCCCGGGCAGCGAACCGCTCCGGAACGGGTGTCGCTGGCCGCGGGATGGTTCCCGTCTAGCCGCAGGGGTGAGGGGCATGTCGTGGGGGCGCCGAGACTGCACCACGGTAGGATGTACCAGTTATGGCCAGGCAGGCCATGGTGATCGATTTTTATGGAAAGATCATCCAGAAGGGGATTCTAATGCTGTCGGCTGAGATCCGCGAGCGCTGGCTTCGCTTTTTCGAGCAGCGTGGTCACACGGTAGTCGAGTCGGCATCGCTCATTGCCGACGATCCGACGCTCCTGCTGATCAACGCCGGCATGGCCCCGTTCAAGCCCTATTTTCTGGGTGAGGTACCGGCACCGTACGCGCGGGCAACCAGCGTGCAGAAGTGCGTGCGGACGACGGACATCGAAGAAGTCGGCAAAACGACCAGGCATGGCTCGTTTTTCCAGATGTGCGGAAACTTCTCGTTTGGCGACTACTTCAAAGAAGA
The DNA here is from genome assembly GCF_015356865.1 of Catenulispora pinisilvae. Lineage (GTDB taxonomy): Bacteria > Actinomycetota > Actinomycetes > Streptomycetales > Catenulisporaceae > Catenulispora > Catenulispora pinisilvae. The sequence continues at coordinate 1,344 of NZ_JAAFZA010000028.1, forward strand.
GGCAATTCCCCTCGCCTGGGAACTTCTGACCTCTTCGGTCGAGGACGGCGGCTACGGTCTCGATCCGGAGCGGCTGTGGATCACGGTCTACCTCACAGACGACGAGGCCGCGGACATCTGGCACAACGTCGTCGGTGTTCCGAAGGAGCGCATCCAGCGACTCGGCATGGAGGAGAACTTCTGGTCGATGGGCGTTCCTGGCCCGTGTGGACCGTGCTCCGAAATCAACTACGACCGCGGCCCGGCCTTCGGGCCCGAGGGAGGGCCGGCTGCGGACGTCGCAGGCGACCGGTACCTCGAAATCTGGAACCTCGTATTCATGCAAAACCTCCGAGGCGAAGGGCCCGCCAAGAAGGACTATCCGATCATCGGCGACCTCCCGATGAGGAACATCGACACGGGTCTGGGGCTCGAACGCCTGGCGACGCTGTTGCAGGGCGTCGACAACCTCTACGAGATCGACACCGCGCGGCCGATCCTCAACCGCGCAGCCGAGCTGACCGGGACCCAGTACGGTGCCGACCAGCACAACGACGTCGCGCTTCGTGTCGTTGCCGACCACGTCCGTACGGCCGTGATGCTGATCTCGGACGGTGTCACACCTGGGAACGAAGGCCGCGGGTACGTGTTGCGCCGGATGCTGCGCCGCGCCATCCGCAATCTTCGCCTGCTCGGCGCCGAGGACCCCACTATCCACGAGCTGGTCAAGACGACCATCGCCGTCATGGGCCCCCAGTACGGGGAGCTGGTGACCGACAGCGCACGCATCGACAAGGTCGCGGTCGCTGAGGAGTCTTCGTTCCTGCAGACGTTGCGGAGCGGCACCGCGATGTTCGACGTCGCCGCAGAGGAGACCAAGTCGGCCGGCGGGACAGTGTTGTCCGGAGACAAGGTGTTCCAGCTCCATGACACCTTCGGTTTCCCGGTGGACGTCACGCTGGAGATGGCTGCCGAACAGGGACTCACGGTCGACGAGGACGGGTTCCGTCGTCTCATGAAGGAGCAGCGGGAACGGGCCAAGGCTGACGCCCGGTCGAAGAAGACCGGTTACGTCGACGTCTCGGAATACCGTGCACTACTTGGGGAGGCCGGGGACTCCTCGTTCACCGGCTACGTCGACACGTCATCGGAGGGGACGGTTCGCGGTCTCCTTCGCGGCGGCTCACCTGTGCCAGCGGTGGTCGAGGGCCAGGAGGTCGAGATCGTCCTCGATCGCACGCCCTTCTATGCGGAAGGCGGTGGTCAGCTCGCGGACCACGGCGTCATCCAGCTTGGCAACGGCGCGCTAATCGAGGTCAACGACGTCCAGTCGCCGATCACCGGACTGATCGTCCACCGGGGCCGTGTCGTAAGTGGCGAGGTGTCGGTCGGCGCGCAAGCGCTTTCCAAGATCGACATCGAGCGGCGACAGGCGATCTCACGTGCCCACACCGCGACCCACCTGGTCCACAAGGCGTTCCGTGAGGCACTCGGTGAAAGCGCTGCCCAGGCCGGGAGCGAGAACTCACCGGGTCGGTTCCGGTTCGACTTCACCACGCCCGGTGCTGTCGCGCCATCGGTGCTCGCCGACGTCGAGCAGCGGGTCAACGAAGTCCTCATCGAAGACCTGGAAGTGCGCGCCGAGATCATGGGGATCAAGCAGGCGCGTGAGATCGGCGCGACGGCGATGTTCGGCGAGAAGTACGGCGAACAGGTGCGAGTGGTGTCCGTCGGAGACTTCTCCAAGGAGCTGTGCGGCGGCACCCACACCCGCAGGTCGGGTCAGCTCGGCGTCGTCAAGCTCCTGAGCACGGCGTCTATTGGTTCAGGCGTGCGTCGAGTTGAGGCTCTGGTCGGTGCCGATGCCTACCGTTACCTCGCGCTCGAGCACACGCTGATCTCGCAGCTCTCGGACGCGCTCAAGGTCCGGAGCGACGAACTGCCGGAAAAGGTGCAGTCGATCGTCGCCCGCCTCAAGGAGGTCGAGAAGGAGCTACAGGGGCTGCGTGCTGCTCAGATTCTGATCGTCGCCGGCGAACTGGCTGCTGCGCCAACCAACGTGAACGGCGTCGCGGTCGTAACCCACCACGTGCCGGAGGCGGAAAACGCTGACGACCTCCGAACGCTCGCACTCGATGTTCGCGGCCGCATCACGGGCCGCCCTGTTGTCGTCGCCGTCAGCGGCATCTCCTCCGGTCGCCCTGTCGTCGCGGTCACGGTCAACGACGCGGCCCGGGACCTCGGCATCAAGGCAGGCCAACTCGCCCGTCAGGCCGCGGCGATCCTCGGTGGTGGCGGCGGCGGAAAGGACGACATCGCGCAGGGCGGCGGAACCAACCCGCTGGCCGTGCCGGAGGCCCTTGTCGCGATCGAGCAGTCCGTGAGCGAGGCAGCAAACAGGTAGTGCGCGCGCGGGCCCCTCGTCGAGGGGCCCGCTGGACTTTCCGGCGTGATCAGCGCTTGTACAGCAGGCACTACCCTCGTCCACGTGACGGGGAGTTACAGATCGCCCGGCAGCTCATGATCACCAGTGATGCTTCGCTCCGCGAGGAGACGCCGAGACGGTTGAAATGCATGTGCTGCAGGTCGACTGCAATATCGATCAAGGTTCTGTGCAGCAGTCCCTGCTCCGATGCGGCGCGGAGCCGATCGCCGGCTGCGGCGAGTGCAGCAGTGTGAGGTCTTCCGGCCGTCAAGGCCCGCGTGGCGGACAGGGCGGTGGGCCACCGCTTGGTGAACGACGGCACCTGCTTGTCGGCCGACTGCGCGAGCTCTCGTTCGGTGATCGACATCTCGTTGGCGATCCTGGCGAACCGACGACTGTAGAGGACGTCGACCTCTCCGTCGGTGAGTCCCAGGCTCGACAGAAACCCCCACGCCGATGCGGCCGCAATGACCGGGTCTCGTAAGACGGCGGGGACCAGTTCGAGAGCGGCGATGCTGTCGTGCATGAAGACGTCATGGGCGATCTCCAGCCCATCGGGGCCGCCGTAGCGTTCGGCCTCCGGCTCGTAGTCTGCGGTCACGACAATCGCCGCGGTGTTTTCGGTACCGAATCTTATCGCTTCCAGCCTGGAGCGCAGCTCAGCGAACGCCGAAGCCGTGCACTGCATTCGCAGGCGCACATGTGTTCCTGGGGTGTCCGTGTCTGGCCGGGATGAACTACCCGTGCCGACGTCACGTTCGGCCTCGTCGGAGTAGCGCATGAAGAACCAACGGTCCACCGCTGAGGAAACGGGATCCGCGCTGATTGCGGCCGCTGACTCCTCAAGGAGTTCCGCTTCGCAGTCCTCGTCGAGGTAGATCTTGAGGTACCACCAGCGCCGTTCGTTGCGGTCAGCGATTTCCTGGTCCCCACTTCTCCAGTTCGCTTGCCACGAAGAGCGCGTCGAGGTCTCGGGGCTCGGTCAACGCTGCAAGCAACGGCTCGGGCAGGCCCCCTTCAGGCTCCTGAACGCCGTCGGGGGTGGCCCGCATGACCCGCGCAGTGTGGCGGGTGCAGTCCATGGACAGGTAGGCATAGGGCGGACACAGGCCGGTCATTAGATCATGTATCCCCGTTGCCGTCACCACAGTCCGGAGATCGGCCTCGATACCGTCGCGCTGGGTGAGTGACAGTTCGTCCTGCCCGAAGTCTACCCACCAGCTCGACGGCGCCGGAGCCGCGCCGCTCGCGTTCGGCGGGAGGTAGAGGTCCAGGCGCCATTTCAGACGCCATTCGCGCCAGCGTGACCTAGCCGCGTCGTTCGATTTATGGAGCAGGTCATGGACAAGTTGTTCAGTTATGTAACGGGTTGCGTACTGGCCGGCGGCCTCGGGGTCACTGCCGAGTAGGTTCAGGTCAGCGAAGGCCGGGATGCCGACCGCTGGGTCGTGGTGCCACTGCTGATAGCCGTCGAACGGCATCCGCATGGCGACGAATGGGACCGTCTGCCGGCGCGCAGCCCAGGATTCGCCGTCGCGCTCCAGGACGTCGCCCGGGTCGAGGTGCGTGCTGGTGACGCCCGGCACCGCATGGGCAAGGTCGGCTAGGAACCGTCTCGGAGACACCGGGAAGCCGTAGACGTTCTGCCATGCGGCTTTGTCGAATCTGATGCCGCCGGCGCTGGGGACCACCATCTGGGCCTGCGTGAGTCTCACGGTCTCGAACAGCCAGTCGTACGCACCGGCATCGAGCGTCTTGGAGCCGAGGCCGTCCCGCAGCTCGTATTGCAGGATGGGGCTGTACTGCGCGAGCAGGCAGTCGATCGTGCCCACGTGCTCCCGAAGGGTGCTGATGATCTCCTTGTCGATGACAGTGTCGATCAGGCTCCACAGGGTGGAGACGCCGTCTCGGACGACGAGCCCCAGCTCGGGCCAGCTCACGCACGACGGCGTCGCTATGATCTCGAGCTGCCCGGCTCGGGCCCTGGCCCACGGCACCAGGGGCCGCGTTCTCGTAAACCCCAGTTCGGAGAGCGCATGTTCGATCAGCGGCTCGCAGGCGGGGTGGAATACGACCGTGTCTCGATCAAGGGATGACAGGGTCCGTATGTCAAAGTGGTCGAAGTGTCGGTGGCTGATCACCAGGCAATTAATCGGTGGCAGCTTCGACAGGTCGATGGCGCGTTCGGGGTAGGAATGGCTCACACCGCTCTCGAAGGGGTCGAATGCGACGGGGTCTGTGAGGATCGTGCCGGCTGCGGTTTCGATGAGGAACGACGCGTGGCCCAGCGCTGTGATCTTGATGGCTGACCTCCCGGGTGAACGGAGGATAAGTGCAGATTCGGTCTAGGCGGCCACGGAGCAGGCGTCGTCTGACTCGAACTCGTAGACGGAGACGTGGTGCGTGCTTTGAGAGTTGAAGGGCTCGCGCTGCCAGCCTCCGAAGCGATCGCGAAGCCGCAGGCCCGCCAGCTGGCACATGAGGTCGAGCTCCGAGGGCCAGATGTATCGAAGATCCACCGGTCGGAGTTCGGTGCCGTCGGCGGAGATCCTGATGGACTGCGTCCGAATGACCTGTCGGACCGCGTCGTGCTTGGAGGTAAGGAGCCACACCTCGTCGTCGAGCAGGTGCTCAGTGCGCGTGGCCTGACTGCCGGTGTAGTGCTGGAACTCCGGCACGAACGCTTCGATGACGAGCAGACCACCGGGGCGCAGGTGGGTGGAGGCGTTGCGGACGCACTGCACCTGCTGTCGTTGCTCCAAGACCATGAACAGGGTGTTGAAGGCCAGGTAGACCACCGCGAAGTCGCCCGGGATCCTGTCGTTGACCATGTCTGCGAGCGACGTTGTGACCCGGTCGCCTCCAGGCCGCTCGCTCAGGTGGGTCAGCATCGCCGGCGACACGTCGACGCCGTGGACTTTCGTCCCCAGTGCCGCCAGCGGGATGGCGATTCGCCCGGTACCGACTCCGAGTTCCAGCGCGGCATTCTTTCCGGCCAGGGAGTGGAGGTGTTCTGCTGCGGCCTGAGCGTAGTCGTCAATGGGGTTGCGGCGGTCGTAGACCCCGGCCCACTGCTGCCCGTACTGTGCCGGATCCTTCATGTGTCACCTCGCCGTTCGGCGGCGGCGACCGGTTGTCGCTGCCAAGATGGTGTGTGCTCGTCGGGTCATCGGAGGAAAGGGGCATCGATGCCGGGTCAGGACCTCGGCAGGTCGCCCCGCCGACCCGCACCCGAGGGTTGGACGCACGACGATCTCCACTCGATGACGTTCACGGCCGCCGGCCGGCGACTCACTCTCTCCGAGCTCCTGGTCCAAGCTGCCGCCGCCATCGAGCGCGAGGCAGGGGCCGTTGACGCTGACACCGCGCGACTGATTGATGCGCTGCTGGGAGGCGGTGTTCCCGCGTTGCGGGCGGCCACCGGCGAGCTGGTCTGGCTGCAGTACGGAGTCACGTTCCCGCCCTCCTCCCGCGGCCGGGTCTACAGGGCGGTGCTGGACACGGCGGGGGATCTGCTCAGCGGAGGCGGCGCCGAAGAGTTTTTCTTCATGCACAAGCCCCCCGGCTTGCGCTTGAGATTCCAGGTCCACGTCGATCGGCGTCGCGCGCTCGACGAGCTGATCCGTGAGCGGCTTCTCGCCTGGCGAGAAGCCGACATGGTCACCGCCTGGGCCCCGGCGGTCTACGAGCCGGAAAGCCATCTGTTCGGCGGCCCCGTGTCGATGCGGAGCGTGCACCGCATCTTCACCGCCGACTCGCTCGCCTGGCTCAACTTCCACTGCCAGAGCCATGCGGTCGGCCCGTCGTGGGCGCTGTCGCTGCTCATGATCCGCGCGCTGTTCGACGGCCTGGGGATCTCCGGCTGGGAAGATCTCGACGTGTGGGACCGGCTGCGCTGGCAGGCAGGACGACGCCTTGACGGCGAGGTGCTCGCAGAGGCCGGGAAGCAGCTGGGCCCGAGCATCCACGGTACGTGGAACGACACGACACGGCTGCTGTCGTTGCTGGAGCCGGAGTCCCGCGGAATCGTCGAGACATATCAGGCAGCGGTAGCCGACGTGTGTCGCGGCTGGCAGGCTGAGTACTTCACGAGACCTAGCGCACATGTCGGGCCGCGAGAGGCCGCCGTATTCGTGATCGTCTTCCACTGGAATCGCGCCGATCTGTCCGCTGCGCGTCAAGCAGCTATCGCCGAAGTCCTCGCAGCCCGTCCGGGCACGCCTGCCCACATCTCGGCGCCTCATTGATCGCCGTCTCCGCTGCTGACCCACGTGCTGAGGGCTTCTGCGAGCGCGAGCTCCTGAACGAGGCCGACGGGGAGCGACGAGACCAGCCAGTGGAACTGGAGCCACACCGACTCCGGGAAGAAGAACCTGTCGTCGTCGGCGGACAGCCCAATCCGCAGGCCTGCCCCGGGCCGGGTACTGAGGGCCGCCCGGGCGAAGTCAGCCGCCTCCCTGACCTGCTCGACGCGCCGGGCTCGGACATCTGACGGCGTCGCGGTACTCGAACACTCCAGGTATTGGGAGAGGTATTTGAAGCCGTGGTCGCACAGCCTGCCCTTCTGCTCGCCGTCGAGCTCGAGTGCGTCAACGAGACGGATGAAGCACCCCGCTGCGAGCAGAGGTGCCGCGGTGCCGTCGGGGAACGCCGCGATGAGTGTGTCCGCCGCGTCGACGAGTTCCCGGCACAGCCGCATGCCGTCCGGGGCGAGCCGCTGGTTGAGCGGAGTGTGGCAGTGAAGGTCGAGCGGACTGTCATGGATCGAGACCTCGACCCGCTTGTCGTGGCCATCGTGATAGCGCCGATACCAGGTGTCCAAGCTGGATTCGCCGCCGACGATGAGATCGAGGAACGGACCGCCAGCCAGCGTATGCGTGTCGTCGCTGTGGTTCGAGATCTCGTCGAAGTAGGTGAATCGTGGCGCTTGCAGACGCTCCCGCGTGTAGCGCTCGCCGGCCTGGCTTCGTCGCGCCTGCGCGTGCGCCGCCTCCGTGGCGGCGTCGCCAGCGTCGACCAGGTACGCCCCGCCTGGAACGCTCCGTCCGAGCGCTACGAGATACTGGAACGAGTCGCGATCGCCGAGATACCCGAACCCCCGTACGGGCCGGACTCGCACCCTGACATAGCGCGGATAGCAGGACGGGATCATAGGTTCTCGACGCGCGTGTCTTCACTGTCGACGTAGTACTTCGACGCCCGCCATTCGCGGTCCGCCTCGTAGCCGAGCCTGACTCGCAGCGGTGTCACAGGCTGGCCGAATCGGTCGAGAAGCGACGCCCTGTACTCCTCGTCGAGCGCGAACAGGCGTCGTTGCAGAGGTGTCGGCGACTCGACTATCGCCGTGGGCAAGAACAGTTCGTAGTCGACCAGCATCGTCGTGTCCGCGAGCGGGGCGTAGCTCCACACGTACATGTAGCGGATCTCGTCGGTGGTGTTCTCGAAGGTGCAGTGCCAGATGAACCCGTTGCGGATGAGCAGGTCTCCGGCCCCGAGAGGCAGAGAAATCTCGTCGGGATGCCTGGTCTGGCACGATCGCCAGTGGGTCGCCTGGCCGCGGCCCGCGTTGATCAATTCCTTGACGGTGTCTCTCGTCGGGCGGTTCTGGCTGCCGGGTATGAGGCGCAGGCATCCGTTCTCCGGACTCGTTGGGGTCAGGTACCACGAGACCTCGACCCGACTGCCCAGGGACCGCTGCGGCTCCTGGTAGTCGGTATGCCAGTTGATCAGCGCCTTAATCCCCGGCGTGCGGTTAGCCCAGTTGGCCATCAGCACGCGGAAGTCCGGGCCGCCGAAGATCTCCGTCACGGCCTCGACCAGCGCGGGGCGCTCCAACAGGGCGAGGGTGCGCGCGTGGGAGTCGGCGACCGTGTATCGCGGGTCCAGACGTGAGAGCCGGACCCCGTCGGCATTGGAGAGGTCGACGTTGTTCATCGCGAGGCCCATCAGGTGGTCGCGATCATCGTCGTCGAACGGACACGGCACGACGACGTACCCATGCTCGTGGTAGTGCTTGAGCTGCTCGTCAGTCAGCATGATCGTCCCTTCGAGTCGGATGATATGAGGCATTGGAAGACGGCGGACGCGACACCTGACGGCGAGTCGACGACTTCTCGCCCCGGCTGGGGGAAGCGCTCCTCGACCAGCATCGTGCTGGATCCTCTGCGGACCGCCTGGTCAACCAGCCGGAGGAAGACGTCGGTCCCGAAGGGCGTATCGAAGTCAACGAACGTCGGCCGAGTGTCGCCGGCTGTGTAGACGAAAACCTCGGTCGGCAGTCCGGCGTCGCTGCGTATGGAATGGAGGGCGACGTGCCTCCGAGCGCCTGTCGCGTTCCGGCAGGGAGAGAACGTCTCGATGGGAATCGCCCATCGCTGCGGCGACAGCACCAAGCGGCCGACGGAGGTCCGAGGCATCCTCCCGCCTCGGAGCGCTTCCGAGGCCAGCCACCGCGGCGCCGTGATCACCGGCTCGGCAGCGAGGGCGAGGAACCGCAGGAAGTGCAACCTGCGGCTGAAGCTCGGGCTGAGCGGGCTCGACCAGGAGAACACAACCTCGGGGCCTTCATGGCCTCGGGTGATGACGAGCCGCTGCCTGGCGGAGTCCAGGCGAACGCTCAGTTCGCCGTACCTGATCAGCATCTCCGCAGGCATCGCAGGAGCCGGCTCGGACAGTGCCAACATGGGGCGTCCGTCCACGGCGACACGCGACAAGTTCTGCAACCGGGGCACTGCGTGGGACGCGAGGATCCCCGCCGAGACAACCGAAGTCGAACTGCCCGGCTCCCGGCCGTCGAGACAGTAGCGCTCGGCGGCAGCCCGCGCGTCCGGCCCTAGGCCGCTGACGGCGCGGAGATGCCGCGCGACCAGACGGCCGGAGAACGTCGCGGACTCGACGAAGACGTCCAGATGCCCGTCGTCGCTTCGACCGAGTCGGCAGACGGCGTCCATCACCGACTGGCACTGGCCGAGCACTGCGATGTCGTCGATATCAACTGGCTCGATGTCGAAGCTCGCCCGCCCGGACGCGGCGGCTTCCAGCAGCGAATTGTAGAACGCGCTGTACACAGCGTCGTCGAACGAAGGCTCCGGCCACACCAGATCGCTGTCCGGATGTATCGGCGAGTCTCCGGGATCGAGCAGGAATGACAGCGTCCGGTCAACGACGGTCCAGTCGTCGACGAGCATGGACTCCAGGCTCACCGGACGATCTTCGCCGTATTTTGCGCGGAAGAAGTCGATGAACGCGTGCCGCTTCCGATATGTGGGCGTCATCGGGTAGACCAGCGCCCCGAGGGCGAAGTACTGCTCCACCGCCTGTCGCACGCCTGCGAGATCATCACTTGATATGTCGCCTTGCACGCGGCGATAGGTGTCCACCGACACGCTCGCGCTGGCGATCTTGTCTGGTCCGATCGTCGCGGTGCTGAGTCGCCTGACAGCGGACAGCGCCGTGGCGACTGTCCCCACGGCGCTGTCGGTGATCGGCCGCGGGTACGCGTAGGACCGCCAGAAGCGTTCAGTCTCTCCGACCTGGATTGTCAGATCAGTGATGCTCTCGCTGGCTGCGTCGGCGACGGCTTCAGCCAAGGTGGTCCACGGATCGCCGTCGGCTGGGGTCACCAGGTCCTCTCGCATGAGGATCTGTTCGGCTACCAGCTTGCGCACGACGTCAGCAGCAGGGCCGGCGACGGCGTCGGAGTGCCGTGAGTCTGGATCTAGGATACTGGCAAGCACCTCGACCGCGGCCTGTGGCAGACGTATCCTTGCCAGGCTCTCGTGGACGTAAGAACCCTCGAGCCTCGATCGCCAGATCCGCAGTTGCTGGCCGTCGAGGATGGCGCTGACGTTGAGGTGCAGCCTGCGCTTGCCGTCGACGAGATACCGATCCAGCGGGCGCAGCTTCCGGATGAGCTCGTTGGCTAGCTCCTGATTCGGCAGGGCCGTTAGGTACGGCGTGGCGCCGACCCGAAGTCGGGTCTCATCTCCGCCGTGCAGAAGGAGCACGCCGGTGTCGGCAACGAACGCCAGCGGACAGCTCTTGTACACGCTGCGTGCCAGTAGGGCCCACAGTGTGCGAGCTAGCCGTCGTCGATCCTTCTGGAGGAGGTCGCCGTATGCGGATTTCGAGATCGTGGCGGTGAAGTCGGAACTGGCGTTCGCAATGATCAACTGGACCTGGGGGTCGTCGATCCTTTGGAACGCCGTCTGCTGAAGCTCCTGCTCGCAGGCATGGATCGTCTCGTGGAGCCGAGCGTCCAGAGCTGCCCGGCGCCTGGAGGCGTCGATCAGATTCCGGAATGCGCGGTGAGCAGCATCGTCGGATAGGAGAAGCCGGGGCGTTCCTCCGGCGGAGGTCCGGGCGATTGCTCGCTTCATCCAGGTCCGCAGACTCGCCCAATCCTGGGGCGAAAACGCGGAAGCGTGGACACCAAGGGTCCATTCGGCGTCCGCTTCGTCTGCGGCAAGGCGGCGCCTGTCTTCCATCAAGACCAGAACTTCTTCCGGCCAACGCAGTTCCGACAGCCACTCCGGGCGGCCTGCGGACAGCCTCAGGAACACCACCTCGGAGAGCCGTAGCTTGGTCCCCACGATCCGGCCACCCCCTTCCAGGTGCGGAAAATGACCCTCGGCCCCTGCGCGCAGGGGCCGAGGCCATGGCTCGGAACTAGTGGCAGGCCGTCGTTCCGGCCGCCTTGGTGTCGCGCCCGACCTTGTCGAACCGGGCGAGCACCTCCTCGACCTCCCAGTCGCCGACCTGCGAGGTGCTGGTGGTGTCCTGTGCTTCGGGCGTTACCTCGAGCTCGAGTGCGGTGTCCGCCATAACTCCTCCTTCGTCGAAGTGGTGCCGTGCGTACCGAGTCATTCCGACTCGTGTACCGAGCCCGGCGATCCCCGCCTTGGGCCGTCGTGGTGCGGACGGCATCACCAACGATTCGTAGCTGTTGGTGATCAATCGCGGGCTTTCGGTAGTATCAGTAGCCTGCGTTGTTACACTGTGGCACGCAAGTGCAACTGACAGATAGTTTGCGAAGCCTTTACCTTTTCCGGTGTCAGCCACCTCTCGGGCGGGCATGAGCAGACGGAGTGTAGTCGTGCCAATCAGCTCACGGGTCACGCAGAGGCAACTTGGTACGCGGCTACGCGCTTACCGAACGGAAGCCGGCTTGAGTATGCCGCAGGTAGCGGACGAACTGGGCTGGAACAAGGCGAAGGTCTCCCGGATCGAGCTGGCGAGGACGGGAATCACCCAGCGCGATCTGTTCTTGCTCATGGACCTGTACGACGTGCCTCAGGAGGGCCGCGAAGAGCTACGCCAGATGGCCCATGGTGGGCGAAGCGAACGATGGTGGCTGGCATACGGCGACTTTCTGACTCCGGCCTATGCCGACCAGATTGCCTGGGAGCACGAGGCCCGGCAGATGCTCGAGTACCAGCCCCTGCTGATGCCCAGCCTGGTCCAGACCCCCGAATACGCGCGCTCCGTCACCCTGGGGGGTGCCACGGTCCACGACCCTGACCAAGCCGACGCGCTGGTGGCGATCCGTCTGCGCCGCCAACAGCGGCTTTTCGCCGAGGAGGAGGAACCCCTGAGGCTCACTGCGATCATCACGGAGGCCGCGCTCATGTTCCGGTTCTGCGGCGTGGCCGTGCTCCGAGACCAGATGCAGCACCTCATTGACCTGGCCGTGAGACCGAACGTCACGATACTGGCCATTCCGTTCTCCGCCAAGCAGCGAGGAGCCTACGCCGGCGGCATGATCTGGTACGACTTCCCGAAACCCTCAAGCACTGCGATCGCCTTCCTGGAAACCGTCGGCACGAGCCTAATTCGAGACGGCGATCTTGAACTGCGGCGTGTCGGGCGAATCTTTGATCACCTTCGGGCCGCGGCCATGCCGCCGTCTGAGTCGGTCGAACTCATCGCGAGCAGGATGGAGAAGCTGAGTTGAGCAAGGAAGAGCTCTATGCCGCGTACGAGCTGCTGGAAAGCAGCCTCAAGTTCCAAAAGTCCACCTACAGCAGCGACACGGGGAGTTGTGTTGAGGTCGCCGACCTCCCCGACGGCGCGAAAGCACTACGAGACTCGGTATGCCCAAACCGACCAGCCCTGGTCTTCAGCGCTGACGAATGGGTGGCATTCGTCCACGGGGTCGCAGACGGTCAGTTCGACTAAGGATGGGCTCGGGTGGTGCGACGGAGCGGGCGGGCTGGTGGTTCGGGCCTGTCGAGCCGCCACGCACGCCAAGCGGACAGCACGCAGATCCGCAACCATCAGCACCATCGAACTCCTCATCGCAGACACCACCGGGCCCTTCTTGGAAATCGGCGCCGGCAACGGGGCATTGACCCGGCCGCTGGCCCGACTCGGACGGCAGGGCGGGCTGCCCGTGCGAGCATCGGCGTTGTCCCAAGATCGCGCGAGCGTGCGGGTGACCACTTCGTCGGCACGACCGGGAAGCAGTTGTCGAAATGCGAACGTGCCGTCCATCGCCATGGACCAGGACGCGTCCAGGGGTCCCGGTCATAGCACCGTACGCAACCTCACGTGCCGCGGTCCGCGAGCTTCACGCCGCAGCCGGCTCGCCGTATCTGGAGGCGCACATCGCCACACCACTCGAAGTCTGTGCGGGCCGCGACGTTAAGGGCCTGTACGCCGCCCAGACCGCGGGGCGCCTCACCGGCCTGACCGGCGTCGACGACCCCTACGAGATCCCCATCGAACCGGACCTGCGCACCCCTACGCACGAGCAGACAGTCAGCGAATCTGCGGACGCGCTGGTCGGATTGCTTGTTGAGCGCGGCTTCGCGTGACGATGATCACCATCGTGAACCTGAGCTATTGCTCGCGCAGAACGCGGCGCATCTTGCCGGTTGAGCGTTCCAGACTCTCTGGGGGGATGACGTTTTCGGTGCGCAGCACGATCTCCTCGATCTGGCTGGGAACGAGGTTGACTCCGCGCAGGATGATCATGTCGTCGCTGCGGCCAGTGACCTTTTTAATCCGGCGGAAGGCTGGTCGGGCGGTACCGGGAAGGACGCCGGTGCAGTAGCGGATGACCGCATCGCCTCCTTGGTAAGTGAGGTGAGGACCAGCTCGCCGTGTTTGCCGTCGGGCAGAGTTCTGCCGTGGTCGGGTCCATGATCTCGGGGTAGAAGCGATCGGGCTACCCCAGTAGTTCGCACAGTCGTGCGGCAACGTTCGCTGCATCGCCGGCATGATGGATCGTTGCGATCCCCAGCGCCTCCGCCGGGGGAAGGTTCGCTTCATGGTCGTCCACGAACACGCAGTCAGGGCCGGCGAGCCCGAGCAGCTCTAGCGTGCGCTCGTAGATCTGCGGAGCTGGCTTGCGGACTCCCTCGGTTTCCGACAGCACCACCACGTCGAAGAGGCCAAGCACGCCAAGCTCAGCGTATACATTGAACGGCTCAAGACCGAAGCTGTTGGACAACAGGGCGGTCTTCACCCCAGCTGCGCGGGCCTTCTCCGCTGCGGCCACCATGGCTGGCTCCACTGTCAGGTTTGCCAGCGCCCGGCGCATCAAGTCGGTCGGATCGATGCTGAGGAGTCGGCCGATCACCTGGTTCCAGTACTCCTGGGTAACGTCGCCGACTTCTAGTGCCGCGTACACGGCGACGCCTTCGGGGTGTTCGTTTAGCGCGTGGAAATACGCACCGGGCTCCAGCCCTTCCGAGCGCTCGAATGCCTCACCGTTACGGCGCATCGGCGTGGTCAAAACGCCGCCGAAGTCGAGTATGAGCCCGCGCTGTGCCACGATCGCAAACCCCAGTCTGAAGGTACGGTTGGAAACTCAAGTATCGCCCAGGTGGCCCGGAGGCGAGTTACGCTGAGGGCAGACACTGGTCCCGCCACGAAGAGGTCTGATGATGGCACCGCCGAGAGAGTTCACCGTCGGCGAGCGAATCGCCTACTTCCGCTTGAGAACTGGCCTGTCGCAGAAGGCGCTGGGTGAGCTGGTTGGTCGCACTGAAAACTGGATGTACAAGGTCGAGGCCGGCCTGATCCCGGTTGACAGCGTGAAGATGCTCATCTCGCTGGCCACTGCCTTGCATGTGGACCTGGCGGATCTGACCGGGGGGTTCTTGCAGGGGGGCGGTGGCTCGTTGACTGAACATCCGCAAGTTCCTGCAGTCCGACGGATCCTTAGCCTGCCCACATCGCTGCTCGGGCAGTTCGGGACCGCTATGGAGACCGGGGATTACATCACGGCGGTTGCGGGGGCCCGCGCCGTCTATGACACCAAGCGGATGCGGTATAGCGAGGTCGGTACGCAGCTGCCTGCGCTGCTCGAAAACGGTTACGCCACGCTGCGAGCCGCCGGCGATGATGTCGATCAGCTTGAGGCCATTCGAGGCCTGATCTCGCTATACAGCCTGATGGAGGTGTGGTTGCGCCGTGTCGGGCAATTCGATCTCGCCCGGCAGGCGGCTGATCGAGGCATGTTGCTGGCCGATGAGACGGGGGATCCGGAGTTCCGGGCAGCGGCTGCCTGGAAGATCGCGTGCGCCTTGACATCGTCGGGATTGGTCGACGACAGCCTGGACCTGGTACAGAGGATGATCGCCCACTGTGAGCCGGGTGAGGGAGCCTCGCAGGGGCACATCGCGGCGTTCGGTGCACTGCATCTGCAAGGTGCGGTGGCGGCGGTCCGTTTCAACAAGGCACCGCTCGGGTGGGATTTGCTACGCCGGGCAGAGCGGGTCGCCCGTCGACTCGATGGCGAGGCCAACCTGTGGAATACGTGCTTTGGTATCACGAATGTCGCGATGCACAGCGTCCATCTCGCAGCAGAGGAGGGCAACGCCGCTGAAGCGCTGCGCTTCGCCGACGATGTTGTGATCGGCGAGGGTCAGCCGTTGGAGCGGGTGGCACGCTACTGGCTGGAGATCGTCAACTGCAATCGGATCGTCAACGACGACTACGGCACAGTCCACATGCTTGGGAAGGTGAAGGATCTGTCTCCCGAGGAGATCTACTACTCGCCTCTGGCGCGCCAGGCCGTCTTGGACCTCATGGGGCGCGAGAAGCCCACGTGGGGCCCTGACCTGCGTGCTATCGCCAGACATATGGAGATCGTTCAGTAACCGTTTCGCTACTGCCTGATTTCAGCTCAGGTCAGTACCCTGAATTTAAATCAGGGTACTGACCCCTGAATCGGATTCAGGGGCCGCGGCCCAGATCGCCTCTACCGTCGATGATGTGACGGACACTACTGCCAGCACTCAGTTTGGAACTCTCCGCGTAGAGCGGGATCTGCGACGCGCGATTCACCACACCGAAGCTGGCCGCGTTGCCCTCCCCATTCTCGTCTCCTTCGCTAGCGACGCGCCGGCGATCGATGCTGAGCTGATCCTTCCCGGCGGCGACGCCGAAACCATGTGTAACGAGATCAACGCGCTCCTGCACGGCGGGACCGCCGAAGCGGCGACCGGCTCCAGGCGTGCAACGGGCACGCGTAGCAGGCGAGCCTCTCTGCAGGACACAACCTTCGACGCCCCAGGCGCGTAGGGGGTGACCGGGGATGGCCACCGCTTTGCTCGAAGCCCCGCGACCGCTATTCGTCGATTTCGCGGTCCCGACCAAGCGTGCCGAGTCCGTCCCGCTGAGCAGGCGTATCGCCAGGACGACCCTCAGCCTCTGGGGAATCGACCTTAAACACGCCGTCATCGATGACACCATCGTGGTCCTCTCCGAACTGGTCACCAACGCGCACCGGCATGCCTCATGTTCTGGAGATGCCGAGGTTCGCATCGACCTAACCGCGGAGTCACTGCTTCGGATCGCCGTTCACGACCACCACCCTGACAAGCCGAAGGCGTTGGCGGCGCCATACGACGATGACAGCGGGGGTTGGGGGCTGTTCGTGGTCAAACAGCTAGTCGAGCGTTCAGGCGGCACCATCGTCATCCCCCTCGACGAGAACGGCCATGGCAAGACCATCTGTGTGGAGATCCCCCTGGTTGCTGAGGCTTTCCTGACGTCATCAACAACCGGGTCGGTCGAGGCGCTGGCAGTCCGATGAGCTCGACGACTTCTGTTCTGGGCCCTGCGTCGCACAGCAACGCGCGCTATAAGCGGATCAGCCTGCGTGGATGGCAGCCGAGCCTACGGTCGGCGTCCGAGGATCGCGGGCGCGGGCAGGAACGTTGCGACTCGACACCCGAGCTGCGGTCTGGTTAGCGGTAATCACCGAAGCTGCACTCCCAGCGGCCCGGCCTGCCGCGCATCGCCCCCCGGTGCGCGATGTGAGCCCCGAGGCCGGGTCGTCGACCACACGAATGCTGATTTGCGAATCTCTTGAGGAAGGGCGCGCGATCCTGTGAACGTCTCCGAGCTAAAGGCATTCACAGTCAAGGTAATGATCATGCCCACCGACGCCGGCAAACACCTAGCCGCACCTGCTGGTCCTGACGGGCTACGAGCCGAGGAGATCTGTGGGGTCTGTTGTGACGCAGCGGAACCCTGTGTCGTCGTCGAGCATGGCGAGGTTGGCGTCATTGAACGCCGACGGCAGAGCTCGGCTGAATGGGCTGGTGAACGCCGAGCCTTTCAGCTCATAGCGGTCGGTGGTAGTGGATGTCGAGCACCATTCCCACGTGTTTCCGCACAGGTCATAGACGCCGTATGGGCTGACACCGCTGTGATACCGGGTTACAGGCGTGGTGTGCCTGATCTGGGATTCCCGGACGTTGCACTTGAACGGAGTTGCCTGGTCGCCCCAGGGGTAGAGGGCGCCTCGGGCGCCGCGAGCCGACTTCTCCCATTGGTGTGCGGTCGGGAGTTGTTTTCCGGCCCAGGTGGCGTAGTCGCTGGCGTCGTGCCAAGTGACGAACACGACGGGGTGGTCAGCGAGCTGCTCCGGGAACCGGCCGTCGGTCCAGTGTGCTGGCAGCGTGCGGCCGGTGGCGGTGGTGAATCGTTCGTAGTCAGCGTTGGTGACCGGATGGATGTCGATCCAGAATGCCGAGAGCCATACGGGCTGTGCGGTGGATCCGGCCAAGAACACTCCCTGCTCGATGAGTGTCATTGGCCGACCGTCGAGATGGTGCCGGCGGACTGGGCGTTCTGCGGTTGCGGCGATCAGATCGGTATCGGCGTCGTCATAAACGATCGAGTTCATGCCCATAGTCGCTTGGATGAACCGGCGTCGCGTGTCGGGCTGGGCTTGGGCAAGCAGGGTGTCCAGGGCCTGCTGATTGACGGGGCGGGGCGTGATGTCAGCTCCGCCGGCAACCCACTTGCCGATCATGCGGTTAGAAATGCCCATCTGGTGAGCCATGCCCTCGTAAGTCAAGCGTGCAGCCTGCATAAGCGCCCGGACTTCTATCCCGGTCCAGCGATTGACCGCGACCACGCGACGACCCTCCCGATGACAGCGCGAACGCGAATCATCGTACTGTCACCGCGGAGTCGCGGACGGCGATCAGATTTGGTCGGGTTCGATGGCCAGGTACTTCTCGGACAGCTCGGCGAGCAGCGGGTGGCTGGTGTCGAACTGGTGGCCGTCGATCGCCCCGATCGGGCGAACACCGTAGGAGACGTTTGTGGCGAACGCAGCCTGCATCCCGTGGATCTCGGCTGCGTTGACTCGGGCGCTCACCGACGGCTGGTGGAGGCGGGCGATCAGAGCTGCGGTGATGCCAGGCAGCACATTCCCGGAGGGCCAGATGATCTGATCGGCGTCGATGAAGGCAACGTTCCAGGTCACGCCTTCGGTGACATCACCGTTTGTCTCGGTGAACAAGGCGTCGTCGAATCCAGCCTGCTGGGCTACGCGCCTCTGGTAGAGCGAGGCCATCAAGCCGGCATGTTTGACATGCGGAAGCTCCCTGCTGAAAGCCACAGTGGCCACTTTCAGTGCTGGCAGCGGGAGGGTCGCTGCAGGCCGGGTGGTCACCAGAACGTCGGGGTTGGCCTTGGCGCCAGTACGGCCCATCTCCAGCCCGGGGTCGAAGACGGTGACTCGAACCGTTGTCGGGGTTTGGAGCTGTTCCACCGCCTGGGCGACAAGCGTACGGACGTTCTCGGTGTCGAGTTGGGTTCCGAACACTGTCATGCAGTCCCGCGCCAGGCGCTGCATATGCAGGTCCCAACCGCGGACGCGGCAGCCAGCTTCAATGCGCATGGACGTGAAGTGCGCGTAGTTCACCAGCGCCAAGGATTTCAGGTCTTCGCCGTCTATCGGCGATCCGTTGAGCTCAGCCACGTTGGCAGTCTTACACGGGGCGCAGGATGCGGCGAAGAGCCAATCTTCACAAGTTCCGTGGAAGTTCCGTGCTGGGGCCATGGCGGTGCGTTCACTGGCACGCGGTTCAGCGGGATCGTTGGAGCGGACACGGAAGGTGACCAAGTGGACCGTAAGCGTCAGTCAATGCGGCGAGGGGGGTGCGTTGTGGAGCGTGCATCGACGCCTGGCGAGAATTTGGCGGGCATGGCAGCACCCTTCTCTCGGGCCGAGCACCGTATGGGCTTTCCTGCGGTCCTCGATACGGTGACAACGTCGTCGCCCGTTGGCCTCGCCGGTCCTGAGGTCGTGGGAAAGGCCTTGAGCCTTGCGCGCGATGGTGGGACAACCCTGGCCCGGTTGAGCTGGTCTGTGGCTGGCGTGGGGAGTGGTCCGGCGATGCTGGCAGCTGGACAAGCGGCGCGGCACCGCACTCTGCCGCCGGTGAGGCTTCGTGTGTTTCTTGCCTGCCGGGGGTGGCGGCGATGAGCCTGCGAGAGGCGGGGCAACGCTCGTTCAAGCCGCTGGTGCATCCTGCCGGCTCGGACACTGCGCTGGCTGCCGTGCTCGGCGAGGTGGCTGCCGGGCGGTGGCGTGCGATGGCCGATCTGCTGAGTACCACTGATCCCGCCGATCATCAGCTGAGGTGCACTCGGACGCTTCTGCTGGCCCGGGTAGCGGCGCCGACTGATGCGGTGGCTTCCTGGCGTCGTGATTGCCCGCGGGACCACGACGCCTTGGCGATGAGCGTTCGGGTCGGTGCTGAGCGGGTGTGCGCGCTGACCGGCGCCGCCCTGGCGCGGGCGGCCCACCCGATGGGTGATGCGGTGCTGTCTTGCCGGGAGGTGCAAGAGCTATTCCCGCACGACCCGGTCGCGTACCTCTCGGAGTTCGCGCTTGCTTGCGTCCGCGGGACTGCCGAGCCTGGACCACCAGATTGTCCGGTTCGGGGACCGTGGCGTGCGTTCACGAGTTGCTGGCGGACGAGCCCGTGGAACCGTGAAACGGTCCACCGGATGCATGACGCGATCGTTTCCGCTTCGGGTGGTCGGCTGCGGCCGGGCGATGGCCAATTGTTCGCCCGTTCCCTGTCCTCGTCGCCTGGTACCCCGGCTGCCACGCCGCTGCGGGTGCTGCCACTGGTTTCCCTTGCCAGCATCTGGCACACACGGAAAGAAAGCCGGTGGGCGGTGCCTGCAGAGCAGGATGGGGAGGCCGTCGGAGACGTCGAGAGAGCCTGGATCTGGTTCTGCTCGGCCCGGCCAGAAACGCGGCTGGTCGCGGACCTGTCCTTTCTCGCCCACGCGTTGTGGGAAGCGCGCGACATGGAGCGTGCAGCGATGGTGTTCGAAGCCCTCGGCCCATACGGCGCGCCCCGGCCCTGGGAGCAGGTTGCCGGGGTCGGCAGGGGAACGGAGCTGCTGGTGCAGGCCCGTGCCGAGGCGCTCGCCGCCGTTTCGTCCCGCACAAGCTCACGTCCAGCTCGTCCGCGTCCCCACCCAAAATCAGCACATTGATGTATCGGCCTATGGTGGCCGCCTCCTTCCCGTCCGCGCTACCAAGTATCGAAGGGTTCACCATGTCCATGCCGTCTTCCGCGAGCGCATCCCCACCGCGCCGTTCTGCTGCACAGCACGATGAGGACCTGCTGCGCCGGATCGGCGTTCAGCCGGTGCTGGCACGTCGGATGACCGGGTTCGGGAACTTCGCGATCTCGTTCTCCATCATCTCGATCCTGTCCGGCTGCATGACGCTGTTCGGCTATGGCATGGGCACCGGCGGCCCGGCCGTGATGATCTGGGGCTGGATCGGCGTTGGAGCCCTGGTGCTGCTGGTCGGGCTGGGCCTGGCGGAGGTCACCAGCGCCTACCCGACGGCCGGCGCGCTGTTCTTCATGGCTGAGAAACTCGGCGGGACCAGGGGCCGGGCCTGGAGCTGGGTGACCGGCTGGCTGAACCTGCTGGGCCTGCTGGGCGCGATCGCCGGGATAGACTACGGCGCCGCGCAGTTCACCGGCGCCCTGATCGCGCTGCGCAGCACCTTCACCCCGACCAAGTACTCCACCCTCGGCATCTACGCCGTGATCCTGCTGCTGCATGCACTACTGAACCTATTCGGGGTGCGGGTTCTGGACTTGTTCAACCGGGTCTCGGTGATCTGGCACCTGGCCGGCGTCACGCTGATCGCGGCTGTTCTGGTCCTGGTGCCGAAGCAGCACCAGAGCGTGTCATTCGTGTTCACCCACTACGTGAACACGACCGGGTTCCACAGCTCGCTGTATGTCTCGGCGATCGGGCTGCTGCTGGCCGGCTACACCTTTTGCGGCTACGACGCCTCCGCGCATCTGTCGGAGGAGACCGAACACGCCGCGGTCGCCGCGCCCAGGGGCATCATCCGCGCGATCTGGATGTCCTGGATCGCCGGAGCGGTGTTGATCGCCGGGATGCTGTACGCGGTCCGGTACTACGCCGATGAGGCCGGCGCGCCCGTGCCACCAGCGGCGATCTTCAACGATGCTCTCGGGTCGAGCTGGGCGCAGGCTCTGCTCGCTGTGGTGATCATCGCGCAGCTGTGCTGCGGTCTGGCCGCGACCGGCTCAGCCTCCCGGATGGTGTTCGCCTTCTCCCGTAACGGCTCGATGCCCGGCTCGGGCCTGTGGCGCCGCACCAACCGGCACAAGGTACCGGTGAACGCGGTCTGGCTGGCGATCATCGCCGCGTTCGTGCTGGCACTGCCGTCGCTATGGAACCCCACCGCCTACAACGCGGTGGTGGCGATCAACATCATCGGGATCACCCCCGCCTACGCCATCCCGATCTGGCTGCGAGTCCGCGCCGGGAGTTCCTTCACCCCTGGGGAGTGGAGCCTGGGGCGCTTCGGGCGGCCGATCGGCATCGCCGCGGTCAGCTGGGTCGCGATCGAGACGGTCCTGTTCTGTCTGCCGCAGTCCCAGCCGATGTGGTCCTGGACCCACTTCAACTACGCTCCCGTCGCGCTGATCGCCGTGCTGCTGCTGGCCGCGGCACTGTGGCCGCGCTGGGGACGAGGAGCTGGGGATGCGACCACCGCAGCGCTGGAAGCCGACAAATTCTCCGACATCCCGGTGATCTGACATGACGGCCGACATGACCACCGCACCGACCATTGGGCACCGGTGGAACGCCGACAAGCTGCGTGCCGCCATCGCTGACGGCACGATTCACACCGTCACTTTGGCCTTGGTCGACTCGCACGGCCGGCTGGCCGGCAAGCACCACGCCGCTGGCCACTTCGCCACCAGGATCATGGAGCACGGCGAGCACGCGTGCTCCTACCTGCTCGCTTCCGACATCGACCTGACTCCCGGAGACGGGTCGGGACTGTCGGGCTGGGAGTCCGGCTACGCCGACATGCTCCTGCTGCCAGACCTGGAAGCGATCTACCAGCTGCCAACCCAACCTGGCGAGGCGCTGGTGTTCGCCAACGCCGTCGACGATGCCGCGCCGCTGGCGGTCTCACCCCGACGGATACTCGCCGAGCAGGTCGAGCGGCTGGCCGGCCGCGGCTACAACGCGATGATCGGCGTCGAGGCCGAATACACCCTCATCCACGCCCCAGACGCCGAACCCGGCCCTGCACAGCCTTGGCCGAGTCTGGCGCCGGTGGGACGCATGAACGCCGATTATGCCACCCGCCATCCCCGACCGGTTGCCGAGCACCTACGCGCCGTGCTCAGCGCAGCGCAGCAGGCCTGCCTGCCGCTGGAGGCGATGAAGACCGAGTCAGGGCCCGGGCAGATCGAAGCCACTTTCGCCCCCACCGGGCCGGTGCGTGCCGCCGATGACTACACCGTCTTCAAAGCACTGTCACGGGCCGTGGCTGGCGAGCAGGGCCTTGACGCGCTGTTCATGGCCGCCCCCGACATCGACTCCGGCAATGGCTTGCACTTGCATGTTTCGCTGCACTGCGACGGTGCCTCAGTGATGAGCACGCAGGCCGGCGACCTGAGCCAGACCGCGAAGCAGGCGACCGCAGGAATGCTGGGCGGGCTGCCTCATCTGCTGCCGTTGCTGGCGCCGACCGTGAACGCATACCGCCGCTTCCGCCCCTACAGTTTCGCGCCCACCACCTGGTGTTGGGGCTATGACAACCGGACCTGCGCGGTGCGGGTGACCGGCGGTGAGCACAACGTGCACGTGGAGATCCGCGTGGCCGGCGCCGACGCCAACATCTATCTGGCCCTGGCCGCGATTCTCGGCACGATCGTCGAAGGCATCGACACCGACGCTTCACCAGGCAAGGAGACGATCGGCAACGCCTATGCCGCCCACGACGCTGTGCCGATCGCTACCAGTCTGACCGAGGCGCTGGCCGACTTTCGCCGCTCGGACTTGGCTGCGCGGATCTTCGGGTCCGTGGTCGCCGACCACCTGGCGCGTACAGCAGACCAGGAAGCGGCTGCCTTCCGCGAGCAGGTCACCGCCAGCGAAATCCACCGCGCAATGCGCGCCTGAACACGGGAAGGAACAGACATGAGCGCGCTCCAGATCCCGGTTGCCCGGCCGCCCGAGACCACCACCGCTGGGATTCACGCGGTGCGTGGCAGCGCCGCCGACACCGCGATGATCGAGGGCTGGGCTGGAGGAACAGGCCGGAGTCTCGGGCGCGGCGACATGGCCCTGCTTATCCGACACCACCCCGGCGCACTGCTGATCGGCATCCTCGATGGCCGACCTGTCTCGGCCACCGCAACCGCCGGCTACGACGGGTTCTGCTTCACCGGTGCGCCGATCGTCGACCCGGCGTTCCGCGGCCGAGGTATCGAGGAACCGACAGTCGAGCTGGTCCTGAGCAACATCCCAGACTGCCCGGTCGCCCTGGAGGCCCCACCGGGCATGCGAGACTTCTTCGCAGCCCGCGGCTTCTACACCCGATGGAGAACCATCTCCTTCGCCGGGCCTGTCCCCGCACCTCGGGCTACCGATGCGCGCGTGGCGCCGCTACACGCCAAGCTTTACGGCCAGGCCGCAGTCTTGGACGCCCGCTGCTTCCCGGCCGATCGAACCGCGCTGGCCGTCGACTGGTCCCAGGGGCCCGGCCGGTACGCGCTGGGCTTTGTGGAGGGCAACCGGCTACGGGGCTATGGCGTCATCCGCCCAGGCATCGGGGCTGCGCGCATCGGTCCGATATGCGCAGCCGACCCGCGCGTAGCCGCCGCGCTATTCGACGCGCTGGCTGAGCACGCCGGGCAGCACGGCGCCCGCGCGATCGCCATCGACGTCCCCGAGCCGAACCGGGCGGCCATGGCACTGTGCGAGACCCGCGGACTGTCCTACGACAGCGAGACCCTGCGCATGGTCCGGTCCTGCCCCGGCAACGCAGAACGAGCCGTGGACCTGACGATGCTATACGGGCTCACCAGCCGGGAACTGGGATGAGCGCTATCGAAGCTGTGGCGCTTTCCCGGGGCTGTGTTTCGGCGTCCAAATTCGGGATGTGCCCGTTGTGTGCCCATAGGTGGCGTGCGAGACCTCAGCTCAACTGCGTTAGGACGGAGGACGGCTGCCCGACCGAAGGAAACGGAGGGGGACCCGCTGGCGGACCCTGGTGGCCACTTCCGCAGATCCGCACGGAGCCGCAGCCCACAACACTCCTGGACACGGGACCCCGGAGCCTGCGGCGACTCACGAATTGCAGCAAAAGCGGAGTTCGTAGGCGTCAGCGTCGCAGCTCAACGAGCCGCACTCCATCCTGCTCAAGCCGACTGACCGACACGACTGTTTGCCGTGGCCAGCGCCGAACTGGGCTCACCCACCATCCACGGAGCCACCCATGACCCACTCCGAAGCCAGCGCCGACGCTAGAAGGGATCTGCAGCATGTGGACACCACTGCCGCGCCCGCCGCGCTGCAAGCGAGGATCCCGCTCGGTATGTACTTGGTCCGCGCCACCTCCGCGCATGCTGCACAGATCGACTCCTGGGCAGCCGCCGAAGGGTGGAACCTCGGCCAAAGCGACGCAGCATTGTTCCGAAGTATCGATCCGACGGGGCATTTCGCCGGATTTCTCGGCCAGCGCCACGTGTCATCAGTAAGCGTCGTCAACTACGCCGATGACTTCGCCTTCTGCGGAATGCTGCTGGTCGACCCCGAGATGCGACGCAGAGGAATCGGCGCGGTCACCTGGGCGGCGGCAATCGGGCACGCCGGCGAGCGCACCATCGCCGCCGACGTGCCGCCACACCTGACCGAGCACGCCACACGGCTCGGTTTCACCGACGGGTTCCGCATTATCCGATTCGCCGGACAGCTTCCAGCAGCCCGCCCGGTGGATCCACACGTGGGTGTGTTCAAAGCCAAGGAACACGCCAGGCAGATCACCGCAATCGACGCCGCCTGCTTTCCGGCCCGCCGCCCGCAGTTCGCCGCCGCCTTCGCCACGGCAGCGGGCCACCACTCGCTGGTCTACGCCGATGCGAACGGCAACGTGCGCGGCTACGGCGTGCTGCGAATGGCGCGGTCGATCGCCGGTATCGGGCCCTTGTACGCCGAGCGCTCGTACCAGGCAGCGACGATCTTCGACTCCCTGTGTGCGCTGGCCGGGCGTGACGGAGCCGCCGCTGTAAGCATCGACGTGCCCGCCCACAGCAAGGCCGGGGTAGCGGTCGCCGAGAGCCGCGGCCTGTCTCCAGTCGGCGACGCGTACCGGATGTATCGGCTCGGAACCGCCGCGGTGCGAGCGATCGCTTTCGACCAGCTGCATGCCCTGACCTGTCTGGGGCTTGCATGACAGTGCCCGATCGCGGAGCACCAGGATGAAGGAGACGGCCGCCATCATCGCAGCTATCGCGCTGCTGGTGCTGTTGTTTCTGGCCCAACCGCACAGCGGTGGCCAGCCGCCGACCCAGCAGGTGCCGACGGCTGGCTCATCCTGACCATCGTCAGCACAGGGCACGTATCAATGTCCATGTAAACGCGCGTCACTGCCAAGGAGACGGATGAACATCATCACTGAGGGCAGCCAGCCCATCGACGCCCACCCCGCCTTGCGACGCCTCACGGTCGGCGACGTCAGGCTGCGGGATCCAGACGGCTAGCTCAAGCACCGCTCGACGAGCACCGAACTGAGCGCGCTGACTGTGCTCTGCGTGCCATTGACCTCGCCCCTTGAGCGCTAACCCCCAGTGCGCTCGGGGCGGGAACGGCCCGGACCGTACCGGCATATCCCCGTGTGCCGCCGGGCCGTGCGGCCGGCCTGGCGACTGCCCAGCCCCGGGCCGGCCGCAAATCCGCCGTCGAATCCGAATAGACAACCGTCCTTCAGGAGAGCTTTGCCATGACATCCCGCTTCACGCCCGAGCAGGCTGAGGCCGCTGCCGAGGTTTTGGAGTACCTGCGTTCCACGGACAGTGGATCGCGAACGGGCGTCATGACCGGACCAGCCCGGCAGGTATTGGAGGCTCTGGTCGGCAGGTATGCCAGCACCGTCCGTGCCGTACGCCGTGTCTCGCCGATTCTGCTACCGGTGCTCCCCGGCGATGACGAGCTCGGCGACGCGCCAGTGTTCGCCAACTTCGCCGACGCAGAGGGGTGGTACTCGGCCAACGCGGACGGCATCCTGGACGCGTTGGTCCTGGCCAGCCAGCACAAGGCCGACGAACAGAGCAGCCGGGTGGTGCGCGGCCTGGAATGCGTGCTGACCTCCCTGCACGATACAGACCGGCGGCGGATACTATCCGATCTCGCACTAGCCTCAGCGCGCCGGCACGGCGACAAGCCCGCCGAGGCACATGCGCTGCTGAACCGCGGTGGAGGCTACAAGATGGCCAACAAGCCGACGCTAGCGATCGAGGACTTTAAGCAGGCGGCGCGGCTGTTCGCCGACCTCAACGACACGGCCGGGACGGTGGCCGCCCTTAGCCGGCTTGGTGTGGCTCACGCAGCCGCCCGGCATCTGGAAGACGCCGATGCTGCTCTCGTCCAGCTGCTTGGCATGGCCGAATGCGACGACGTTCACCGCGCGATGGCGCGTGTCAATCGGGCCTGGGTGGCCACCAACCGCGGCGAGGTGTCGGCTGCGATTGAGCACGGACTCGCAGGCTTGGAGCTACTTCGAGCCTGCGACGCGGACATGCTTTGGCTCATTGAGGCCCATCTGGAGCTCACCGCGGCTTACACCCGCAACGGTGACATCGAGGAGGCCGGGCGTCATCTGGATGAGGTGTACGGGCTCTTCGCCAGCGGATTCGAGACGTTCCCGGTGCGCATCAGCGCCGCGCTCGCGAGCGGCGAGCTGCTGATAGCTCGGGGACGCCACCTCGAAGCCATGGCGGCGTTTCAGGGTGTCTTGCTGTTGCAAGCTGCCGGCCCCGCCCCCTTCCGAATGGCCGACACCCTAGATGGCACGGGCAGGGTCCTGTTCGAGATCGGCGAGTACGGACCGGCCGCTGACGAGCACAACGCCGCACTTGTCGAGCGCAACCAGGTCGGGGAACAGTTCGCTACTGCCCGCACCGGTTTTTACCTGGCTAGGGCGAACTTCGCATCCGGACGTGTGGACGAGGCCGCTCTTCTGCGCGACCAGGCTCTGTCGGAGCTGGCCGGGATCGTCGACCCTGCAGCCGACGCCCTGCGCGCAGAGTTGAGCCTGTTGTCAGGCTGATGTCTTTCAGGGGCGCTGAGCAATTCGAGCACGGATGAAGGCCGCAGCCTGCCGATCGAACCGGAGGTGCACGGCACTGTGACATCCCGAGCACGGCTCGTGCCGACGGTCATATACCTAAGCGTTACACCGTAAGGAGAATGATGATCAGCAGCTTTGCTGAGGACCGCTGGGCCCGCCGAGGTTTACCTCGAACTGCGACGCCTCGCAGTTGGCGACGTCGCGCTGCGTTCCCCAGACGGGTAGTGCTGCCGCTCGCAGCACTGAACTGAGCCCGCGAACCGCGCGCTGTGCGCGCTACTGACCTCGCCCCTTGAGCGCTTGCCCCCCAGTGCGCTCGGGGCGGGAACGGCTCGTTGCGGCATATCCCCGTGTGCCGCCGGGCCGTGCGGCCGGCCTGGCCACACTGCCCAAACCCAGGCCGGCCGCTTATCCGCCGTCGAATCCGATTAGGCAACCCGTCGTTCAGGAGAGCTTTGCCATGACATTCCGCTTCACCGCCGAGCAGTCCGATGCCGCCGCGCGCGTGCGCTCGGCGTTGGTTCCCGGGGCCGTTGCGGTGCCGTCCGATGACCGCCTATTCCTGCGGTTCGCCGCCGCTGTGGTGAACCAGCTGCTGGTCTTCGCCGATGCTGCCTGGCGCTGCTGCGGGGAGATGCTGGGCCCGACGCTGCCGCCACCGATGCTCGCAGGCGTGGCCTGGCCAGGCGATGAGATGGATGCGCAGGCAGCCGTCGCATTCGCCTCTCAGTGGATCGGCAGTTCTGGCGATGGCACTACCGGCCCGGACCGCGGTGAGGCTGCGCTGTGGTTCCGCACCCGGCTCCGGGTGATCCCCACAGTGATGGCGTTGGCTGACCAGGCCGGATGGGATCAGCAGTGCTGGCAGCTGGCCGCACGCTGCCACGAGGCACTGGTCGCCGAGGGAGCACTGGCCGAGGCCAGCGAGACCGGAGCTGTCGGCCTGGCCGCCGCCGAGCGCAGCGGCGATGTGCAAGGCGTCGCGATCATGCACCTGGCCTGCGGTGCCGCGGCGAAGATGAGCGGCCGGTTGCAGGAGGCGATGGTCCACTACGACCAGGCCATGCCGATCCTGGAGCAGGCCGGCGACATAGCCGGGCAGGCCAAGGTCATGCTGTGCCGGGGCGCGGTGCACATGGTGCGCCGGGAGCTGCCTGCGGCCCGGGACTGCCAGCTTGCTGTGTTGCAGATTACCGACGCCCCGCGGCTGACCGCGCTGGCCACCGGCAACCTGGGCCGGATCGCCCTGGACAGCGGCGAGATCAGTCAGGCGATCCACTGCGGAACCGCAGCGCTGCGAATCATCGACGGCGCGGGGCTTCCCGCGATCCGGCAGGTGATGGAAGTCCACCACGACCTGGCCGAGGCGCACCTGATGCTGGGCGAGCTGCCAGCGGCCCGTGAACACCTGGCCGCGGCTCGACGCGCCGCCGAGGCTACCGCGCAGGATTTGACCTTCGCCTCGGTGCACGTGGCGGTGTATCTGACCGCCGGGCAGCTCGCACTGGCTGAGGAAGATCCCCAGACCGCTTTGCGTGAGTTCACCCGGGCGTTGGCGGTGCGCTCGGGCTCTACGTTCCACCTGGCCGACCTGCTGGAGGGTATCGGGCGGGCGATTTTGGCCTGCGGCGACCGGATCGGCGCCCTGGCTGTGCTGACCGCCGCGCTGGTGCAGCGCAGGGCCGACCGCCTCGACTTGAATACCGCCGGCACGCTGGCTCACCTGGCTGCCGCGTGCCAGGACTCCGATTCGGAGCAGGCCGCAACGCTGCGCGCTGAAGCCTTGGCACAACTGAAACCGTTCAGCGACCGCCCGGCGGTGAGACTTCGCGAGATGTTAACAGCATGCTGATAACCGTCACGCGCCAGAACGTCCAGTGCGGTGCTGCGGCCGACGGGCGTCTTCAGGGGGCCTATACGACGTCGTACGCGACATCCAGCCGGACCTACAGCTAAGTCAGCCCAGAAGGAAAGGACAGCGGCGAGATGAACGAAACAACCGCAACGAACGGCAGGCGCGAGCAGGCCACATTCACCGCATGGCGTGACCTGCAAGTCGACGGTCGCTTGCAGCCCGACCAGCACGCCCGCATAATCCGCAGCGAGCGCGCCGCCAGGCTGCGGATCATGAGCACGACCTGCGTACCGGGTCTGGTCCAGGCCCGCGGCTGGGCCATGGCGATGGCCGGCGCGCTGCCGGCGCTGGGCGAGTATCAGCCCAGGGACGGTGAGGCCGCTGCACAGGCCCGGCTAGCTCGGCAGCGCATCCTGACCGAACCGGGCCGCGACATCCACATCCTGATGCACCTCGCGGCGCTGCGGACGCGCAGGCCCCAGCCGGTGTTCGACGAGCAGATCGACCACCTGATGCGCGCCACCAACGCCGAGCATTTCCGCTTCGGGGTGATTCCGGACTTCGTGGACACCGGAATCGACTTGGCGAGCGACTTCTTCCTGTACGACGAGGCCGTGGTCGAGATCGGCACCGTGGCCGGGGAGGTGCGCTCGACGGCTCGGGAGGACGTCGAGCTGTGCGAGCGGGTTTTCGACGCGTTCGCGGCGACCGCCTGCTACGGGCCGACCGCGCGGGAGCTGCTGGCGGCATTCGCAGCCGAGGCCACCGCAGCCAGGCGGATGCCAGCTGCTTCGCCCACGACCGGAAGTGAGCGTTGACATGCCATACCGTCTGGACCTGGCCGACACCACCCCCGCCGGCGGCGTCGCCTACTACCGCCACACCGACCTGCTGGCCGACGGGCTGCGCGCCAGGCAGCAGAGCGCCGGCGAGGCGGTGGACACCGCCGCATGCATCCGGCAGTTCGAGCCGCTGTTCGTGCCCGGATATGTGCAGAGCCCGGCCTGGATCCGGGCGATCTTCAGCTTCAACCGCGACAACGCCACCGGTCAGCCGCCTGCCGACATCGAGCAGGCCGTCACCACCCGGCTCCAGCGACAGCAGACGCTGCTGAACCAGGGCACCACCCGGCTGCACGTCGTGATGGCCGAGACGGCACTGCGGGTCTGGGGACTCCCCGGCGACGTCCTGACCGAGCAGATCGACCTCCTGCGCCAAGCGGTACACGATCAGCGCCTCCAACTGGGGATCCTGCAGCAGCGCGCCGCGCTGCCGGCGCCGCCGAGCAACCAGATCACCCTGTACGACGACGAGCAGCTCCGGATCGAGCTGGAAGCGGGGCTGCTGGTGATGGACGACCCCGACGTTATCGCCGCCTACCGCCGCAGCTTCGACGACATCGCCGCCGCCGCACTGTACGGCGCCGCAGCCGCCGAACACCTGGCCAGGCTACGCACGGAACTCCTCGACTCCGCCGAACAAGGGCCCTGATGTCGATCGCCTGTCCGCAGCGCCAAGGCCGGTCTGCACCGGCGCCACAGCCCGACCCTGGCCTGGAGAGCAACATCCCCAGGCAACAGGCCCAACACCCCGGGTCGCCCCGGACTGTACTGACCGCATCGGCGCTCGAAGCCCGCCCTGAACTCCCATCACCGATGCCGTTGCCAATCGCGCACGGCGCGCCCGAGAAAGGGATCACGCAATGACCGTCACCACACCCGCGACCAGCGGGGTGACCTATCAGCCGTTCCACCGGCACCTGGCCGACGGCCTGGCGCCGCAGCAGCGCATGTACGCCCAACTGTCCGAGGACGCCGCGCTCGTGCAGAGCCTGTCGCCATGGGAGATCCCGGGCCAGTTGCAGACCGAGCCATGGGCCCGGGAGGTGTTCTCTTACAACCCCGGCTTCGCCGACGACGAGCAGCGCACCGACATCGAGGAGGCGGTCGCGGCCCGAACCGCTCGCGCCGCCCAGCTGACCGCCGGAACCTCACAGTTTCACCTGCTGACCACGTCCTTTCCACTGCGGTTCCGTCGCAAATGGCCGCAGCTGCCGGCCCAGATCGACCGGCTGATCAAGGCCGCGCTGGAGGACCGGTACCGGTTCGGCCTGATCCCGGAGGGCATCGCGGCCCGCCAGCCCCCGTACACCTCGGTATGCATCTACGACCGGAACCTGGCCGAGGTGGAGACCTACTCCGGGATGCTGTTTCTCGCCGACGCCCCGGACGTGGCGGCGAACCTGCGGGCGTTCGAGGAGTTCGCCCGGCTGGCGCTGTACGGCGAGGCCGCGGTCGCCGAGCTGCGGCGGCTGCGCGCCGAACTGGTCGGCGACTGACAACGCGTCCACCACCAGCGGGTGCGGCGCGGGCCGCACCTGCTGCGCGGTCAGCACTTTGATCATTGAGTCCGTGGTCGGCAACCGGATGAGGGCGTGGTCGTGGGTGTGGGCGTGGCATCAGGTGCGGGCGGCGGGGCCCAAAGTCGCAGGCAGAACCACCGGCAACGCCGACGTCGCCGCTGCGCCGCCGGTTACCAGCAGCTTCGCGGAGATGCTGGCCGGCCTCCCCAGCTCGGACCTGCCGACCAGGATCTTCAGTTCTGCAGTGGCCGAAGCAACTTCGAATCCGGAAGGCAGTGATGGCGATGAACGAGTACCCCGAGATGGGCCCCAGCCTGACCTATCAGCGGTCCCGCGAGTGCCTGGCCGACGGGCTAGCCGGGCAGCACCGCAAGTACGCACAGCTGTCGGCGAGCGCCGCAATGGTCCAGGCGCTGTCGCCGATGCAGGTCTGCGGGCCGTTGCAGACCGAGCAGTGGGCGCGCCGGGTGATGTCCTACGCGCCGGCCTTCGGCGACGACGAGCAACGCGTCGACGTCGAGGCCGCGGTGGCCGAGCGGATGGCGCGAGGCGAACAGCTGACCGCCGGGGCCACGGACTTTCACCTCATCAGCACGTCCTTCCCGCTGCGGTTCCGTGCCAGGCACTGGCCATGGGAGGTGGTCGCTGACCAGTTTGAGCGTCTTATCCACGCGGCCTTGGACACCCGGTTCCGGTTCGGGCTGCTGCCCGATGCCGCACCGGCCAGAATGATGCCTTCCCCGCCCGTGTGGATCTACGACGGGCGGCTGGTCGAGTACGAGACCTACAGCGGCGTCCTGTATCTATCCGGCGCCGAGGAGGCGGCGTGCGCGCTGCGCGCTTTCCGGGAGCTCGCCGACCTGGCGCTGTACGGACAGGACGCCGCCGCCGAGCTGCGGCGGATGCGCGTGGAACTGCTCGGTCGCTGATCCGCCAGTTAGCGGTTGCCCAGTTCAGTCATGTCTTGCCTTGCTCCCCACCTGATCTTTGAAAGGGAAACGGTCCATGATCGACGCGATTCTTACTCCGGCGTGTCCGCACCGGGACCCGGGCCGGCGCCACCATCTGACCGGCCACCTGACCGCGCTGCGCGCGCCGATGGTGTGGCTGGCCCCTTCGGAGGGGGACGTGTGCTGTGGTGCCGATGGGCTGTATTGCGCAGACCGGCGGCTGCTGTCGCAGTGGCGGGTAAGCCTGGATGACAGAACCCTGTTGCCGCTCGAAGCTCAGTCGTTCAGCTCGGACGGGATGCGGGTCGTCTCCTACACCCCGCTGCCGGATGGCCGCTCTCGCGATCCGCAGTTGACGATCACACGCATCCGCGCGGTCCGCAGCACACGGGCGATCGAACAGATCAAGATCGAGAACGCCGGAGACACCGCATTCAGCTGCGTCCTGCGCCTGTCGGCATCCAGCGACCTGGCAACCCCCGGCGACGTGCGCGCGGGCGAACCTGGGAATTCCTTGCCGTGGGGCATCGAGGCGGGATGGGCGACTGCACGGGCCGACGACGGTGCCGGCGTCACCGTACAGGTGCCACCTGGTGCTGCTGTCGCCAGGCCTAACGACGACTGCGTGCTACAGCTGTGCTGGGAACTGACCATCGGGCCCGGCGCAGAGTGGCACACCGAGATCACGATCAGAACGATCCCAGCACCCCGATACACGGACCGGCCGGACTTTCCGCCGACCCCAGCCCCGCTTGGCGCGGCGTGGCCGGCGCGGCCGAGTGTACGGGCCGCGGATCAGCGGGTGCCGCTGCTGTTGACGCAGTCCCTCGGAGACCTTGCGGCGCTGCGGATGGCCGATCCGGACGGCCCCGGCGGCGACATCTTTGCCGCGGCCGGTGTTCCTTGGTACCTCAGCTTGTTCGGTCGCGATTCGCTGTGGACCGCTCGGCTCACGCTGGCCCTCGGCACGGAGTTGGCCGGTGGGACTCTGCGCACGCTGGCCCGCCGTCAGGGCACCCGGTTTGATGCCGAGACCGGTGAGGGGCCCGGTCGCATCCTGCACGAGGCCCGGCCGGCACGGGTGGCAGCGCACTGGCCGCCCATCTATTACGGCTCCATCGACGCCACCCCGCTGTGGGTGTGCACTCTGGTGGATGCCTGGCGGTGGGGCCTACCGACTGAGCAGGTGGAGAACCTCCTCGATCCGCTTGAACGCGCACTCGCGTGGATCATCGAGTACGGGGACCCGGGGAAGGGGTTCCAGGCCTACGTCGGTGATCCCGGAACGCTCGTAAACCAGGGGTGGAAGGACAGCGCTGGGGCTGTCCGTCACGCTGATGGCCGTTGCCCGGTCGGTCCGATCGCCCTGTGCGAAGTTCAGGGCTACGCCTACGAGGCCGCTGTCGGCGCAGCGCAGGTCCTGAAGGCGCTCGGCCGTGATGGCACCGAGTATCAGGCCTGGGCTGATGCTTTGTCGCAGCGGTTTCGAGATCGGTTTTGGATCGCGGACGATGTCGGCCGGTTCCCGGCGATCGCGCTCGACGGCGACGGCGCCCCTGTGACCGGTGCCGCCTCCAATGTCGCTCACCTGATCGGCACCGGGATCCTCACCGAGGCCGAGGAAGACCTCGTCGTCGCCCGGCTGAGCGCACCGGACCTGTCCGACGGTAACGGGCTGCGGGCGGTCTCATCGACGGTAACCGGGTACAACCCCCTGAGCTACCACGGCGGCAGTATCTGGACACACGACACCGCTATTGCTATCCGTGCGCTGACCCGGGCCCGCCGCACGACGCACGATGCGCTGGCCGCGCAGCTGGCGGCGGGGCTACTCGCCGCCGGCGGCGCCTTCCGGTACAGGATGCCGGAGCTGTTCGGCGGGCACCGCGCGGTGCCGGGGCGTCCGGTGGTGCCTTACCCGGCGGCCTGCCCAGTCCAAGCCTGGGCCGCCGCGTTCGGACCTCTGCTCGTCACGGCGGCCCTGGGCCTGCGGGTCGACGTGCCTGCCGGGGTGGTCCAAGCGGAGCCGCCGACAGCACCGCTCCTCGGTGGGTTCACCATCGACGGTCTGTGTGTCGCGGGCCAGAGGGTGTCCGGCGAGATCGGCGCCGACGGGGGCCTAATCCGATTCGATGTTCGTTGACGTTGCGGGGCCGGGGGATCGCAATATCAGAGCACGTAGCCAGGTTGGCGGGAAGGCCGGTAGTCTGCGTCTATGGGGATCACGAAGCGCCGCGCAGTACTGATTGCGGGCCGCGCACTCCATCTTGGAGGAGTTCTGGGAATCCTCTGCGCGATGTATTTCGGCGGCGTGTGGCCGACCCTTTCCGTCGTTGTCCCCGTGTACGTGGCAACCACTCTAACCGCCTGGGTGCTGCGCGATGACGCCCCTGAGTGGTTCGACCTAGTTATGGAAAAGCGGTACGCGAGACGTGTATGGGTGGCCTCGATATTCGTCTTGGGGTTCCTCCAGACAGGCTATACGGTCGTCAAAGGCGACGGAATTCCGGCGACGGTCGTTATTGCGGCGCTTTCGCTCGCCGGTATGGCAGTGACCTGCTGGGACATGCGCGGCAGGAAGAACCCCCAGGAGTCAGCCGCATGACGGCTCCATTGGAGGCCGCGCCGTCGCTAGTCACAACGGCCGAGAACGGCTCAATCCGCGTGGTCGGTGCGCCATGGCGTGCCGCTACCGATGACCATTACGGCCATACTGTGCTGATTCACCGGCCGCACGTCCCGAAAGGCACATTCGCCAACGATCAGCAATTCCGCGACGGACTCACCGACGAGCAGGTGTACGAGCTGGCCGCTGTGCATGAGGCAGGGCATGCGGTGCTGTATGCTCTCGC
The DNA here is from genome assembly GCF_015356865.1 of Catenulispora pinisilvae. Classification (GTDB taxonomy): domain Bacteria; phylum Actinomycetota; class Actinomycetes; order Streptomycetales; family Catenulisporaceae; genus Catenulispora; species Catenulispora pinisilvae. The sequence continues at coordinate 36,674 of NZ_JAAFZA010000028.1, forward strand.
CGGCGTCCCGATTGACGAAGTGTGCGTGTACCAAGACAATCCGCAGAGACACCGTGATGATGGTCGCCCGTCATCGGGTCACACGCTTTTGGCCGATCCGCTGCCGACTCTGACTGTCGCCGAGTATGCAATACCCGTATTGGCGGGCCAGGTGGCGGTCGAACTGTGGCTGGAACGCTGCAATCTCGAAACGCCTTGGCGTCGGCTCATGGCCCAGGTGCGCGCTTCCGGCGATCACGAATTGCTCCTTTTCATGACCACCGCCAGGTGTGTGGCTTGGTTGTATGGGGATGCTGAGCCGCCCGAAGGTTGGTCAGGCACAATTGGACGAGTTGACCTGCTTATCGATGAGACTCGGAGCCGTCTGGAGGCGTCCTGGGACTCAGTCGATGCGCTTGCGAAACATCTGGTCATGCACGCCAGGGCGGACGCGAACACCGTTAAATCCCTGATGTAGCAGAACGCTGACATACCCTGTGCGTGTGCCGACGCGACAAGCAGGCCGGGGCGGCGGCATGTGGCCCGCGGCTGGTAGCCGTAGCCGCGGGTCTGCGAAGTCGTCATTTCGTCCCGGGCATTGACTGCGGAGCCGCCGACGACATCGCTATGGCTGAGATCGCCGCTGATGGCAGACTCGTACAATTCGACGTCGGGTGCTGACACGAAATGCGTGCAGCAGGCTGTCAGACCGAAGGAGAACCCGGTGGATGCGCCGCTGAGGCAGAGGCGCATCTATTCACCACGAGTGTTGGGGGTGCGTTGTGAGCGATGGGCCGAAAGCTGTCTCCGAAGGGGCCGAAGACAGCGGCGAGGTAGAACAGGAAGCGCTGTGGATCAACGCTCACATCGCCCGGCTGGGGCAGGGACCAGCGCGGCGGGCATTCGCGATCGCCACGGTGCTGCTGGCCGACGGGCACGCGCGCTGGGACCACGAACTGTCGCTGCTGGGTTGGCTGGCTGAGAGCGACATAGGCTGCCTGCACCAGGTCGCCAACGCCCTGTATATGACGGCCTGGCGTCAGCGGGCCGTCGTCGACGACGTGGTGTTCTGCGACGTCGTGGCCGGCGCGGACAAGGACCTGCACCCGTTCATCCGGCGCAGCTTCGCCTGTGTGCATCCGGCCGACCCGCGCGACGGTACGTCGGATGAGCAGCATCGCTGCCAGGACGGCGCTGGGACGAGCGTTGCCCGGCGGTACGAGGCGATCCTCGGCGCCCCGCCGCCGACGTCGGCCAATTTGGTCCTGCTACCCCCGGCCGAGCTGCTGGACCTCGGCGACGATGGCGTGGCTGAAGTCTGGTGCCCTGGCTGCGGAAATCGCTCGTTCGTCAAAGCCTTCGCCGAACACGCCGACCCGTTGGCCGGTACCTGGCGGCTGTGCCCGTGCGGCGACGTGCGCAAGACCGGCTGGGTCGCCCGCGACGCCTTGTCGATGCGCGGGGCGATGAGCGTCGCCCCTGACCAGATCGTCGAAGCCCTCGGTACGATCGGGATCGGCCCGCTGTTTCTGCCGCGCTCCCGCCGACCGGACGGCCCTGTCCGGCGCCTGATCGGTATCGCCACGCTGGCTCTTCCGGACGCGATGTGGGGTGGCGACCGCGACTGGCGGTCGATGATCCGGCTGGCAGCGATCGACATGGACGCCACGCCACGTACCGCCGGGGCCGACCCGGAGGCATTCATTGCGGCCTGGTCGTTGGCCGGGCTGCTCAAAGGCGCACTGGCTGGTCTGCACAACCGGCCCGTGATGCGTCAGGACATGGCCGAGGCCCTGACCGCCGGGCCGCATGCGGTTCACGACCTGCTCGCCGGTGACCTGCCGACCGGGTCCAGGCTTGAGGAATACTTCACCGACCAGCGCTGGGAGCTTCGACTGCGCGGGTGGCCCTACCCGGCCGAAAAACGCGGGGTAGATGCTCAGGATGCCGTAGTCGACCCGAGGATCCTGGCCTGGGCCTATGTCACTGGTCTTCGACCCGGTCGTCCCGGCGACGGCGAGCGTGGCTGGCGATCGGAGCCGTTCAACGCCGGGTTCAACCTGTTGCAAAGTACCGTCTACGCCACCTGAATACGCCGGTGGCGTCCCTCGAGAGCGGCTTCATCCGAGCCCAGAGGCACGTCCAGCAAAGCCTGACACCGGACCGCAGCAGGCGGCTCTGGCCGCATCAAATGGGCTTCGCTCAGGCTGTCTCCACGGACCTGCCCGACGCTGCCCTGATCAGGTTTCGCCACGCGCGTACTCGTATGCAGTTCACCGACAGCTCGTGCGATGCAACGCTCGTCCTGTCTTTCGCAGAGCCCGTGGCGCATACCCCCACGTCGGCGTGGTCATGGAACCCATGTCTCCCTCGATCGAGGGCACAACCTCCGAGCAGGCCGCCGAGTTGGACCGGCAGATCAAGACCCGGCTGACCGCGGCCCTGAGCACCACCGAACAGCGGCGACCGCGCCCGGAACCCTCCGGCGACCTGCACGTCCCGGGGCAGCGGGCACAGCCCAAACGTAAGAAGCCCAAGGGCCGACGCTAGAAGCGCACAGGCGGGGTGACCGGCCCGGGGCGGTGCTACCCGTGCTCGGCCTCGAAAGCGGCGATCGACTGCCCCATCGCCAGCCCGACCGACACCGCCAACTGCCAGGCCAGCAACGGCTCCTCATCGGCAGTCAGACGGCCCATCCTGGCCCAGACCGACCGGCGCGCCTTCGCCTCGCCGTCCAGCGCGGCAGCGACCAGGTCCCGGGCCAGCGCGGCGGTACGCAGCAGCGGATCGGCTGAGTGCCGGGCATCGGCAGCCCGGTGCGCCTGTGAGGGGATGCCGTCGCTGTCGAACACCATGAGCATGTCCGAGACACGGCCCTGAACCCCGTCGGACCGGCTGAGCGCGCCCATCGCCGAGACCATCATCGGGATGATGCCATCGGACAGGATTCGCGCCGCGCTGTCCGGCCCGGAGGCCTGGACCAGGTCGGCCATCAGATCCCGGGCCTGGTCGCCGTGGCCGACTGAGACCGCCGCGACGATGAGCGAGGCCTGCGGCAAGACCGCCACCGAGGCCGCGCGACCCTGGCATGCCGGGTGCAGGAACTCGGTGGCCGCCACGAGCCGGTCGCGCCCGCCGGCCATTTCCTCGACCTCGGCGACGATCGTCGCCAGAACGTAGACGAGCTGATACAGGCCCTCATCGTCGACCTCGGCATAGATCGCGTCGACCGCGACCTCGGCGGCTGCGACGTCCATGCCGCCCCCCGCATCCACGAGGTCGACCATGTACCCCATCCACGGCCAGTCCTCACCCAGCACGGCGGCGAACCGCGGCCGGAGCCTGGCCCCCGACAGCGCCCTCCTGATCGGGGTGAACGACCAGAGCAGCAGGACCCGGCGCAGCACTCCTTGCAGCGGGGTGATGCGGGAGTACACGACGTTGAACTCCTCGACGTCCCCCACGATGTCCACCAGCCGGTTCGCATGCGGAGCGATCCGCTCGACCATGGACTGCAGGCTCTGAGACGGCTGATGGGGTTCTGACACGCCGGAAGTCTGCCAGCAGCGCCGACACCGACGCAACGATGATCCCTCAAGCATCGGGGCCGATGCCCATCGCCAGCAGACCCAGATCGATGGGCTTGGAGAACGGCAGCCGGTAGCAGACCTCACCGAAGATCTGCGGTCGTCCATCGACACGGCCTCCGCACCGGTGCCGGTCGAGACCCGCGGGGTGGCGGTCATATACAGCCGGCGTGCGGCCGGGATCGCCGCGTCGTGATGCACCGCCCTTCCACGGCCCGTCGGCTTTCCCGGTCGTGTGATGGGCCTCATCGACGACCACCAAGTCCCAGCCGGCGGCCACGTGCGCGCCGGCGCCGCGGCCACGACCGGCAGCGAGGCATACGTCGACAGCACGATGACCCGGGCGCGACCGCCACCGCGCCGGCCAGCACCTCGGCGGTCGTGATGACCACCGTGTCGGGCTGTCCGACCAACAATTCCAGGTCCGCGATCGTCGGATCGCTGCACACCGCGACCGCGCCGGCGGTCAGACCACCGCGCACCGCCCGGTACGCCTCCAGGGTCTGCACCAGTAGCTCGATCGTCGGCACCACCACCAGGACGCGCCCCGGCCCAGCCGGGCAGCCACCGCCCCGCCTACGCGGGTCTTGCCGGCCCCACAAGCCGCAATCAGCGTGGTCCGGCGACCGCGCCCGATCACGCCAGCGTCGCCTCGACTCCCTCGCTCTGGTGCGACCACAGCTGCTCTTCCGCCACGCAATCCTCGACGCCAAGTCAACGTATACCGCCGGCACAGCTCCCCAAGCGCGGCAGCCACTGCCGGGGGCCGAGGCATCCGTTGGCACCTGGCGCTCGCGAGGACGGGCACAACGAGGCCGCAGACACAGCCGAGCCGGAACGCGAACAGCGACCCAAGCCACCGCCGTAACCTGGTCGAAGAGGTCTGGTTCAACTGTGACACCGTGCTCCATCTGGTGATGGCACGCCGCGCTCCCTACAGTGGATCGGGTGCCCCACCTCCCACCACCTCCCGCGCCGCCGGAGGTTGCGCCACTGGACCTGATGGACGCCGTTTCCCGCCTGTCAGCGGCACTGTGGAACGGCGTATGGCCACCGCAGCCGCACGACCCAGGCTATGCCAGGGAACTGCTGCGCGCCTCGGGCTGGCGGCATCGGAATCGGCAGGCGGTGAACCGGGCAAACGGCGTGCTCGTCCCGACCGCGGACAGCGACGAGCCACGTCTGCTGCAGCAGGCGTTGGACGTCGAGGCTGCTGGCACTGGACTACGCCGGGAGATCAGCCGCTACCACCAGGCCGTCAACAACGTTGGCATTCGGCAGGACAATCAGGCGCTGCCCTCGAGGCTGGACGGCGGGCCACTGGCGTTCCTGATGGACGCCATCCTGGCAATCGGCGCCGTCGCCGGGCCGCTCGAGCCGCACCGCGCCTGGCGGGCGTATGGCGGCCCCACACCGAGCCGACGCCAGGCCGACGTCTTCGAGCACGACCACCTGCATCCGCACCGGGACAGCATCACCACAGCGGCCACATATCTGACCGGCATCCAGACGCTTCTGGACCAGGTCACGAAAGCGCCGCCAGGCCCCTGGCTGGACATGGCCGAACGCGAGCGGCTCCTTGCCAGGCTCGGTCTGCCGCACCGCGGCTGGAGACAAGATCAGCGCGAGGTATGGGCCGAAGGATTCGTCATACCCGGCGCGCCGCCGCCTCGACGGCGGCACTATGACCACCTGACCGCGCATGGCGCTGATTTGCAAGACGGCGGACCAGGAGCCAGCCTCGATGTCGACGGCGAGCAGATCGCGACGCGGCTCACAGCCGACCTCGTGGCCGGCGCCTGGGTGCCCACCCCGTGGGAGCAGGACCGGGCGAGCCAGCTCAGGACGCTCATCGAGGAAAGCCAGAACACGCCGACCCCCGCCATAAGACTGATGAGCGATCGGACGCCGGACGAGGACGACTGGCTGATGCGGGCCGCAGCACTGTGGTGCGTGTCCCAGGAGTGCGAGAATCTCACGAGCTGGTGGACTGACAGCCAGCAGCAGGCCCTACCGCTGCTTGAAGCCGTCTATGCCATTCGCGCGGCGATTCCGCGCCGCGTCAACCTCGCGGTCGTCGAAGCCCAGCTGGGCCAAAAAACGGGCCTGTGGAAGTCGAACGTCGACAAGGACTTCCCGCCCGCGCTACGAACGACGATGGAATCGGCGGAGCGGACACTCGCGGCCATGAGCGCGATGCTGGCCCGCGTCGGCACCCAGGGGCCACAGGACCGCCCAAACTGAACAACAGGGTGCCAATCAGCAACATCGATCTTTGCTGGACGTGTGCCCTGACCTGCTCGACACGATCCGCGGCTGCCGACCAGCGCCTACCTGTTCGACACCCCCCGACCGGACGCCGACCGCACTTCCTGAAGGACCGCACCGGAGCGAACGCCTGGCAGTACCAGCGGGCACTCGAAACCCTGGCTGAATGGCTCGACGCATAGCCGACTTCCCCAAACCCGGTGAATTTACCACCCGGCCGACGCGCTGCCCGCTACCACGGGTCAGCTTCACAGTCCGCTTCTACGGACTTGTGCAGCTGGGATGGCGAAGTGCGAAGTGCCCGTGCGGCTTCGGCCGCGGGGCGTAGTGAACCCGTCCGTGTATCGGTACTCTCGGGTGTCGCAGCAGATTGCGACCGGAGTCGGTACGAACAGTGGCGGGGAGTGACCTGATGACGGAGAGCTGGGACGGCGTCAGCCGCGGGTGGGTGGCCCGGCTCGCGGAGTCGGTGGATCATGCCGGTGCTACTGCGGGCAGAGCACGATCGGAGCACCTGCGAGACGCTTTGCAGACAATCAGCACCCTGGCCGATGGCCCAGCTTCCGATCCGCTTCCCGACGCTCTGGTCCTGGCCGAGATCGCCGCCACGTTGCCCGCTTCGGACGAGGATGACCTGCGCGTAGAGCTGCTGCTGGCACAGGCCCGGCTGGTGCTGCGGGTTGAAGGACAGCGCGCGGCGGAGAAGACGCTGGAGGAGGCCGTGCGCGCCGCCGGCCGCGCTTCTGCAGGCCTGCGATTGATCGCGATAGTCGAATACGGTCGGGCTGTCGGCAAACACAGCCTGGCTAGAGGTCTGGAGATCCTGACCGAGGCCCAAGACCTGGCTCGGGAGATCGGCGTCGAGACCGACCAGGACCGCACAAGCCGCTTGCTCGCCGACCTCACCGGCAGCGACCGGCCTTTGAGGGAACACGACCTGGACCCGCGCATCGGGCACGCCGCCGCACGCGCCGACGTGCTGGTCGCGATGAACCTGATGGACCTGGGTCGGCTCGGCGAGGCGTTCACCGCCTACGAGCGCCGGGTGCTGAACCTTTCCGAGCAGCACCATCCGATCGAAGCGGCTATGGGTCGGAACCTGATCGCCCAGATGATCTTGGCCTGTCACTTGGTCGGCAAGATCGATTATCAGATGACCTTGGTCCAGGTCGTCGAGCTTCCTTTCCTGGAAGAGATCAGAGCGCGATCGCAGACTACGGGCGCGGACCGGGCTCTCGCGTTCTGGCATGCCCACACCTGTGCCTTGACCGCGCTGCTGGCCCTGCGCTACGTCCCCGACATTGAAACGCAGGACGCTTTGAACCTTGCCGAGGTTCTGCGCGAGGAGGCACATCGCGACGCTGCAGCAGCCCCGACCCTGGTCCCCATGGCGGCCGTACTCCGCGCCGAGATCCTGCTTGAGGTCGCCTCGAACACAGCCGAGCCCCGTCGGACCGGTGCTTACCGGCGTGCTGTGGACGCCGCCACCGAAGCGCTGTCGGCCGCCGACGCCGCTGATGCCCAGCGCAGCCGCGCCGGGGCGCTGACTGCACGTAGCCGCGCAGCCCTGGCGCTTGGCGAGGTTGACGTTGCCGTAGCCGACGCCGAGACCGCCGTCGCGATCCTCAACGAAACCGGGACCATGCCCGCGCTGCGCTCGGAAGAAGTACTGATCGCCGCCGCCGAAGCACATAACGTTATCGGCAGCCACGAGCGCGCCGGCGAATTGGTGGCACAGGCCGCCGACGTCGTCGCCCAGCACCGCGCGAGCCTGCCGGGGCCGATGCGGATTGACTTCGACAGCGAGGCCGTCAATAGCCGCATCACAGCACTTGCTGTCCCCGCTACTTAGCCCTCGGCAGGCGGCTTCCGCGCGGAGCTGGTGCCCGAGTGCGACTTTTCGAGATAGTGGTCACCTGGCCGCTCAAACTGTCACCACGAGGCGGCTCGGCGTCGTGGTTTCCGCCCGATCGACTCTGATCAGCAGTGACGTCTCCCGGTCCGGTGACAGTCGGCGCGCAAACTGCGAGCAGGTGACAACAATCTCGACCATCTGGTGACAGACGGTGCGAACAAATCGGGACGCGACCCCAGGTCACACCACGAGCCTGGTGACAACTATCTCGAGAACGCGCACCGAGGGACCATGCTGCCGGCACCGCCTTACGAAACGCTGCAAACCTGCGAGCGCATATGCCGCGCCGCTGTTCGGTAGCGCTTGCTACCGTGTCCCTACTCGCCTGCCGCCGACCGTTCGCGGCTGTCCCGGTCGCGTGCCCATGTCACAAGACTATGGAGAAGTCCCTGCTGGTCTGGGTCGACGTCGTCGGGGTCTGACACCACGAAGATGTTGGGCCCATCGGGGCGCGTCGGCTCGGCAGTAGGCGGCTCCTGGTAGCTGCTTACCCAGGCGAGAAGACTTCGGCGGCGGCCTCCCAGCCGCGGGACCACCGGTCCGTCGACGGGGACTTCGACCTCGCCGGCCTTGGTGTTGGCCCAGACCATGTCGAATGCCAAGGACATGGCCGCGTTCACGACCCCGGCCACCTGCGGCTCGTCGCGCAGCGTGATGAGTGCCAGCAGTGCGGTGGCCTGGCGGCGTAGATCTTCGCGGGTTGGCGGCATGGACTGCCGGGCGGCTTCAAGCATTTCGTCGATGTCCTTCGCCCGGGCCGGCTTGATGGCGCTCAACAGGCTGTCAAAGCTGACCTGTTCGACGGATCCGCCGGTGGCCACGGTGCCGTGGTGGATCGCGGCAGCCGTAAGGGCCACGACCGAGCGCTCCAGCATCTCGGCGGTGGCGGCAGGGCTGTCAGCTTCGGTGACCGCTTCGCTCCAGCGCTCCGGCTCGGCCGCCCGGTGCCATTTCGTCATGGCCGTGGCCCAGACGTCGATCTGCTCCCACAATGCTGCTTGCTGTGTTGGCGTGCCTGCGCCGTTGGCGGTTCCGGTCATCGCGCACCCGCTCCTATCTCAGGCCGCAGGCGGCGGCCCAGTTGTGTGTAGTGCACTACTACTTCCTCTCTCGCTTGCGCCTGGGCTGGACTGGTTGGCCGGGCTGGCGAGGCTGTGCCTCAGCCACGCGCCGGTGCGGAGTTCTGGCCGAGGCCTTGAGTCGTGACAGGATCCGGTCCCGCAGCTGGTGGACCTGCTCCGGGGTGGCGGGGCCAGACCGGGCTATCAGCAGGTGCTGCTTGCACATCCCAATGATGTCCAGGTCGGTCACCGTCCAGGCTGCCCGGTGCGCCAGCGTGAGCGCGGCGATGTCCGGCCCGGCGACCCGCTCCCGCAGGTCCAGGACGTCGTCGTCGCTGGTGTCCGCGAACAGTTCGCCCTGCGGGAGTTTGCCGATGATGGCTTCGGCCTGGTCGATCCCCGCGATGAAGATGCTGTGTAGCTCTGCGCGGGAGTCGAATACCTGCGGCGCCATGGCATACCATGCGGCGATAGTGGCCAGGGCGAGGGACACCACCGGCCCGCGGGGCGTCCCGCGCAGGTCGAACGGCCCGGTGCCGCCCCGGAACAGGGTGACCGCCGCGTCCCGGTGGGCCGGCGGGGATAGGTCGGACAGCAGGGCGAGGATCCCGGTTATCGCATCGACGATGTCGGGTGCGCCGCGGAGTTCGCTGATCGTCGTGAACAGCTGCGTGTTCTTCTGCAGGTGCCTGCAGGTGATGTCCCAGCTGTATGTGCTGCCGAAATCCGCTTCCGGCCCCGCAGGCCCCGGCTCGTAGGCCTCGGTCTCGTGCATCACCGCGGCGAGGGTGTCGGCTTGGCCGTCGATGAAGGCACAGGACCGCGCGGTCAGCCCACGTGGTCATCCGGTGCGTCAGATGCTGCACGAGCAGGAATGCGAAGCGGTCGTCGGGGCCTATTCCGGCGGTCATCGGCTGATCCCGGCGCTGTCGGCGCACACAGTGTCCATGCTGCCCTTCGCACCCGCCGCTGAACATGCCGCCGCCCTCGCAAGGGGCTGCGACCAAGGCGAGGCAGTGCGGCTCCGGATCATGTCAGCGCCGCCGGATCCACGTCGACCACTACGGCCAGATGATCGGATAGGCCGCGCACGGCGTCGGAGTCGACCACTCGGTACTCGGCCAGCGCCGTTCGCGCCGGCTCGGTGAGAAGGATCCTGTCGACGCGGCGCGGCCCGTGCGGGTCGCCGTCCCAGTGTCCTGAGGTGGGCTGCCACGGTGCGTCCAGTGCGCACGCGGCGTCGATCAGGCCGGCACGGCGCAGCCGCTCGGCAGCCCGGCGGCTGGTGCGTGCCACGGCGTCCGGGTCGTCGTCCCATTCGACCTGGAAGATGGCCTCGGGGTACCAGCCGCGCTCAGCCAGCGGGTCCGGGTCGTAGAACGAGCCGTCGGCCCGCCGGTCGGAGGACAGGCCGTTGAAGTCTCCTGTCACGACGGCGGTCCTGCCGATGGCCAGGGACGCGATGCGCGCCGCCTCACTGAACCGCACCTCGGGCCGGAACGGGTCCAGGTGACAAGTGACCATGGTCAACGGGACCGGGCCGCCGACGTCCAGGCCGATGGTGCCGGCGGCGTGCCACAGGCCACCCTCGGCCCGTCCGATCTGCCGCCAGCTGCCCGGGACCGAGGTGATGCCCGGCCTCCACATCAGGCCCAAGTGGAAATCAGCGTCGCCGGTGGCGATAGCCACCACGTCCTCGGTGATGTCGCCGTCGTCGCTCCACCGGTAGTCCCCGGGAACCGCCCGGCAGTCCATACCGGCGGCGTCAGCCAGCTCCCTCAGCGAGCGCTGAGGGCCGTACCCGCGGATCTCCTGAACGCACAGCACGTCCGGATCGACGTCCCGAATCACCGCGGCGACCGCCTCGACCCGCCTCTCGCGTCCGCCACGCAGGAACAGATCCTGGACGTTCCACGACATGACCTTGATCATTCGGCGGTCCCTGCGACCTTGGCCGGGTCCAGCAGGCACCACACCGGCCGGTGGTCGCTGACCGCGATCCGCTTGCCGTCCGCCACCTGACCAGCCTCGGACATCCGCGCCACCGTGGTGTTGTCGCCGACGCTGTAGCCGGCCAGAGCCGGGGCCAGCGCCCGGGATACCAAGATCCAATCAATCCGGATATGGGATCCGGTGGGAGTTAGATCGCCGGACCCGGCGCAGGCGTCGGTGAAGCCGACATTCGCCATGTTCCAGGCCACCCGCCGATCCCCGACCGGGGTTTCGCCGGGACGGTGCGGCAGTGTGCGGGCTACGACGTTCCCGGCTCTGGTCTCGGACCAGTTCGGCTCCAGGTCGATGTGCTCCGGCCCCAGGCCGTTGAAATCACCGGCCACGATATACAGCTGCCCGCGGTCGGCTTTCATGTGGAACTGCGAAGCCTCGTCGATCCGCTTGTTCCCGGAGTGCGGGTGCAGGTGCACCGAGGCCACCGACAACGGCCGGCCCAGGCCAGCAACTTCGAACGACGCGATTCCCGCGCCGTGGTAAAACAGGTCCGCGTAACTGTCGTCCCAGCTGAGGAGCTCGGCGCGGTGCGGGTTCCACATCACCGCCACCGGCAGCGACTTCTTGCGGCTGGCGACCGCCCACCGCTGTTGCATGCCCAGCGCCGCAGCCAGGGAGTGCAACTCGGCGGCGTAGGCGTCCTGCGGGCCAGCAACCTCCTGAAGACACACCAGGTCCGGGGCCGCCGCGGCGATCACCTCCGTGATCCCTGCTGCCCGCCGTATCGAGATCGGCTCGCCGTTGCCATATCCGACGTTCCATGTGAGGACTTTGATGGTCACCGCCAGTTCCCCGCCGTGTCAGACATGGAACATACCGTAGCGGAAGAGGCGGCGCTCGCGACGGCTTCTTGCGCTGTACGGCCAGCGACCGCAACACGCCCGTGCCCAGCAGTCCCAGGCCGACCCCGAGGGGCACGCCTGCGAGCAAGACCCCAGCGTGACTCATCGTCTGCGACAACACTCCGGCCACCATCAGAAGCACGCCAAAGACCATAAGCCCGGCCGCCGTAACCGCGCGGTCGCTGCTGGCCGACTGGCTGTCCAGCAGGACCTGGACGCCGTGGCTGATCACAGTGGACTCAGTTGAGATCGTCAAGGCGGTCCGCCAGTTGCTCGGCGCGCGGGCCGGCCGCGCTCCGGGCAAGCTCTCCTGCCGCGATCTGACGCAGAAACGCCACCACCTCACCGGTCAGGTCATCATCGGACGCCGAGACGCGCGCAGAGTCCACCTGGATGACCGGCGGTGGCCCGTCGCCTATCCAGATCCCGCCGTGGACGTCCGGGCAGTCGGTGATCCAGGCCCTGACCCGTGTGCCGGTCATCACCACGGCGGGGTGGGGCGATCAGCACCTGGTCGGTGACGCTTCGTCATCGAGCGCGGTTCTGCGGCGCTGAAGTCAGCGCTGGACCGGTTGTCGCAGATCGATCCGGCGGCGTGCCGTGCCAGCGTCGCCGCGCACACCGCGAAGCCGATGGTCGGCGACCACCTGGATCTCTACCGGCGTATGGCTAGGACGGCTCGAAAACGGTTCTGGCCGCGATCTTGTGGAGGACTCGGCGCGTGACATGATCGAACACTGAGATACTCGGTGATCGTGCGATCATTCTCTTGGTGGGACACTTTTCCCGCAGCTTGACGGGCTCGTGGTCGAGCGACTCGACTCTCGCGGGGACCTGGTCTCGTTCTTCCTGCGCGGTGCTGCTCTTGCTGCCGACTGCCCGGCCTGCGGAATCCGGTCGGCAGTCGTCCACGGCCGCTATCAACGGCGGCTGATCGACCAGGCGCTGTGCGGGCGGCGCGTGGAGCTGCGGCTGACCGTGCGGCGGTTCCGCTGTCGGGAGCCTTCATGCTCCTCGGTGACGTTCGCCGAGCGTTTTGAGGACTTGACCCGCCCGTACTCCCGATTCACCACGACCGCCCGGGTGGCGTTGACCGAGATCGGCCTCGCGCTGGCCGGCCGGGCCGGAGCCCGGTTATCCGCACTGCTCGGGCTTCCGGTCGGGCGCACTGTGCTGCTGGACCTGGTTCGCGCGGTCCCGGAGCCCTTGAACACGACGTCTCCGGCGTTGCTGGGCATCGACGAATTCGCTCTACGACGCGGCAGGGTCTACGGCAGTGTCCTGGTCGACGTCACCACTCACCGGCCTGTCGACCTACTGCCGGACCGTGAGGTCGGAACGGTCGCCGCGTGGCTGCAAGCCCACCCGGGGACGACGGCGATATGCCGTGACCGCGCTGGTGGATTCGCCGAAGCCGGACGGATCGGCGCACGGGAAGCGATCCATATAGCTGATCGTTGGCACCTGTGGCACAACCTCGGCGAGGCCGTCGAGCGATGCGTAGCCGCGCACAGCGGCTGCCTGCGCGGCCCCTGACCAGACCGATCCCACGAGCGCGGCCAGCACGAGCACTCGCCCACCCAGCATGTCACCCCACCGATTCACCGACCGCGTCCAGGCCCGCCACGCCGCGGTCCACGCTCTGCTGGCCCAGGGCCGCTCGCTGCGCGCAATCGCCGCCGACCTGGGCCTGGCCCGCGGCACCGTCCGCCGCTACCCGCGCCGACACCCCCGAGCAACTCCTCCACGACCAGTGGCAGAACCTTCCCAGCCACCTCGACCCGTTCAAGCCCTACCTGCAACAACGCATCGCCGACGGCCACGACAACGCCCGGATCCTCCACGAAGAACTTCGGGAACGCGGATTCACCGGATCCTACGGAACCGTCCGTGACTGGGTCGCACAACTCCAGCGACCGCGAGCCACGTCACCGACCAAGCCGCCGAGCGCCCGAGCCGTCACCGCCTTGATCACCCGGCATCCCGACACCCTCGACCAGGACGAACAACTCCAGCTCAAAACGCTCCTCGGCCGCTGCCCCGAACTCGACACCCTGGCCGACCACGTCCGCGACTTCGCCGCCATGATGGTCAACCTCGACGGACACCTACTCGACGACTGGATCACCGCAGCCCAGGGCACGGATCTGGCACCACTGCGGTCCTTCGCCCGCAGCCTGCTGTCCGACTGCGACGCCGTCCGCAACGGCCTGAGCCTCCCGTACAGCTCCGGAGTCGTCGAAGGCCACGTCAACCGCATCTAAGATGCTGAAAAGACAGATGTACGGCCGGGCCAACTTCGACCTCCTCCGAAAGCGCGTCCTCCACACCCGCTGACCAGGACCGGAACCGGACCTCCACAAGATCACGGCCAGAACCATTTTCAGGCCGTCCTAGCCAGCGTACCGTGCAGCCGAGGTAGCTCCCCATCTGATGCCTCCGTGTGGCATCGGACGCGGTGGCGCCGTACTGCCGAACCGCGGGCGTTCGTAGGGCTGAGCGACAGCCCGCGGCGCGCGTGCCCCGGCGCCATTGAGCGCCGCCACCGGTGTCGGTAGCGTTGCCTGATCGTGCCTGGGAGTGGCCGGGCACTCGTGTCGAGGGGGATGGTGTCGTGTCGTCGGGTTCCAGCGCTGTGCCGATCGCCGAGGGCGAGCCCTTCGACCTCGGTGTCCTATACGCGAAGAACTACCTGACTGCCCACCCTGAGGCGGCCACCACTCCTTTGTCGCTGGGCATGGAGGCGAACCTGATGTCCGCCGCCTTCAGCGCCGCGCTCGCAGTTTTGGAGGGCGCGTTGGTCGGCGACGAACCACAGACGCTGACCCGTGAACAGCTCGTGCAGTATTTCCACGGCTTCGGCGTCACCGTCGGCAAGGCGCGGGAGCAGAACCTCGGCCCGGACCGAACCCGGTCTTACCGGTCCGCAAAGACGGAGCGGCACCCGAAGAACTGACCCACGGAGCCACATCCACGAGCTCGCCCACGTGATGAGGCACTCGGAGTCAGCGCTTGCGCTTCTTGCCCTTGGCACCCCGCCCGGTCCCTCGCCGCTTTTGCATCGGCGGCGACCGACTCGCCGGGCGCGGTGCCTGAACCTGAGCTAGAAACGACCCCAGGTCCTGCGAGTCCGTCCATACGGTGCCGGTAACCTCGCCGGCCCCGCGTCGGTCACGCGCTGGCGCAGCGAGGAGGCGAACTGCCCGGTCAGCCCTGACGGCGGACGCGACTTCCTCATGGCGGTTGACACCCCAGAGCCGTAGGCTCTGGCATTGGAGCCTCGGCCAGGCGGGCGAAATGCAACACTCGTGGGGTTAGCGCGGTCGCGGGGGCGGGTATCGCGCGAGTCCATGGCTTCCCGCGTGTCCGGACCCGCTTGGCAGCGTCAAACGGATCCTGGAACTACGGGATTGCCCGTCGGTTGACCCGCCGTGATGCCGACGTGCAGGGAGTTTCTCAAGTGCAGAGGAGCTGCACGCGAAGTGGTTCTCTGGCCTGGCCGTTTGGTGTGGGGCCAGCGTCCAGCGTGACTGCGCGCAGGATCCTCAGCGGCGAAGGTCAAACGAACCCGTGCTGCGGGCGAAGCCGATGGCTTGCTAGGTGGGGCCTCCGGGGCTCGAACCCGGGACCGACGGATTATGAGTCCGCTGCTCTGACCAGCTGAGCTAAGGC
Organism: Catenulispora pinisilvae; assembly: GCF_015356865.1. GTDB lineage: Bacteria > Actinomycetota > Actinomycetes > Streptomycetales > Catenulisporaceae > Catenulispora > Catenulispora pinisilvae. The sequence goes on from NZ_JAAFZA010000028.1 coordinate 52,005, forward strand.
CCCCTACGGTTGACTCCGTCCGAAGACGGCGTCGGCGAGGATCTACCCGAGCGCGCGATCCATGAACCCGCCCCAAGCATGCCTCTGGTGAGAAACGACACTCAAGTGGCTTACCACCAGTGTCGGATCACCCGCCCACTCCCGCAATGAAACCCGAACTTACCCCATGAGCTGCGACCGCGTCGAACCCACGTGCGTTCATCGCGGTCCGGCTCGCACCACCGGCGTGCCCCCGTCTTGGCGACAACGCGCTTGCCGGCTCCTGACAGGGCCAGCTCGCCCTCCTGAGGCGCACCGACGCGAAGGGTCGTATTCTCCCCAACGTGCGTCGGCCAAAACCTGCGCGTTGATCGAGGACTGGCGGTACTGGGACCGGCGCGTGCACCGACGTGCTGCGGAAGTGCCGTAGAGGCTCGTGTCGGACGCCGAAAGCTTGGTGTCCGACACGTGGCTAGGACGGCTTGGGTTGGATTCAGATCCAACCCAAGCCGTCCTAGCCAACACGGCCCCGCCTCGGCCGCTACCGCGCGGTTCCGGTCTGGTGAAGGGCTGTAGGTTCCGGATTTCGGTGTCCCATGGCGACGCTGTGAGCTGCGGCAACGTTCGGTTCCGAGTCGAGTGACACCTTGATCGTTCCGGGTTCGGTGTCACTCCCGACAGCTTTACCGGCCCGGGGCCGCCGCTGCTCGCGTGAGCGAGGGGCCTGACCTGGGCGTTCCGTAAATGCGCGTTCTCGAGATAGTTGTCACCAGGCTCGTGGTGTGACCTGGGGTCGCGTCCCGATTTGTTCGCACCGTCTGTCACCAGATGGTCGAGATTGTTGTCACCTGCTCGCAGTTTGCGCGCCGACTGTCACCGGACCGGGAGACGTCACTGCTGATCAGAGTCGATCGGGCGGAAACCACGACGCCGAGCCGCCTCGTGGTGACAGTTTGAGCGGCCAGGTGACCACTATCTCGAAAAGTCGCAGCAACTCCTGTCCCATGGGACACGCAGGGGACATCGGGATCCGGAAAGGGACACCGAAATCAGGAACCTACAAGGGCGTTTCCAGCATTGATGATTGAGGCGATGGCCTCGGCGGCGGCGTGCTGTGATTCGGAGACCACCGAGGTGTAGGTGTCGCGGGTGATCGCGGAGTTAGAGTGACCGAGCATCTCCTGGACGATCTTGATGTCAACGCCTGCGGACAGGGCGTGGGTGGCCGCGCCATGACGCATGTCGTGGAGCCGGATCGGTGGCAGGTCGGCCTCGCGGACCAGCAGTTCGAACTGGCGGGAGATCCATCCCGGGTGCAGAGGCGACCCGTCCGGGGCGGTGAAGACCAGTCCGGTGTCGATCCAGCCGGGACCGTGGGCCAGGCGCTGTTTTCCTTGGCGCGTGCGGTGGGACTTGAGCCGGGAGGCGGTGGCGGTGTCCAGGGCGATGACTCGCTCTCCGGCGTCGGACTTCGGGGAGGTGAGGGCTGTATCCCAGCCGAGCTGGACGATTTGCTGGGTCACGGTCATCTCTGATGCCGTCAGGTCCAGGTCTACCCAGCGCAGCCCGCAGGCCTCGCCCCGGCGGAGCCCGGTGAAGGCGATCAGGTGGAACAGGACGCCGTGTTCGTGGCCGACTGCGCGGTTCAGGAACGCGGCGGTCTGCTCGGCGGTCCAGACCATGACGGCTGAGGGCTTGTCTCCGGTGCGCCGCCACTCGGCCACGCGGTTCGGCGTCCAGACCTTGGCCTTGGGTCTTTTGCCGGAGGGCAGGGTGGCGAGTTTGGCGACGTTGAGGGTGAGCAGCTGCTCGGAGCAGGCCGCCGAGAGCGCGGATCGCAGTGTGGCCAGGATCCGCTGTCGGGTCGCAGGGCCGGTCGGGCGGCGGTAGGGCGGCATCTCGGCGAGTTTGGCTCGGGCCGCGTTGGCGGCGGCGCGGTCGCCATTGGAGCGGGCCTGTTTCATGGCGTTCTCCACCGCTCGGCGTGCCGCGTTCTCGGCTGGCAGGATGTCGGCTCGCTCGGCGATCGCGGCGAACATGGCGTGGACGTGCGCGGTGCGTAGCCCGTCCAGGAGAACGTCGCCGAGGTGAGGTTTCAGATGGACGTCGATATGGATGCCGTAGGAGCGGGCGGTGCCGGGAGCGAGGTCTCCCTTGGAGACCAGCCACTGGGTCAGCCACTCGCCGGTGGTCATCTTGTCGATGATGGGCTGGCCGGTTCTCAGGTTCTTGCGGATCTCGTCGTAGTTGGGCAGCGCCTTCTTGTCCTTCAGCGTCGTCCGGATCCGCTCGACGATCGCCAGACGGTTCTTTACAGCCGTCGCCGGATCGTCGGCGTGGTCGTCGGCCAACGCGAGCAGTCGCCGGATGTCGGTGACTGCGGTTTCGGCGTCCTCAGAGGTGGCGATCCCACCCTGGGACAGGTGCTGGCGGGGCCGGTCCTTGCCGACGTTGACCTCGATCTGGAAGTACCAGGTGCCATGCTTGGGGTTCCAACTGCTGCCTCGCCGTAGCTGAGGGCAGTCGGCGCCCAGACGCCGCATCTTGGGCTTGCCATCGGGCCCGATAACGGCGTCGCCGTTGTCGTCGGTTACCGCGATGCGACAGCCGCACTTCTTGAAGACTGGATTCTTGGCCATATGAGAGTCCCTGTTTTGTGGTGCTTCGGTGGTCACTGCGGTGTCCGTCGGTGCGGCACGGCGCACTGCCACGCTTGGCCGCACCGATGGACAGAATCCGCTGCTGGTGGTCGATGGACGCTCTAGTCGGCCCGCGGCGTCAAGTCGCTGACAAGCCTTGGCAATCGGGCTCGACTCGTGCCAGACGCAGTGGCCGGTGTTCTGACTGGTCGTCCGGATCCGCTTCGCCGGTGGCCCCGGCCGCGGTCTCGATCAGGACTGGGGCGGCCAGACCCAGGAAGGCGAGCAGATCGGCGGTCGGAACCCGCACGGTGGTTCCGAAACGCAGTACCCGGCACGGGAAACGGTCTTTGCGCAGCAGCCCGAACGCTGTGGTACGTCCTATGCCCAGGAGCCGAGCGGCGGTGACGATATCGAGGGTTGGCGGCAGAGCGGCGAGGTCGCCGAGGGCGATCGGCGTCCCGCTCATCGTCCTGCTCCTGCCTGCGAACCGCCGATGTATGTCGCAGCGGTCGTGGACTGTCCGCGGCGGGCGCGGCGAGTCGACTTGGCTTTTGGATGGCAGTGTCGGGCGGAAGCGGTCAATGATTCTCCGATCGGGCGAGGTGGTTGCGGTGTGAGGTGGCTATGGGTGCTCGTCAGCCTGACGGACGCCAGGGCGGCAGGTTCGACGTCCGACGGCCGCGCCTCCGCTGGCTGGGACGGCGAAGACGTTCGCCTTGCGGCGCTCAGCGCTCCTCCCCCAGGGGGCTTCCCCATCGGTGGGGGAGCGCCCGGCGGGCAAGTTCGCGGAAGGCGGTCTCAGCGTGCTGCGGGACGACGCCGTTGCCGGCCAGCCGTAGTGCGGCGATCCGTGAGACGTCGGGGACCCCGGCCAGGTAGTCGTCGGTCGGTAGTCCCATCGCCCAGGCGGTGAACTCCGGGCGCAGGCGCGGGCGTCCGTTGCGTCCAGGCTCGGTGGGGTCAGGCGCAGTGCGGCCGAGGACGTGCTCCCAACGCCGGACCGCGTCGGTGTAGACGCCCCACGGGTAGGTGGAATGTGTGGTCAGGCCGCCTCCGGCAGGCGCTCTGCGGGCACGGCCGGATGCCGGGCCAGCCTGGCGATCGCCGAGGTGAGCATCAGGTCTCCCTTGGACCCGTGCTGGTTCGGCGAGCCCTTCGTGCCGTCCGACGCCCTCGGCGTCGGGAACAGCACCACCTCCGAGCGCTTCCCCGCCAGGACCGACACCGCGTCGTCCAGTCCCACCGAGTGACCCCCGGCCCGGCGCGCAACGGGGTCGGAGGCTCCCCGCCCGTCGCCGTCGCGGGCCTGGGGAGTGGGCAGCAGTTTCGAGGAGCCGGGTCGCGTCTTCGCCGGGTTGCCAGGCGAGGATGAACATGCGGGCTCGTCGGTGCGGGGCGCCAACTTCGGCTGCTCGTAGGCTGAGCCATTCCGTGTGGTACCCGCTGCCGGCCAGGTCGGCTTGGACGCGGTCGAGGCCGCGTCCGCGGAGCTGAGCAACGTTTTCCAGGAGCACGAGATGGGGTCGTAGATCGCGAACGGCGGCTGCGACGGTGAACCAGAGGCCACTCCTATTTCCCTTCTTCAAGCCCTCGCCGCGTCCGGCGATGGATATGTCTTGGCACGGCCATCCGGCCGTGAGGATGTCGACGCCCTGCACCGCGTTGCGGTCGGCGAAGTCCAGGGCAGTGATGTCTCCGAGGTTCGGCACCCGGCGGTGGTGGTGTTTGAGGACCCGGATTGCGTCGGGGTCGTTGTCGGCGAACCAGGCAGGCTTGGCGCCGAACACCTTCCGGGCGGCGAGGTCGAGGCCGCCGTACCCGGTACACAGGCTTCCGAGTCGCGGCGCGCTGCTCGCGCGCGCCGGGCTCAAGCAGCCACCTCCGAGAACTCCGGCGGCTGTTCGGGGCGGCCGGAGCGGCAGGCCCATGGGGAGCAGCCGTCGGGGTCGCCGTTCTCCCAGTTGTCGGCCTCGTCGGTGCCGACCAGGCGCAGGTGCTGACGCTTGGGCGGGGCGTCGATCGGCGCGGAGTCCAGCGGCAACAGCGAAGGGTGCAAGAACGCCTCGCCCAGCAGGGGTCGGCCGTTGGCGTTGGCGCGGGCGTTGCCGGCGCGGATGGCGCGGTCGAACTCCACGGCCTCGTCCCACTGCTGCGGGTGGTTGTCCCTCAGGTTCCTCCAGCCGGCATTGGACGTGTACGGGCAACCGATACAGGCGCTTTTGGACACGGCAGCGAAGCCGTGGGCGTCGAGGTATGCCTGGGTATCGGCGCGGGTGAGGCCGAGTTGCAGCAGCGGAAACTCGTTGACCGCGTATTTCACACCGGAGTCCTTGGCCCGGTGGAATTCATCTGAGCTGATTCCGACCCACATCGACAGGTGTTGGCCGCGTTTGACGCGGCCGACGCGCCCGTCCTCGAAGACCTCTGCTCCCAGACGGCGGCGCGCCTCGGCAAGCAATATCTTGATCTTGTATGTAGATGTGCACTGCCTGCGCAGCATGCCCTTGGATCCGTTGGGGTTGCGGATGAACATCGGCATGGTGGAGAAGCGGCTGTTGGGGTCGAGGGCGTCGCGACGGATGTCCCCGGCGCGCAGCCGGACGACTTCGATGCCGGCGGGGCGGGCGACTTCGTTCTCCAGGCGGTCCAGGGCGGCGTAGGTCTCCGGGCGTTCCCAGCCGGTGTCGGCGAAGGCGGCGTAGTCGAGCTTGGGGAGCAGGCCGTGCGCGGACATCAGCAGCAGAGCGGAGCTTTGGACCCCGGCGCCCAGGCTGAGCGCGGTGATGGTTGGTGTCATAGGCGTCCTTAAGGAGTCGAGGCGTTGGTCATGAGGTGGTGGTGGAGCGGAAGCACCCGCAGATCTCTTCAGGACTGCTGCAGCCGACGGTCCAGTGCAGGTTCTGCGTCCAGAGGAACAGGTCGAGGAAGTGGTTGGGGACGCCGAGGCGGTAGGCGTGGTGGGCGAGTTCGCTGATCTCATCGCCCAGCGGCTGGTCGTCCGCGTCGGCACCGTGGATCGCCAGCAGCTGGTCGGTGTATTCGGCGATGTCGGCGGTCATGGTTCTCCAAGCGGGTGTGCAGGTGGGTGTGGTTCGCGCCGGTGGGCGCGTGGCGCGTGGCACGTGGCGGCTGCAGGTTCGCCGTGCCCAGGGCTGAGTTGTTCCTCAGCCCGTCACGAGGTGCGGGGAATGCCGTCGATGCCGCACGCTTCTTCGGCTGCTCAGTGCGTCTCGTAGCGACGGCGCGGCTTCATGCAGCGGTCTATCTGCCGCATGGATATGGGCAGTCGGTGGTGTGAGCCCACGCGGTGAGTCGGTGATCGTGCCGGGGGCCGGGTGTTCAGTGGTGGCGCGTCTTGCAGCGGCAGCCGGGTCGGCGATCGGTGTGGCGCAGCGCGCAGCGGCAGCCGGGCCGTGCAGGATCGGTGCTGGTGACCGGACCCTGTCCGGGCCCGGTGGTCTCGGCCTGGTGGCTGGCGATGACGGCGGCGCTCCAGTTGAGCAGGTTCTGGGTGCGTGTCTTGATGTCGGCCAGTTCGGCGCGCACCGCGCGTTCGATGAGATCGGCGTGGTTGGCGTCGCCGGGCTTGGCGGCCAGGCCGTGGGTGGCGGCGAGCGTGTCGATGTAGGTCTGGTTATCGAGGGTCATGACTCTCCTGGTGCATCAAGGGTGCGGGCCGGGCGGTGGCGGATTGGCTCCGGAGCGATGGGTAACGGCTCTGATGCCGGGCAGGCCCGTCAGTCGTTGTTGGTCGTCGGCGGGGCTCCGGCTTGCCACAGGGTTCGGGCGATGTTGTCGGTGCCGAGGTTGCGGCGTGGCCGGGTCTGGGAGCTCCAGCCGGGGCGCGGCGGCAGGTGGCGGACTGGATGCCAGCCGGAGGCTTTCAAGCTCGCGCCGGTCTCGGTGCCCTGCGTGTAGGTGATCATGCGGCGGTAGCCGATCGCGCGGGCCGCGCGCCAGGCTGCGGAGTACAGCCGTGAGCAGCTACCAGGAACTGAGAGCGTGGCCAGACGTGTCACTTCGAGGGTGTAGCCGTCGTCCAGGTGTCGGGCGACCGGCCGGCCGATGATGGCGACCGCGACGAGTTCGCCGCCGGGAGCGGCTAGGCCGATGGAGAACTTGTGCCCGCAGGGAGGTTGGTGGTGGCGGTGATGCGCGGCGACGAAGGCGCGTGCCTGTTTCAGGCTCACCGGCTGGATCCTGAACCGGTCGGTCCCTTGTTGCCGAGGCGGCGGGGCGGATCAAGAGGCGGTGTCGTGGTGTGCCGGGCTGGCCTCGATACGGGATCCTGCGCGTGCGTGATTGTTGTTCAGTTGGCGGCCGGCGGTCAGTCCGGCGGCGGCGATAGCGGCGAGCATGAAGAACACCCAGTCCATGATCGAGTGGCCGCCCGCGACATTTCGGAACAGCTCGCCGCCGTGGTCGACGATGACACCGGCGGGGATGTCGTAGTGCAGCCAGAGCGCTACGGCCACGGCTACGTAGTCGCCGATGAAGCCGACGGTGAAGGCCAGGACGGCGGCGATGGCCGGGAGCAGTGCGGTGCGCGGCGCTGGGGTGCGGGTCAGTGTGCGGGCCAGGACGAGACCGACGGCCAGGCAGGCGTATGCGAAGTGGTACTGGGTGATCCCGGAGACGATGCCCCAGGCGAGGGTCAGGACGGCGGTGGCGGCCAGGGCGCGGGTGATGGCGGGACAGGTAGCGAGCGGGGTGGGGATGGCAACTCCTAGACGGGAGGTCGGTGCGAATGGAAGGGGCGGGGCCCAGCCGGACTGCGGGCGGCGCGGCGGTCCGGTCGGGCCAGCAGCCCCTATACCGGTTGGCCGGTGAGGCGGGCGGTGAGCAGCTGCGCGGCCTTGAGCGCGGAGCTGTTGTCGGCGTCCGGGTAGTCGTCGCTGATGGCGGCGAGCTTGTCGCCGACGCGTACGAGGATCAGTTCGGGCTGCTGGTAGGTTGCCGCATCCGGTCCGGTCGCGGTGACGCGGACGTCGAGGGCCTGGTCGCCGAGTCCGTGGATTGCCGTGGCGGTGACGGTGCCGGCCACGCTCGCGCCGTCGGCGTTCGCGGCGGAGAAGCTCTGGCATCGGTCTGCGAGCGCGTGGATCTCGGCGATCTGGCGGCCGGCATCGCCGGGGTTGGTGGCGGCCAGGACGATCTGCGCGATCGGCATGCCGTGCTCGGTCAGCGTCTCTTTCGCGTATGCGGCGCGGTAGTCGGCGCTGGCCTCATCAGCGGTGATCTGCGGGACGACGTCACAGTCGGCGTCAGTGATCAGCGGGGTCGGCAGGTCGTTCGGGCTGGTCCAGTTCTGGCCGCTGTCGGCGGTGTCGGTGATAGCGATGGCGGAGCTCAGGTCCGAGCGTTGCAGAAGCAGGTTCTTCAGCGTGGACCCGGTGGCGGTTGCATTCGGTACGTGGCTGCGGGCCGTACCGAGAACGGGTGGGTTTCCGGCGGTCGATCGGGAGTCCGGGTGGCTGCTGCCGCAGGCAGTTAGGCAGGCGGTGATGATACTGGCCGTGGCGAGGTAGGCGGCGGTGTGGGCGATGGCGGTGCGGAGGTTCAGTGGTTCTCCTGGAGCGCGGGGGCCTGGCGATCGGGGCGTGGGACGAGATTCGTGGTGGCGAGTTGCTGTTCACCGCGTTCGGTGTGCCCTTCGGACCGTCGCGGTCCGGGGTGTAGGGGTGAGGCGGGCGCCGGGCTACTTGTGCGTGTTGGTCAGGCGCTCGGTCAGGAGGTTGGCGGCCGAGACGGCGTCGGCTTCGTCGCGGGTGTGGTCGGCGTCGGAGACGGCGGCGATCTCATAACCGACGCGGACGAGAATGACTTCGGGCTGGGAGTACTTCGCGGCGTCCGGGCCCGCGGCAGCCACGCGGATGCGGATCGCCTCGTCGCCGAATCCGGCATAGCTGTCCAGGGATACCGTGCCTCCGACCGATGCTCCGGTGGCATCCGGGGCCGCGAACGACGCGCAGCGCTTGGCGAATTCGCGTATCTCGTTCAGCTGCTTTGCGGCGTCGCCGGGGTGGGTGGAGGCGACGACGAGCTGCACGCTGGTGCCGGCGACATCCAGCTCCTCGGAGGCGTAGGCGGCGCGGTAGTCGCCGGTGAGGACATCGGCGTCGATCGCGGGGGCCGCGGTGCAGTCGGCGCTCGGCAGCGACGGCGCCGCGAGGTCAGCCCCGGAGATGACGTAGGTGCCGGTGTCGTAGACGCCGGAAATGGTGATCCCGGTGGCCAGGTCCGCGGTCGTCGGCAGCACCGCTCGCAGGGCCGGACCGGTCAACACCGAGGTAGCGGCCGTCGACGGTGCGGCTACCGGGGCTTTGGTGGCGGCCGGTCTCCCAGTAGGGCTGCGGTGGTCGCTGCCGCAGGCGGACAGCGTGGCGCTCAGCGCTGCGGCGGTGGCGAGGGCAGCGCCTGCCTTGGCCAGGGCGGTACGGCGGATCAAGAAGGTCTCCTTGCGGACTGTGGTGGACAGCGGGACTGGGCGCTTGCTGGGTGTGGGGGGCGTGTGTTTGGAGCTGGCGGTGCGAGGGCTTTCGGCTCGTGTGGGATGGGGCGTGCGGTCGGTCATGGGCTGTGCGGATCGGGGCTCGGGTCGCGGATGACGGTGTGGGGTCCGGTGCCGTTGGCCAGTCGCCGGGCGTGGGCGTGGCACAGCCGCAGTCCAGCGGTGCGGACGCCTGCTCCGGTTGCGACCGCCGGCATCGGGCAGACGGGGTATCGGCGTGTACCCATCGCGGCGGTGCGGCAGCGGCGGCACCACGGCCCGGCCGGGTCGATCACGAGTGGGGCGTGGCAGTGTTTGCACAGCGGCGGACGGCCTTGGCAGGTTTGCTGCTCCGGTGGTGTCACACCATCGCCGCATCGTGTTCCTGGGCCGTCGGTTCCGGCTCGGCGGTGAGGGATTCGGTGGTCGTCTGGGACTGTCGCGGAGCGCCGCGGCCAGCCCGGAACAGCAGCACGTCCTCGGCCACGATGAGGTGCATTGGGACTCCGGCTGCCCGTGCCTGCCGGATGTTCGCCAGTTGGAAGAACGAGGGCCTGGTGATCAGTTGCCGGTCGCGGACGCCGGCGATCAGGGCCAGGCACCGCTCGGTCGGCTCCAGGCCCGCCGCGACCCCGGCGGCGATCACTTCGGAGGGCAGGTCGATCAGCTCTCCGTGCTCCCGCCAGGGCCGGGCGGTGACCGCCACCATGCCGCCGGGGCGCAGCAGTTTCCGGCAGCCGGCCAGGATCTCGGCGAAGCCGGCGATGAGCTGCTCGCGGCCCACGTGCGCGAGGTTGGCGCGGTCGGTGGAGTACCGGTAGTCGCTCTTCTGTACCCCGGACTCGCCGGTCAGCGCGGTGGCCTTGATCTGTCCGTGTACCGCCGCCCCGTACGGCGGGGAGGTGATGACCAAGGCGGCGCTGCCCAGCAGCTCCGGCGGCACCACCGTGGCGAGCTTTCTGGCGTCGGCCCGGATCACGCGGGCCTCAGTTCCGGTAGCACCTTGAGAGGCGGCCAGGGCGATGTTGGCCTTGGCGAATTTGACCCATCGGGCCTCGTATTCCACGCCGAGTGCGCGCCGCCCCAGGTGCATCGCTTCCACGAGTGTGGTGCCGATTCCGCACATCGGGTCGGCGACCAGATCCCCGGGTTCGGTGTAGCTGGTGATGGCGTGTGCGGCGATGTCCGGGAGCATCCTGGCCGGGTGCGCCACCGACTCCGGGACGTAGCGTCCGGCGCGTTGGGCGCGGGAGTTGCGCTGGGCGGTGACCCACACCGAGGTGGGTATCGCGGCCGGGTTCCGGGTCGGCGTGCGGGGCGGGGCGGTCGGGGTTTCAGGCAAGGGCGTTGGCCTTTCCGGGCTTGCGGAAGATGAGGAGGTCGGAGTGGGCTCGGGCGTGGACGGTGAGGCCCTGCGAGCGGGCGGCCCAAAAGGCGTCCAGATCGGCCTGCGGAACGAGCGGGGTGAGGCCGTCGTGGTCGATGAAGGAGTCGACCAGGGCGATGTGCTGCAGGTAGGCGAAGCCGGCCCGGCGGGCGTTCGTGACGACCTCGCCGGTGCCGTCGCTGAACCCGGCGCCGGGGGCGGGCCGGGGTATCTGGATGGCCAGGATTCCGCCGTCGCCGAGCATCCGCCTGGCGCCCTTGATGAGCACCGTCAGCGGGTGCGGATGTGGGGCGCGCCAGTCCTGCGGCTCGCGGTCCTCGAAGGCGCCGAACTCATCGTGCGAGTCCTGTTCGCGGTGCGGGAAATCGTCGTCGGATTCCACCACGACAACGAGGTCGTAACCAGCCCGGATGGTCGTCTCGGTGTCGCCGGACAAGTCGCCTTCGGCGGCTGTCCGGCGGCGCCGGGTGATAGCTCCGCCGGGGAGGCGTCCGGCATCCTGCAGGCACGCACGGATGATGGCGTAGTGCCCGTCGGTGGCGGTGAATTGGCGGACCATTTCGGTCACCGCCCACGGCCGAAACTCGCGCTGGGATGCGGCCTGGTTCTCGGGCCCGGCGCTCTTGGTGTTCTCCTTCCGAACGTCGTGGTTGGTGCTGTCGGGGTGGGGGGTGAACCACACGGTTGCCGGCACTCCGCATCCGCGGATGCGCTGCTTTCGCGGCGCCGGGGTGCGGCCGGTGTCGGAATCGGTGGCGGTTCCCTGGGGAATTCCGCTGGGAATGTTCTGTGCGTTGTGCGGCTGCTTTGTCATGACGTTGTCGGCGTCGTGCGGCTCCGCGTTGCGCTGACCTACTCTAATAGTCGAAAAAAGCCCCTGATTTTCCGGCCCCACGACAATACTGTGACCGGCATCACAGCCACTGCCACCTTCTACGGCGAGAAGGCCCGGCTTTTCTACAGCTGTCTAGGAACCTCTCGAGCTGCTGCCACATGGTGGAGCCCTTTGGCCGCAGGCCGCGCTGCAGGGTGGGGCCGCGCGGTTGAGGGCATGAGCCGTGGCTGCGGACCGGGGGCATCGACTGCTGACTCGCAGGGCCTACCTTCTGTGCCGGTGATTCCGATTCGGGCGCCAAGGCTCCGGGGCGAACGGGCCAGGTGAATCCAGTACCCAGCGCCATCCCATGCCAGAACATCAGGCCAGTTCAGACGGCAAATACGCACGAAGGACGCACGCGGGGCGCACGGGGGACGCACGGCCGGAAACGCGTGCCTCCTCCGGCATCCGGGACGGTGCCGAGTTCGGCAGGCCTGCGGCGGGCAAGGGACGCCGACCAACCAGTTCCAAGATCTTTTCTGGGGGTTGCGGGCGGTCTCGGCCGCCGTGTGCGCTGTGCCTACGGTGCACCTCGGAGGGGTTTTACGCACGAAATACGCACGCCGGACGCACGCCTGGATCCAGCCAGTCGAGGTGCCGATCGGTGGGGCGTGCGTATTTCGTGCGCCCTTTTTGCGTATCGGTTGGCATTCGATGAACCCGTTCAAAGCCGCCTCGCGACAACGGGAGCACCGAAATGACCGTCGACCTTTACGACAACGCCCAGGCTTGGGAATCCGAAGAAGACGAAGCAACGCTGAATTCGGAAACCGGCGACTCGGTGGCAGACGCTGAGTACAAGGAATTCAGGCCGCTCGCAACTTTGATGGACACCTTCAATGCGCTGCGGGAGCAGCCGGCGTCGGCGCACCTGTCCGTGGCTGATGTCGGCAAGACCTTGGATGTGAACTCCCTGGCGGAACTGCTGTGGGATGAGACGACCGACGTCGCCCTCACCAATGCGGTCTGGGCCGCGCTGGTGCGCCAGGTGCGCACCGGCGATCCCGGCTGGACAGTCGTCGCGGCCGGGCTGGCTTTCCCGGCCCTGTACCGGAGCGGCCTGATGCTGGGCCGCTGCTTTCCGGATGAGAGCCGCGGCTTCGGCGACATCGAGGCCGAGATGATCGAGGGCTTCTTGACGGCGCTACGGACGATCGATCTGGACGACCCCGGGATCGCGAACATCGCCGGGGCGCTGGCTACCAAGGCGTTCAACATCGCCCGCCGTGCGCGCTATCGGGATGCCGGCGAGCTGGCGGTGGCGGCCGAGGAATCGGTGCCCGTCGCACCCACCTACCCGGTGGGCCATCCCGACCTGGTTCTGGCCCGCGCGGTGCGCGCCGGGGTCATCACCGGCGAGGAGGCGGAGTACATCGGCCGTACCCGCCTGGAGGAGCGCGGCCTGGAGGATGTCGCCGCCGAGCTGGGGCTGGCGAAGTCGACTCTGCACGACCGCCGCACCGCCGCCGAGGCGCGTCTGGTGGAGGCCCTGACGAAGGGCTGGATCTGATCCCGGCTTAGAAAATAGTTCCGGCTTCGGCCGGAAAAACGGGCCTGTTTTTCGACTATTAGAGTGCCGGGTTCGTTTCTCGGCCGCGGTCTCCCCGGGATGCCGCACCACCGCGTGGTGCTGACCCTCCACTGCTGATGCTCGCCAACGACACCCCCTGTTGAGGAGGCAGGTGTCGTGCGCGCGGCACACCCGGGACGCCCCTCACCGCCAGGCCCCCGCGGCGCTCATTTCGCCGTCGCTCGCGCCTGACAGGCCCATCGCCCTTTTCGCGGCAGTCCGCCGCAATCCCCCCTTGCTTTGCACAGCACCGAAGGAACCATCCCATGCACCTCAAGCTTTATCCTGCGCGCCGGTCGACACCGAAGGCGCGGATATTCAAGTTCGGCAGCGGTCGCCGCGCTCGCGTCCGGGTCGCTGTGACAGCTGTGGGTACGGCGCTGTTCGCTGTCGCTGCGACCGGTCCCGTGCTGGCTGCCACGACTGACGGATCCGGTCAGATCCTGGCCGCCGCCGACATTCCCACCGTCATCTCCAACGTCACCAATTGGTTGATCGGCATTCTCGCGGTTTTGGCGACGCTGATGCTCACGATCGGCGGCGTCCGCTACGTCCTGGCCGCTGGCGACCCGGCGGAGGTGGAGAAGGCCAAGACCTGCTTCAAGTCCGCCGGGATGGGCTACTGCCTTGCGGTCTTGGCGCCGGTCGTGGTGGCCGTCCTCAAGGGCTTGGTCGGCGGCTGAGATGACCACCGAGCCGAAGCCCGCACCCCCGCGCGCCGGGGATGCCGGCGGCCGGGTCCGGGCTTCGGCCCGGCCCGTTGCCCGTCTGATCGCCGCGATCCTCGCCGCTTTCGCCGCGCTCATGATCGCCGTCCCGGCTGCCACTGCCGCGAGCGTCCCGAAGGCGGCGGCGCCGGTGGCCGCCGTCCTGCCCGCTGCCGATCCGGCGCCCGCGCCGAGCCCCTCGCCGTCCGGTCCCGGTGTCGGCCTGGGACCCGGCGCGCCGACCGCGACCGACACAGCTCCGGCACCCGGTGCCACCGGCGGAACCAGCTCCGGCGGGAATAGCGACCCGAGTTTTTGGGACATCCCCGGCCAGATCGAGAAGGCGATCAACGACTGGTTCGCCGGCCTCGTCAGCGACGCACTCAACCCGGTTTTGAGCCTGCTCGGGTCGACTGTGCTGTCCACCCCGGACGTCACCACGATGCCGCGGGTCGGGGAGATCTGGACCACGATGGCGGTGCTGGCGAACAGCTTCTACGTCCTGTTCGTTCTGGCCGGCGGCGTGATCGTGATGACTCACGAGACGCTGCAGACCCGCTATGCGATGAAGGACATCGCACCGCGCCTGGCCGCCGGATTCCTCGCCGGCAACGCGTCCCTGGCGGTGCTCGGCCTGATCATCCACCTCGCCGATGCCCTGGCTGCCGGGGTGATGGGACAGGGCCTGGACCCGAAGGCCGCCGGCACCGCCCTAGCCCACATGATCACCGGGAAGATCCTGGGTTCCGGCGGGATCTTCCTGGCGATCCTCGGTCTGGTCGCCGCCGTCATGGCCGTGGTGCTGCTGGTGACTTACATGGTGCGGGTCGCGCTCATGGTGCTGTTGGCTGCTGCCGCGCCCGCAGCTTTGGCCTGCCACGCGCTGCCGCAGACTGACCCGCTGGCGCGGCTGTGGTGGCGGGCGGTCATCGGCACCTTGGCGGTGCAGGTGGCCCAGTCCCTGACTTTGATCACCGCGCTGCGGGTGTTCTTGGACCCTGGCGGTCAGACCGCGCTGGGGTTCCCCACCGGCGGGGGGCTGACCGACCTGCTGGTGTTCATCACCCTGTTCTACATCCTCATCAAGATCCCGTTCTGGGTCGGGCGCAGCGTGTTCGGCCGCTCCCAACTGCTGGGGATGGCCAAGGGCATCGCCACCTACAAGCTCATGGGGGCGATGGGCCTTCGAGGGCGGCGCAGCGCGCAGGGCACCAAGCCGTCATCGGGGCGCAGCAGCGGACCGACACCGCCGAGCGGGCAGCGTGCCCTCGGCCCAGGCGGCCCGGGATCGACCGGGTCCGGCGGCACGGGTCCGCGTGGCGGGCCCGTGGGCTCCGGCGGCGGTACCGGTCCACGAGTCACCGTCACTCGGGTGAACCGTGCTGGCTCGAACCGGCCCCGCGTCATCGCAGGCGAGGTCCTGGCCACCCGCGCGGTTCCGGCCGTGACTGCCGGACCGGGATCGGTAGCCGCGCTACCAGCAGGGCTGCAGCACCGGCTTGCGGCACGCCAGGCGGACACCGCCAGCAAACCCAAACCGCGCGTCGTGCAGCCGGGCCTGTTCCCGCCCGTAGAACGCACCCCGCGCCCCGGATCGCCCTCGACCATCACCGCCTTCACCCCACCCCCTGCGCCGCGCAGCGGAGTTCGCCAGCCCGCGCTGTTCGACCGTCGCGGACAGATCACCCCAGCCGCCGCACCAGCTCCCCACTCGAGCCCCGCGCCAAAACCACCGGCGCGGCCGACGCGACCCCCAGCGCCCACGACCGCAGGCGCTGCCGCCGCCGTCACGGCCAGCACCGCCCGCCGCGCCCCGACCGCCGGCGCGGCGAGCCTGGCACCGGGCCCGGCCGTGCAAGCCCGTATGCCCCGACCTGCCGCGACCGCCGTGCCGCCCGCCCGCAAGCCCGCGACACCGCAACGCGCCCCCAAGCCCCCGCCGGCCGCCTCTGCTG